>NZ_WXEY01000002.1 GCF_009877425.1 Heliomicrobium undosum | reverse complement strand
AGATATGAAAAATATGTAGAATAAAGAAATACAACCTTTGTAAGGAAGGGAGAAAAGGTATGGAGATCATTAGACAAGCAATAAGAAACGGACGCGTAGATGATTCTTTAGCTAATGAGTTAGCGACAAGAAAATTTGAGTGCGAGCTATGGGATTACAAAGAAAAAATAGACCTAACTTCAAGTGAGGCAAAAGCAGAGATTGCTCGTGATTGTGCGGCGTTCCATAACAAAGAAGGTGGATATATATTAATAGGGGTTAAAGATAAAACATGGGACATTACTGGTGTTGATGAGACTATATTAACGTCGATCACACAAACACATATAAATGACATTATTCGTTCTTATATAGGGGAACGCTTTGGAATCATTTACAGGGTCTGTAGAATTCCATTGTGTAGAAAACCACTAGGCTTGATATATGTTCCACCACGTACGGGACGCCCGGTAATAATGAAGAAAAATGGGCCGCAAATAGGTCGAGATATAATGTTTAGACAGGGAGACATTTTTATTAGATCGGCAGATTCGACATGTCGCGCAACAACGGACAGTCATATTGAAGCTATATGGGGTGAAACAGCAGTTTCTCTCCCAAAGGTAGAACCGTCAAATTGGAATGTAGTAGAGTATGGTTTTCGCCTTCCTCCGAAGCCAGAACCTTTAATTGGGCGTGACCGAGATCGAGAAACTGTTTTTCAAAGTTTAGATTCTAGAAACAGGTGGTGGATATCGTCAATTGAGGGGCTGGGGGGTGTCGGAAAAACTGCCCTAGCTTCGGAAATTGTCTGGGAACTATATCGGGAAAAACGTTTTGAAACAATCATTTCTGTTTCAGCAAAAAATCGTGAGCTTAGTGAAAACCGAATACTACCATTGAAACCAGAACTTATTGGGATTGATTCTGTGGTAGATGCTATACTAGAAGCTACTGGCTTCAAAGAGGACTTGTGCAGTCCAATTCAGGTCAGGATTGAAATGGCAAAGCAGCTTTTAGAATCAACAGAATCCCTTCTTTTTTTGGATAACTTGGAAACAGTCGATGATCCAAGGGTCTTCGACTTTCTAAAAAATCTCCCCCAGCCTACAAGAGCGTTAGTCACTTCGAGACGGCAGCCAGAGACAGGAGAAGATAGAATTCGTTTAACGGGTTTAGCACAGACTGACTCCGTTAAATTAGTGCATCGTTTGTTAGAAACATGGAATTTGCTGCAGTTAGCAGATGAAGAAAGTATTAATAGCATAGTCAGAACTTCCGGTGGATTGCCATTAGCAATACTGTGGTTGGTCGGACAAGTGAGACTTCAGCAATCTACGTCTTTTATAAGTCAATTGAACAAAGAGGTTCCGATCGTTCCGGAGCAAATATTAGAATTTAGTTTTAGAAATATGTTCAATCTATTGTCGGAAGATCAAAAATTGATTCTTAAGCTCTCTGCATTATCACCTCAAGAACCATTAAGTATTGAACACTATATGCATCTCGCCGAATGGGATCGTGATAGAACGAATAAAGCTCTTAACGGGTTAATCCAAAGTTCTTTATTTTTAACAAATGCTACTTCAAGTGGAATCACCTATTCTGTTCTTCCGATAACTGCATCTTTCGCTTTTTCTGAGCTTGTTAAAAACCGTGACTATGAAAGTGCGGTGAGAGCACGATATAGAGAAATGCAATTTAGACAGCAGGACGCTAAAGCAATAGTAGATTATTTACAAAGTTTATTTCACGGTAAGGATGAAGCAGAACAATTGGCTGTTGGATTAGCGAAGGCTGCTGCTGAGGAATACTCTGCTGGTAACTATGATAAAGGAAGATCTCTTTTTGACCAAGCAGAAAGTTATTATGATAAAAGTCCTTATGTTTTTTACACCAGAGCAACATCTGAACTAAACGCGGGGAATTCAGCTCAAGCGTATGTGTACTTTGAAAGGGCGACAAAATTAATACTGAAACCTACTGCAAAAGATGCAGTAGTATGGAAAATGTGGGGACAGGCTCTTAAACAAGAAGGTGATTGGCAAAGAGCAATTGAAAAGTTGAGTATAGCATTGTCGTTAAACGAAAACGATCCGTACATACTTCACATGATGGCCTTTTGTCAGAGTAAAATTGGTCAATACTCCGGTGCCGATCGAACGTACAGTAAAGCACTACAAATAATCGGCGATTCCAACCCTAGACAAAGAAAATTAACTTTAACTGCAATGGCTCAAAATATTTACCAATGGGGAGAAAACCTTGAACGAGCTATTAATTTAATTAATGAAGCAGAACGTTTGCCAGGTTCAAATAAAAGGACAATTAAACTATATGATAGCATTGAAAAGCTAATTGCTGAAAAGAAGACTATGGCAAAAAGAGTGAAGTAATTAGTTGGACACGATGAAAAGAACCACTGTCGAAAGATAAAGTTTAAAGCCAAATAGGTAACGGTCTTGATGCGTACTCAGCTTGGCTCTCTAGATTTGCATTAATTGTTTAACCAAATAAGTGCTAGAACAGATTAAGAATATAAAATTCATACTAATCGCATTCGGAATTCCTTTTCTGTCTACTTTTATTTACTACTCTTCGTAAAGAAATTGATGAGATTATAACGAAGGTGCCCTCAAACCGCCCCGCAATTCCTCCAACCAACGCCCGATCTGCTTCTCCCGACCATTCTCCGAGGGGGTATAGAACCGGGCGTTCTCCATTTCCGGTGGCAGGTAGTTTTGCCGGACATAACCCCCGTAATTATGTGGGTACTTGTAGCCGACACCGTTGCCCAGCAGATCGCCAGCTTTAGAGTGGGACGTGTCTGCCAGGTGGCGGGGGACCTCAATGCGTTTCGCCTCCCGCACGGCTCGTAACGCCTTGTCGATAGAATCTTTGGCACCATTACTCTTAGGAGCACAGGCTAGGTATATAGTCGCTTCGGCCAGGGGGATGCGCCCCTCTGGCAGGCCGACGAATTTGACGGCCTCGGCAGCCGCCTGAGCGACAACGAGGGCCATCGGGTCGGCCATGCCGATGTCTTCGGCAGCATGGATAACAATGCGGCGGGCAATGAAGAGAGGATCTTCGCCGGCTTCCAACATGACCGCCAGCCAGTAGAGGGCTGCGTCAGGGTCGGAGCCGCGGATGCTTTTTATGAAGGCGGAGATCGTGTCGTAGTGACGGTCGCCTTTTTTGTCGTAGTAGACAGCGACCCGGCCCGTCACCTCTGTGACTTCAGAAGCTTCAATCGGTTGCTCGGCATCACCGTGAACTCCTGCGACCATGTCCAGGATCGTCAAAGCAGCCCGGGCATCTCCCTTGGCGGCGCGCACGACCATATCAAGAGCTTCTTCCGTAAGGACGTTCTCCTGTAGGCCGAGGCCTCGTTCGGTGTCGGTAAGCGCCCGCTTCAGGAGCGACACCAGTTCCTCCTCTTTTAACGGTTGCAGAATGTAGACGCGCAACCGGGAGAGGAGGGCGGCGTTCAGTTCATAAAGCGGGTTTTCCGTTGTGGCGCCGATCAGGATCAGGGTGCCGTCTTCCACGATCGGCAGCAACACGTCCTGCTGGGCCTTGTTGAAGCGGTGGATCTCGTCGATGAAAAGGATCGTTCGCTTCTGGTTGAAGGAAAGGCGCTCTTCGGCCTCTTTGGCCACCTTTTTGATGTCACTCGTGTTGGCCGTGACGGCGGAGAGGGTGACAAAGCTGCTTTCGGTCGTCTGGGCGATCAATCGGGCGATGGTCGTCTTGCCCGTTCCCGGCGGCCCGTAGAGGATAAAGGACTGTAGCTTGTCCTCATCGATCATGCGACGAAAGAGGGAGCCTTTTTTTAACAGATGCGACTGCCCAGACACCTCGTCGAGGCTGCGCGGGCGCATGCGAAAGGCCAAGGGGCCTTCTTTGCTTTTTAAAGCTTCACTTTGATAGGAAAAAAGGTCCATAGGAACAACTCCTAACGGATTTAGAGAATGCGGTCAGGTAAGAAGCATGATGGGGAGGAGAGGAAGCGAAGGGAGAGATATGCAAGCGAGTGAGGAATGTAGGCAGAAGGGTTACGAAAAGAGTTAGGCAACATATGTTCTATATCTCTATTGTAACCGTTTCGCCTGCTTTTCCCAAGCCGGAAAAACAACAAGCCCTTGGGTCGTCAGTCAGACCCAAGGGCTTGATCCGTTCTCACTTATTTCATGTTTTGCCTAAGTCATGAATGGCTCCTACACGAAATGGCTCCTAATAGTTGCTTCTTTAGCTAAACCCTTAGCTGCTGGCGCTTAAGTTAATCCCTTAGTTGATCCCCAACGCCTTATTCTTCTTCGCCCGCTCCCGCTGGTTGATGTCCATGATACGCTTGCGCAGGCGGATGTTTTTCGGCGTCACTTCGACGAGTTCATCGTCGTCGATCCACTCCAGGGCGTCTTCCAGCGAGAGGACGCGCGGCGGTTCGAGGCGGATGGTGCCGTCGGAGCCAGAGGCGCGCATGTTGGTCAGGTGCTTGGCCTTGCAGACGTTGATGTCCATGTCCTGTTCCCGCGAGTTTTCGCCGACGATCATGCCTTGGTAGACATCGGCGCCGGGGGAGATGAAGAAGCGAATCCGCTCCTGCAGGTAGCCCAGGGCGTAGGCGGTGGTGCTGCCGGCTTCGAGGGCGACGGCGGCACCGCGGCTGCGGCCCGGGATCTCGCCACGGTACTCGCCGTAGCCGTGGAAGAGGTGGTGCATGATGCCGAAGCCGCGTGTGTCGGTGAGGAACTCGGTCCGGTAGCCGATCAGGCCACGAGCAGGGATGACGAACTCCAGGCGGACTTGGCCGTTGCCGCTGTTGACCATGTTGGTCATCTCGGCGCGGCGGGTGCCCAGTTTCTCCATGACGACGCCCATGTACTCTTCGGGCACGTCAATGGTCAGGTGCTCCAGCGGCTCCAGGAGGACGCCGTCCTCATCCTTGCGCAGGATGACCTGGGGCTTCGAGACGGCCAGTTCGTAGCCTTCGCGGCGCATTGTTTCGATCAGGATGGACAGGTGCAGTTCGCCCCGGCCGGAGACGAGGAAGACATCGGGGTCTTCCGTGTCCTGGACGCGAAGGGCCACGTTTTTCTCCAGTTCCTTATAAAGGCGCGCCCGCAGGTGGCGGGAGGTGACGTATTCGCCCTCCTTGCCGGCAAAGGGGCTCGTGTTCGTCTGGAAGGTCATTTGCAGGGTGGGCTCGTCCACGTTGATGATCGGCAGGGGGGCGGGGTTGTCCGGGTCAGAGACGGTCTCGCCGATATGAACGTTCTCGATGCCGGTGACACAGATGATGTCGCCGACGGTCGCTTCTTCCGTGGCGACCCGCTTGAGGCCCTGGTAGGTGTAGACATTGAGCAGTTTGCCTTTGACGATGGCGCCGTCGCGCTTGCAGACAGAGACCTGCTGACCGGCCCGCAACTGGCCCTGGCGGATGCGGCCGATGGCGACGCGCCCCACATAGCTGTCATAGTCGAGGGCGGCTACGAGCAACTGCACAGGGGCGTCCTCGTCGCCCTCGGGACAGGGGACCTTTTCGACGATCGTTTTAAATAACGGCTCCAGGGTGGCTCCCGGCTCGTCCGCTTTCAGACTGGCCCATCCGGCGCGCCCGACGGCGTAGAGGACAGGGAATTCCAGTTGGTCGTCATCGGCGCCCAGTTCGATGAACAGTTCCAGGATCTCGTCGAGCACTTCCTCGGGGCGGGCGTCATTGCGGTCCATCTTGTTGATGACGACGATGGGGCAGAGGCCGGCTTCCAAGGCTTTGCGCAGGACGAACTTGGTTTGGGCCATGACGCCTTCGGCGCTGTCGACGAGCAGGATGGCGCCGTCGACCATGGAGAGGATGCGCTCCACCTCACCGGAAAAGTCGGCGTGGCCGGGCGTGTCGACGATGTTGATCTTGATGCCCTGGTAGGAGACGGCCGTGTTTTTGGCCAGGATAGTGATGCCCCGTTCCCGCTCCAGGTCGTTCGAGTCCATGACACAGTCCTGGACTTCTTCATTGGCCCGGAAGACGCCTGACTGGCGCAGGAGTCCGTCGACGAGGGTCGTCTTGCCGTGGTCGACGTGGGCGATGATGGCAATGTTCCGCAGATCTGTCCGTTTCAAACAATTATTCCTCCTAAATCTCATAAAAAAAGGATGCCCTTTTTCGACATCCGCAAATATCGCCATGTTAAATCGTAACGGGTTGCCGGAGATATGTCAAGGGTCCGTGAAAATAAAGGGCGAAAGGGGATCGCTGTGGTCGTGATATTTTTTTCTTAGAAAGGCTTTCTCGGAGAGGAATTCAGAAATTAACGCCGAATTAACATGTGGAAACGTTACCACAAACGTGCGCGACTACATAAGAATGTGGCTACATAACCGAAACCGTCAAGATCGGAGGTGCGCCATGGCCACGATCAAAGATGTCGCCGCCCTTGCGGGCGTATCCGTATCGACGGTATCGCGGGTCATCAATGCCAGCGGCTATGTGGACAACAAGACGGAAGAGCGGGTGTTGGCCGCCATCCAGACCCTTGATTACCGCCCCAGCCGCGTTGCCCGCACTCTGGTAACGCGCAGATCGGGGACGATCGGCCTGATTCTGCCTGACATCACCAACCCCTTTTTCCCTGAGGTGGCCCGGGGCGCAGAGGATGAAGCCTACCGTCACGGCTACAACCTGATCCTCTGCAACTCCGATTGGGAACTGGAGAAGGAAATCCTCTACCTGGGCATCCTGCGCCAGCAGTGTGTTGACGGAATCATCCTGGTCAGCACGAAGTTGACGGAGGAGCGCCTGGCCGAGGAATGCCGCTCTTTGCCGTCCTTGGTCGTGATCGATCGCACCATCACGCTAGATATCCACTCCATCAGTTCCAACAATGTCGGTGGCGCCGTCCTGGCGACAGAGCATTTATTATCCCAGGGTTACCGCCGCATCGCCCATATCGGCGGACCCTCTTCCTCCATCTCGGCGCAGCAGCGACTGGAGGGCTTTCGCCAGGCCATGACCAAAGCCGATCTTCCGGTGGAACCGGCCCTTGTCGTCGAGGGTGATTACCGCCTCGACGGGGGAAAGCGGGCTATGGCCCGGTTGCTGGCAATGACGCCGCAGCCGGAGGCGCTCTTTTGCGCCAATGACATGATGGCCATCGGGGCGTTGGAACAGTTAAACGAGGCCGGTCTGCGCGTCCCCGCTGATATAGCTGTCGTCGGCTATGACGGCATCGCCCTCACGCGGTACATCCATCCGCGGCTGACGACGGTTATCCAACCCACCTACCAGATGGGGGAGCGGGCCGTGCAACTGTTGCTGGAGACAATCAAGGGCAATGAGAACTATCAACACATTGAACTGGAGCCCCGGTTGGACATCAGGGAGTCTTCTTTCAGGAGGGGTGAACCATGATAAAGCCGCGCCTGCTCGTCATCGGCAGCATCAACGTAGATCTCGTGGCCTATGCCGAGCGGATTCCTCATGCCGGGGAGACGGTCAAGGGAAAACAGTTTACCACCATCCCTGGCGGCAAGGGCGCCAACCAGGCCATGGCGGCCAACCGTCTCGGTGCTGAGGTGACCTTTTTGGGCGCTGTCGGCGATGATAGTTACGGAAACGATATGCTGCGGTATTTCCGCGAAAACGGGTTGGAACCCTCGCGGGTCAAGCAGGTTTCCGGTTCCACCGGTGTAGCCCTGATCGCCGTCGACGACGCTGGGAATAACCAGATCGTCGTCGTCCCCGGCGCCAACGATCAACTGAAACCAGCCGATCTGGAGGCTTGCGCCGACGATTTCTCCGCCGCCGACGTAGTGGTGATCCAACTGGAAACGCCCCTGGAGACGGTGGGAAAAGCGATTGAACTGGCAGCCTTTGTGAAAAAACCCTTAATCCTCAATCCTGCGCCAGCGCAAAAACTGCCTGAGGATTGGCTCCGCAGCGTCACCTACCTAGTGCCGAATGAGCACGAAGCAGCCCTGCTTGGCGGCGATCCAGCGCGCGACTTCGTCGACCTGCAGGAGAAAATGACGGGAACGCTGATCGTGACCATGGGCGAGAAAGGTGTCTTATTTAAAGACAGCGGCCTTAACGATAGCGGTGATAGCAGCGGCGAGAGAGAGATGCGCCGCATCCCCGCCTTCTCCGTCCCCGTCGTCGATACAACAGCTGCTGGGGACGCCTTCGTCGCCGGATTCGCCGTCGCCCTGGCCGAGGGTCAGCCGTTGAAGGAAGCCCTTCGCTTCGCCAGCGCCGTCGCCGCCTTGTCGGTGACGAAGGCGGGCGCCCAGACATCGCTGCCGCTCAGGGAAGAAGTCAATCGTTTTTTGGAGGGTCTTACATGAAAAAACAGGGCATCTTGCATCACGATCTGGCCGCCCTGATCGCTAGCCTTGGCCACGGCGACCTGGTGGTGGTGGCCGACAGCGGTCTGCCGGTTCCGCCCGGCGTCCCCTGTATCGACTTGGCTGTGACCAAAGGGGTGCCGCCCTTTTTGCCGGTCCTCGACGCCATCCTCTCGGAGATGGTCGTGGAAAACGCAACGGTTGCCGAAGAGTTAAAACCGAATGAACAAATCGTCGAGGCCATTGCCGGGCGCTTGAAGCCGGTGGAACTGCACTTCGTCAACCACGAATCGCTGAAGACGCGTTGCCGTCAGGCCCGGGCCGTCATCCGGACAGGGGAGTGGACGCCCTACGCCAACATCCTCCTCTATGCCGGCGTCGCCTTTTGACGGCTGGGAGGGATAAGAGCATGCCCCTTTTGGAGATGCGGGCGATCCACAAAAGCTTTCCAGGCGCCAGGGTGCTTAAGGATGTCGACTTCTGTGTGGAAAAAGGGGAGATCCACGCCCTGCTAGGCGAAAATGGCGCCGGCAAGTCTACGCTGATGAAGATCCTGACCGGCATTTACGGCAAAGACAGCGGAGAGATCCACTTTGACGGCAGTCCATTGGCGGTGCAAGGGCCTCGCGAAGCGGAAGCCCTGGGAATCGTCATGATCCACCAGGAATTCAACCTCGTTCCCCAGTTGAGCATTGCCGAAAACATCTTTCTGGGCAACGAAGGCCCCTTCACTCGTTGGGGAACCATCCGTTGGCCGGCGCTGGTGGAGGCGTCACGCCGATTCCTCGACCAGGTGGGATTGTCGGTGGCTCCGACGCGAACTGTAGATTCGTTGAGTGTCGGCGAAAAGCAACTGGTCGAAGTGGCGAAAGCGCTTTCCAAGGAAGCGAAACTGCTGATCATGGACGAGCCAACCGCCGCCCTGACGGAGACGGAAAAAGAAAAGCTCTTCTCCATCATGACCACCCTCGCCGCGCAGGGCGTGTCCATCATCTTCATCTCTCACCGTATGGAGGAACTGTTTGCGATCTGTGACCGCGTCACCGTCCTCCGTGACGGCGAATATATCGCCACTCGGACCATAAAGGAGACGACCATCGATGAACTGGTCTCCCTCATGGTCGGCCGGCAGGTTGAGGATCGCTTTCCCAAAGTACCCGTAAAACCGGGCGACACGATCCTGGAAGTGGAAGGCTTGCAAAACGACCGGCTGAAAGCGGTCAACCTGACGGTGCGCGCCGGCGAAGTGGTCGGCATCGGCGGCCTGATGGGCGCCGGCCGGACAGAGGTGGCCCGGGCCATCTACGGCCTCGATCCGGTCAAAGGCAGCCTGCGCCTGAAAACAAGAAGCGGCGAATCCTTCACCGGGCTCTTTCGCCATCCTGCTGAAGCCATCGCCCAGGGCATCGCCATGGTGCCGGAGGATCGCAAGGACGAAGGTCTGGTGCTGATCGCCAGCGTGAAGGACAACATGGCCCTGCCGACGCTGGACAAACGGGCGCGCTTGGGCGTCATCGATGGCGCCGAGGAACGCCGCATGGTGGACGGCTATGTCAAGACCCTGCGCGTCAAGACGGCTGGGACGGACCAGCCGGTGCGCAACCTGAGCGGCGGCAACCAGCAAAAGGTCGTCTTCGGCAAATGCCTCGAGACAAAACCGCGCCTGCTGATCCTCGATGAGCCGACGCGCGGCGTCGATGTAGGCGCCAAGGTGGAGATCTACCAGTTGATCAACCAAATGGCCGCCAGCGGCATCGGCATCCTGCTCATCTCGTCCGATCTGCCGGAACTGATGGGCATGAGTGATCGCATCTATGTTATGTACGAGGGCAGCGTCACCGGCCATTTCACCCGTGAGACGGTGACGGAAGAATCCTTTATGCGTTGCGCCACGGGAGGTAGACCATGAAAGACCTGCTGGACAAACTCCGCCGCTACCGGATGGGGCCGCTGATCGGGCTGGTCCTGATCTGCATCGCCCTGACCCTCATGTCAGATCGCTTTTTTACGCCCTCTAACATCCTGAACATCGCCAGGCAGGTGTCTATCAACACCCTGCTCGCTGTGGGCATGACCTTCGTGATCATCTCCGGCGGGATCGACCTTTCTGTCGGCTCCATCCTGGCCTTCGCCGGCGCATTGGCTGCGGGGGCGCTGGCCAGCGGCATGGATACGGGGTTGGTATTGCTCTACGCCTGCTTGATCGGCCTCGCCGGCGGCACACTGAACGGGTTGTTGATCGCCTATGGACGCATCGCGCCTTTTGTGGCTACTCTTGGCACCATGACCCTCTTCCGGGGCGCCACGCTGATTTACACGGAGGGACGCCCCATCCGCGCCGTCGAGGAAGGCTTCAATGCCCTTGGCGGCGGTTACCTGGGACCTATCCCGACGCCGGTCGTCATCACCGCTGTCATGGTACTTCTGGCCTGGTTCGTTTTAAACCGGATGACGGTGGGCCGTCGTGTCTTCGCCGTCGGCGGCAATGAGGAAGCAGCCGTGCTCAGCGGCATCAAGGCGACCTACAGCAAGGTTTTCGTCTACGCCGTCAGCGGCCTCATGTGCGGCCTTGCCGGGGCCATCCTCACCTCAAGGCTTATGTCAGCCCAGCCGACAGCCGGCGCAGGCTATGAACTGGACGCCATTGCAGCCGTCGTCCTCGGAGGAACCAGCCTCTCCGGCGGCCAGGGCGGCGTGCTTGGGACCCTTGTGGGCGCCTTGATCATCGGGGTGCTCGACAACGGCCTGAACATACTCAATGTTTCTTCTTTCTACCAGCAGGCGGTAAAAGGCATCGTGATCCTGATCGCGGTGCTGTTAGATCGGCGCAATGCCGCAAGGGGGTGAGCGGAGAAGGGGTTGTTTGTGAACGTATCCTTAAACGAGTTGCGAAAGAGTCACGAAAGAGACGCGTAACATTGAAAGATTGAAAACAAGTAGGAGGAAATCGCATGAAACGGTATTTAAAAGCAGCATCCCTCGTCGTAGGTTCCCTCTTTATGCTCGGCGTCCTCGCCGGCTGCGGCGGTTCCAAAGAAGCCCCTAAACCAGCCGATAAACCGGCCGACACCGCCAAGAAGATGACCGTCGGGATCGCCCTCTCGACGCTGAACAACCCCTTCTTTGTCGATATGCGCGACGGCGCCCAAGCTGCCGCCGATAAAATGGGCGCCAAGCTGGTGGTCATGGACGCCCAGGACGACGCCTCCAAGCAGGTCTCCCAGGTAGAGAACCTGATCCAGCAGAAAGTGGACATCATCCTGCTGAACCCCACCGACAGCGATGGTCTCGTCACAGCCGTCAAAGACGCCAACAAAGCGAACATACCGGTCATCACCCTCGACCGCAGCGTCAGCGGCGGTGATGTCGTCTCCCACATCGCCTCCGACAACGTGTCCGGCGGAAAACTCGCTGCCGATTTTGTCGTCAAGTCCCTGAACGGCAAAGGCAAAGTGGCTGAACTGGAAGGCATTGCCGGCACCTCTGCCGCCCGTGATCGCGGACAGGGCTTCCACAGCCTCATCGATAGCGAAAAAGAAATCAAGGTCGTAGCCAAGCAGCCTGCCGATTTTAACCGCTCCAAAGGGATGACCGTCATGGAGAACATCCTCCAGAGTCAGCCCGACATCCAAGCCGTCTTCTGTCATAACGACGAGATGGCTCTCGGCGCCCTGCAAGCCCTGCAAGCAGCCAAAAAGAACGTGATTCTCGTCGGCTTCGACGGCGGCGCTGACGCGGTCAAGGCCGTTCAAGAAGGCAAGATGTCGGCCACCGTCGCCCAACAGCCCAAGTTGATCGGCGAAATGGGCGTGCAGACTGCTGAAAAAGTGGTCAAGAAAGAAAAAGTGGAAGCGAAAATCCCTGTCGCGCTGAAGTTGATCACCAAGCAATAAAGAGGAACATCTTAACATGAAAACCCGGAGGCCGCGACCAACGACTAGCGCTTGGTTTGCGGCCTCCGGTTCTGTTTAGCTGTCTCCCGATAGGGGTAAAATGGGAAGGATTATCCATTGAGGGAAACTCGCTTTTTTTGTGTGGATGAAATTGACCTATTGGTGAATTGAGACTTGTCTGGGCAGCGAAATCGGTGTAAGCTGAAATCGCAAATAGGAATAATCTTATTTAAGCAGAACCGCTGGTTGGAAAAAAGCCTCTTGCCGTTACATCGAGTTTTTGAAAGGGGGATGGGCCGTGTCCATTCGCAGGAAGGGGACTGTGCAAGCACCGCCGGATCTCTGGCAGTCCGATAAAAATCTGCTCGTTGAGGCCCGGAATCTCTCTTTTCGATACGGTCACCAGGAAACCCTGAGCGACATCCAATTGAACATCTACCGGGGAGATTTTCTCGGCATCATCGGCCCGAACGGTTCGGGCAAGTCAACGCTCTTGCGGCTGCTCCTCGGTTTGTTGTCGCCCGAACAGGGACAGGTGCTGCTTTGGGGAGAACCTTTGGCGCAGTTTCGCCAGTGGAGCCGGATCGGCTATGTTCCGCAGAAGGCGACGGCCTTCAACGCCGCTTTTCCCGCCACTGTCCGCGAGGTCGTCGCCGCTGGAAGGCTGGGGCGCAAGGGACTCTTTGGGCGCCTGAACAGTGCTGACCGGGAGATCATCGACCAGTCCCTGGCCACGGTGGGGATGGACGCCTTCGCCGACCGGCTGATCGGTCACCTGTCGGGCGGACAGCAGCAGCGGGTTTTTATCGCCCAGGCGCTCGCCGGAGAACCGGAAATCCTTTTTTTGGACGAGCCCACTGTCGGCGTCGACGCGGAGCAGGAAGAGCAGTTTTACGGCCTCCTGGAACGATTGAACAGCGAATCAGCCATGACGATCGTCATCGTCTCCCATGACATCGGCGCTGTGACAGAGCGGGTCAACAAGCTCGTCTGCTTGAACCGCCGCCTTTTTTTCCATGGCGAGGTGAGCGGCTTTAAGGCGCGCCAGTCGGAAATCCTCTCGCTGCTCTACGGTCACCCTGTTCAGATGATCCGGCACGGCCATTAGGAGGGGGAGCCTCATGCCCGAAATGCTCCAACACGATTTCATGGTCCGGGCGCTTTTGGCCGGCGTCATGGTCGCCGTCATCTGTCCGGCCATCGGACTATTTTTGGTTCTGCGCCGGCTTTCCCTGATCGGTGATACGATTTCCCACATTTCCCTCGCCGGCGTCGCCGGGGGGATGTTGCTCGGTGTCTATCCGCCCTTGATGGCCCTAGGTTTTTCCATCGTCGCCGTTCTCGGTTTGGAGCGGTTGCGCCGCCGCTTTCAAAACTACGCCGAGATCTCCATCGCCGTTTTTTTGTCCGGAGGCGTCGCCCTGGCGGTCATCCTGTTGAGCATGAAAAAATCGGCCTCTTCCGATATCTTGAGCTATCTCTTTGGCAGCATTGTTGCCGTCAATGACCGCGATCTGACCATTCTGGCCGTTGTCAGTATGGCTGTGTTGCTGATGGTCGGTCTCTTTTACCATCGCTTTTTTTATATCACCTTAAACGAGGAAAAGGCGAGGTTGAGCGGGCTGCCGGTTAATGCCCTCAACCTGTTGATCATGGTGTTGACAGCCCTTGTTGTAGCCGCTTCCATGCGGATCGTCGGCATCCTGCTCGTATCGTCCATGCTTGTTCTGCCTGTCGCCGCCAGCCTGCAGGTGGCGAACAGCTTCCGGAAGGCCCTCTGGCTGGCGCTGCTCTATGCCTTGGCGGAAGTCAGCGTCGGGCTGACGGCTTCTTATTATCTCGATCTCGCCCCGGGCGGAACCATCGTCTTGCTGGCAGTCGTGCTGCTGGTGGCGACCATCGCGTTTCGCGCCGCCGCTGATCGCTTTCTCCGCCGCCGGTCCAGAGAAGAGGCCACGCTGCGTGGGCTGGCGAATCACTGACCAAGATTTGAAAAAAGGCAGAAGCTTGCTACGATAGGGAAAAAACGAAAAGACATTCGAACGGACAGGAGGCGTCATGGGGATAGAGGAGACGAAACAGACGCAGACAGAGGATGTGCTTGACCTGCTCAAGGAAAAGGGGTACAAGTTCACACCCCAGCGGCGGGCGGTGATTGGCGCTCTGATTGATGCAAAAGAACCACTTTCCGTCAAGGAGATGGTCGATCGCCTTCGCGAGGACTACCCTGATATGAGCGCCGACACGGTCTACCGCAACCTGAAGGTGCTTTGCGACCTGGGGGTGGTCAGCCTGATCAGCCAGCAGGGGAAGGAGGGCGCCCGGTATGAACTGGATGGGAGGCCCCACCACCACCACCTGGTGTGTGTGTCTTGTGGCAAGTCAGTCTGCCTGCCCTATTGCCCCATGGAGGAGAGGGCGGAGGAACTGGCCCGGCGAGAGCATTTTCAAGTCCTTGGTCATACCTTCGAGGTATTCGGCTACTGCCGCGATTGCCAAAAGGGAGAAGGGACCTCTTGATCTGGCATATCCTTGCCAACGCGGAACGGAAAGAGTTGTACACATACATAACGCGGATAGGGATCGCGCCCGACGGTTGTTAAATGTGGAAGTTTTCGCTCACCCAGCGAGCTTCCATTTTTTATTTGTTTACGGATAGTCCATAAGTGCGGTAAGGTTTAAAAGATACTGCCTTAAAGGCTTCATTTTTTATGGAAGCATGGCGCTATCGACAACGGAAACATCAATCGCTGACTCAAATAAGTTTGTGTGTCAGGGCCTTGTTTCTACAGGAAGGAATGGAATAACCTATGCAACGACCCATTTGGAGAAGAAGATGGAGACGAATCATCGCGGTGGCGACCATCACCGCCGCTGCTGCAATAGCGAGCTTGCCGACAACGGCTCTGGCAGCCGGCGTTTCGCTAACCGCCGGCCCAACGCCTGCGGCGGCGGTGACCACGCAGACCACGGTGACGAGCCCCAATGAACTGCTGACGGCCAAGTTTTGGATGAACCGCAATTACTACGATGTCAACGGTAAACGCAACGGCATGGATTCGTCGCCCTTCGTCGATGCGAAGGCGGGACGGGTGTTGATGCCGCTCAGGTATCTGGCCTACAGTCTTGGCATCGCCGAAGGGGATATCCAGTTTACGAAAAATGCATCCGGTTGGGTCGATCAGGTGATCATCCGTCGACCCTCTGCCGGCGGTTTCAAAGACACCTTGCAGATCACCGTGGATAGTCCCAATATCCTGGTAAACGGGGGACAGACAGGCGCCCTGGACGTAGCGCCGCGCATCGTCAACAACCGGCTGATGGTCCCCTACCGGGCGGCGGCCCAGGCGTTAGGGGCGATGGTCGCCTGGGACGCCGGAGAAAAAGCGATCATCGTCAAAACCTGGAAGGCTGTGCCCGCTCCGCAAAAGCCTCTTGTCCAAAAGGTCTCTCTGCTCCAGGGCCAGCGGCAGATGAAGTCTTTAGACATCAACGGCGTGGAAAAAACCTTGCAGGCGGCGAGCGTTCCCCTTGTCGTCGATCCTGTCGATCACAGGACGCGCTTTGATATCCTTGAGTACCTGAAAGCATGGGGGATTCCGGATTCGGCTATCCTCTATGACCCGGTGCAGGGAAGTCTCGCCGTCCGGGGAATCGCGAGAGAAAACAAACCGGGAGAGCCCTATGGCGCAGGTTTTGTCTATTTCTACGCCGGCGACGGCTACGGTTGGATCAGCAACTACCTGCCCACCAATCCAGAGGACGGCGTCGACGCCATCACGCTCGTCAACGGCAGGCTCTATGGCTCTGTTCCCCTGCTCAACGCCGTGTCACCCCTCTTTGGCAGGCGCACCGAGGGCGGCATGACCAACGACGCCATGTGGGTTCGTCTGGTGAATCCCTAAGGGGTTAGGGGGTGTTCCGCCTGCCTTTGCCGGCGGGTGGTATTCCATCGCCACTGATCGCCGTCACTTGTCACGATGACGGCGCCGCAGGTGTCGGTGCGCAAGACCTCGGCGCACTGTTCTCCCCAACGCTGCAAGACTTCCGGCGCGGGGTGGCCGAAGGTGTTCCGACCGACGGAGACGACAGCCAGGGCCGGTTCGCCGAGCGCGCCCATGAATGATGGTTCCAGGTTGTGCTTGCTGCCATGGTGGGGGATCTTGACCACCCCCGCTGTCATGGGAAAAAGATCGCCTCCGAAATGGGAAATGAGATAGGCCTGTCCTTCCCGCTCCAGGTCACCCGTCAGCAGCAGGCGGCAACGGCCGTGTTCGACCAGCAGCGCCAGGGAAGAGTCGTTGACTGTCTGGGGCGGAGCGTCAGGCGTCGGGTAAAGGACCGTCATCCGGACAGCCGGATCAGGGCTGATGTCGATGCCCGGTTCCGGCGCTTCCAGAACGGGAACAGCTCGTTGAGCGGCCAGGTCCCTCAGTGCCAGGTAAACCGGTGGCGCAGGACCGGGAGGGGTGGAAAGCACCAGTCGGCGCACCGGGAACTCGTTCAACAGATAGGGAAGGCCGCCGATGTGATCCTGATCAGCATGGGTATTGACGATCAAATCCAACCGGGTGATCCCCTGGCGGTGAAAAAAGGGGGATACGACCTGTTCGCCGGGGTCGAAGCTCTTTTTGGATGGCGCCTCTGCGTTCCCGAGGGTGAAGAGCGGCGGCCCGGGCGTATCGACCAGCACCTTCTTGCCGCCTGGTGTCTCAATCAGGATGCCGTCCCCCTGCCCCACATCCATGAAGGTGATCCGCAGCTCTTCCGGAGCCAGGAGACGGAAGGCGAAAAAGAGGATGATCAGGACCGGGGCTGCTCGTACAGACCAATCCTGGATGTAGGCAGCCGTTTTCGGACGGAGATGGCCGGCGAGACCCTCCCGGAATAAGACGAGGACCAGGTAGTAGGCGGCCAGGAGCAAGGGAGAGGGTGTGGCTACTGTCAATGCGGCCCCCGGCAGGCCGGCCAGGCTGTGAAGGACTGTATTCAGGAGACTGACAGCGGCTGCTGATACGAGGGTGAAACTCAGCGCGCCTGTGGACCAGATGGGCAACAGCAGGAACGAGATGAAACCCAGGATCGTCACCAGGGCGATGATCACCCCGCCGGCAAGGTTGGCCAGAAGGCCGGAGATCGAAAACAGGTTGAAGTAGTAGAGGCCGAGGGGCGATACAGCCAGTTGAGCCGCCAGTGAGACAAGCAGGGCATCGATGATCAGGGTTGCCCCTTTGCTCGCAACGCTGCCCACGCTGGCAAAAGGGCTTGCCAATCGTCGCTCCAGTGACAGCGCGAGACGCTCATTGGCGGGTTGAAGCGCCTGATGCAGCGTGGGGAAGAGGTACAGGATGCCCCAGGTGGCTGAAAAGGATAATTGAAAACCGGGGTCGGCGAGCATCAGGGGGTTGACGAGGAGGATGGGCAGCGCGGCCGTAGCCAGGAGTGTCGGCGGATCGGCTCGGCGCTGGAATCCGTAGGCCAGGAGTCCGCCCAGCGCCATCAATAGCGCACGCTGCACCGAGGCGGGAAAACCGGTCATGAAACCGTAAAATACGATGGCGGCGGCCGTCACGGCGATGCTCGGCCAGAGGGGCGCCCGCCAGCGCCGGCCGCCGCGCAGGAGTGTCAACACCGTCCCGGCGATCACCCCGATGTTGGAGCCGGAGACAGCGAAGGCATGGGCGACACCGGTGACGCGGTAGACTTGGCGATCCTCCTCCGATAGATCGCCCTGACCGCCGAAGAGGATCCCATTGATGATACCCGCCGTTTCCCGAGGCAGTTGCGCAAAGAGAAAAGCCTCCATCTGCCCGCGCAGGCTGTAGGCAGCGCCAGCGATCCGGTTGGTGACGCTTTTTCCGGAAAAGCCAGCCTCCTCATCGACAACAATCTCTCCTTCTGCATCGGTGATGAGGGAGCGGAGGCGCCCGATCGCATCGCCGCTGCGGCAGTGGAGTTCTACGGCGATGCCTTGTCGCCACAAGTAGGATCGGTAGTCAAAATCTCCGGGATTGCGCCGTTCTGTCGGGAGACGCAACTGCCCTGTCACCTCTACCCATTCAAAAGGGTGAAGCGCAAGCCCTGACGGCGCCCGCTGGGACCTCACGCGGATTTGTTCTCCCTCAATGGTCCGCAGATCCATGAGCAGGGGGGCATCTTTCGAGGCGATCTGTTCCACCCTGCCAACGAGTGTGACCGTTCGCTCCAGTGACGGGTACAGTCCGGAACGGGGCTCTGCTCCCAAAAAAGCGTAGGCGGCCCCGGCGGCGATGACGGCGGTGTACAAGGCGGACCGCTTCCAGAGGTTCGGCGGGACTTGAGCCGTCGACGCGGCGAACAGATGCCGGTCTCCCCAGATCAGCATCGCCACCCCGCTAACGGCCAGCGCCAGGCCCATTTGGACCGTTTCAGCGGAGACGGGATAGGTTCTGATTTCATGGCCGAGCAGTCCCAGCGCGATGCCGGCAGCATAGAGACAAACAAAAACCACCAAAGGACGCTTCATAGCGACACCCCCGGTGGCTTTTTCTACATATGCACAGTAAATTCCTTTTCATCCAGAAAAAGAAAAATCAAGACTGCAGGAAGTAACGCTGGTATAACTCAATTCGATAGGCGAGACCCAGAGAACCCGCCGGTATATCCCGGGCCTTCCCAACATCTCCTGACATGACCGTATCTTTTTCCTGTTCACTCGAAAAGGTTTCACCTTCCAGGATACAGCCGAAACCATGACGGTGCAAAAAACCCCAGCAGTATTCCTCGGCAAAACGGCGAAGGAAGATGCCCTTTTGTCTCTGTTCCGCTTGCTGTTGTCGCAGGTCGCGGCTGAATTCGGAGGTATCCGATAAAAAACCGTCGTAACGGCGGCGGCAGAGGCGCCAGAAGCGCTGCGGAAAGAGGAGGAAGGCGAGGAGCACAGGGTATTCGCCCGGCTGTAGGGGAGAGATCTCCTCATAGACAGAGAGGATCTTCTGCCCGAGCGAAAAGGACCAGCGGTGGCTCCGCAACACCCGGTCAAGGAGGCGGGCCATATCGACAAGGCGCAGGTCCCAACGGCAGTAGTCGAAGTCGATCAGGTGCGCCTCATCGCGGTAATTGAGGACAAAGTTGCGGGCGGCGATATCACGATGGACGAAGGTGTTCTCCTTCCGCGATTCGGCGGCGATGCGCCCAAACTCCGATTTTTCCAGCACTGCCAGAGCCCTTTGGGCTTGCCGGATCTGTGTTTTCAGCAGATCCCGCTCACCGGGCGCCCCTGCGCCCAGCGCCTCATAGCGGTGCAAATCGGCGGTCCGCCCCGCCAGCAGTCGGGGCCAGCGCAACCAATGGGAGCGCCGCCGGGACAAGCCGGGTGATTCGAGTCCCTTTGCGTACTGGTGGAACTCGGCCAAGGTCGCCGTTGCGGCGATGATGTGCGCTTCCACAAAAAAATCGCAGGGCCGGTCAGCAACCCAATTGGTCAGGAACAACCAACCATCTCCGCCAGAATCCCTGCTATCTCCACACATGTCCGGGTTCGGGATCCACAACCGCCCTTCCCGCGAAGGCAGCAAGACAGGTGAACGGGTAAAGCCCTGCCTGCGCAGATGCTCCATGGCCGCACAGATGAAGCGCAGTTTCCCTTCATCATAGCCCACTCTTTTTAAACAGAGGGGCCCCATATCAGTCTCCAGCCGCCAGACCGGCGCCAGCCGCTGGATCGACCGGACATGCAGGCCATACTCCCGCCGGATCAGTTCGACCAGTTGTTCCGCCGTCTCTGCCAAAGACTGCAACCACCTTGCCGACTGCTCTTGCCTTTGCTCGATTTCGTTTTACAATATATGAAGAGCAGTCCCCAAGGGGTCTGCAGAAAGGCGGGTTGGTCATGGATTATGCCGGCATGAAGGCAACGCTCCAGCGGGATGTTTACGCCTCTGTCTACCTGATCTACGGCGACGAACCCTTCCTGATGAGCGAGGTCTTGGAAGAATTGACGGGGCGCTTTGCCGGACAACCGGGAGGGGAATTCAACATGGACCGACTGGAGGGGGATGTGACGGCCGAGACGATCGCCGAAGCGGCCCAGACACCGCCCTTCATGGCGGAACGGCGCCTCGTCATCGTGCGAGACGCACCCCTGTTGCGCGCCGCTCGCGGTTCTGATGGGGCCGATGGGGAGGGGGCCTCGTCGGGAAAAGGAAAGGGGGCGAGCCGTTCCAAGACGATGGAACCGGAGGCGCCGCTGCTCAAATACCTCTCTGATCCGTCGCCGACAACATGCCTCGTCTTTTTCTCCCCTTCAGGGGTTGACAAGCGAAAACGCCTATACAAAGCGATTGAAAAGGCCGGCCATGCCGTCGAGATCAAAAAACTGTCCGAATCCGACGTGCGGAACTGGGCGGCTCAGCGGGCCAAGGCGATGAAATTGCCTTTTGAAGCCGAGGCGCTGAACCTGCTCATCGACCGCGTCGGCGACGATCTGGGCCGGCTGGTATTGGAGTTGGAAAAGCTGCGCAACTTTCTCGGTGAGCCGTCACCGACCCGGCGGGTGACGCCGGAACGAGTCCGCCGCCTTGTCCCGGCCACACCGGAAGACAATGTCTTCGCCATCGCCGACGCCCTAGGCGACGGACGGGTCGACGACGCCCTGCGCATCACCCGCGATCTCGTCCGCAACGGCCAGCATCCCATACCGCTGCTCTTCCTGATCATCCGCCATGTGCGGCAGTTATTGCGCCTCAAGGAACTGGCCGCCTCCGGCGTGCGCAAGACCGACTGGGCCAGGGAGATGAAGCTGCCCGCAGGGGTTGTGCGGAAACTGGAGAGCCAGTCCGACCGCTTTCCCAGGGAGGAATTGCGCCGCCTCTACCATCGCCTGACGGCAGCCGACGTAGCCATCAAGACGGGCGCCGGCGAGGCTCAGCAGACGCTGGAGCTCTGCCTGCTCGCCTTCGCCACAAAAAAGGCATGACAAAAGGGAGACCGGATGTTCCGATCTCCCTTTTCATTACCCTATTAGGCGCCGTAAAAACTGCCTAGCGGACAGTGGCCGTTACACCGCAGCCTTGTTGAAACGCTTCGTGATACGGGACTTTTTGCGAGACGCCGTATTCTTGTGGATCAAACCTTTGGCGGCGGCTTTATCGAGAGCCCGGACAGCCTTGGCAAGGGCGGCGCGAGCATTGTCCACGTCGGCGGAGGCCAGGGCGGCTTCGAAACGCTTCAGCGTCGTCCGCAGCGCCGAACGGGCAGAGGCGTTCTTCAACGTCCGCTCACGGGCGATCTTGACCCGCTTGATCGCTGATTTGATATTGGGCACACTCCTCACCTCCTTGCCACTCAACAAAAGTCATTTTACCATGTGACAGAGTGAGATGCAAGAAAGACTTTGCGCTCCAGCCAGAATATGACGGGTTTTGCGTGGGGGTAAGGTTTTATTGCCAAAAAAGGGGTTTCGATGATGTATGAATCGGGAAGGAGAGGAGAAACTATGGGCGAAATGTTCCAAAAGGAGGAAACAGCCCATCATGTTTTCAATGGTCGTCCGCTTTCTCGTCTCCGCCGTTGTCCTCTTGGTGGCCAGTTGGTTCATCCCTTTCTTCGTCATCAACGGCATTATGGGAGCCGTCGTGGCCGCCCTGGTTATCGCCCTGCTGGGTTACGCAGCGGAAGCCCTATTCGGAGACCGGATCACCAGCATGCATCGCGGCATCGTCGGGTTTCTCGTTTCCGCAGCCGTCATCTGGCTGAGCCAACTGTTGGTGCCGAACGCGATCCAAACCAGTGTCATCGGCGCTTTGATCGCAGCGTTGATCATCGGCGCCATTGACGCCGTGCTGCCGACGCCGCTGACGCCAAAAGCGCTTCCCGGCGGAGGAAAAAGGTAAGGCGGCGAGATTCCCGTCATAGCTTGCTAACCCCCTTCATACCCATATATTGGGTGGGGAGGGGGTTTTTATTTTGTTCATTCGCCGGACAAACCCATGGGGGCGCACAGGCCCGAGTCGCCTCTGGGTGGTCGTCTTGCTCGCCTCGTTCGTACTGTTTGGATGGATGTGGCGGGCCATGCCGGCTTTTTGGACATGGTTCCCGCCTTTTGACATTCTCCGGCTGGCCGTGCCTGTCCTTTCATCGCCATCCCCGGCGGCCCCGACGGATCAGCGCGACGGCGCGGACATGGATGATAAAGAAAAAACACTGACGGCCTCCAGTCCGAGGGGCTTTACGGCCGATCAACTCAATCGTCTGATCGAAGGGCAAATCCCCCTGCTGGGAACAACGCTGCAGCAGGCCAACCCAGTGTCCGGCCAGAAAAACACAGTGGCTTCCGGCGAAAAAAACAGCCCCGGCAGCGGCGCCAATCTGAGGCGGGCCGTGGAACAAGAGGGGGATGATTACCCCGAGCTGGATATCCTCCGCGAGGATCCTCGCGGAGAGCGCAGCACCGATTCTGGCGAAAAAACAGAGAAAAGCTCCCCTAACCAGCCGGCTTCCGATGTTCCTCCCCAGCCGCCGTCAGGGGAGCCAAATCCCTTTGTCTTGCTCTATCACACCCACAATGCTGAAAATTACGGCGCTGATGGCGGCTCGTCCCGGCTCGACGGGCGCAACGCCGGCGTCTTCACGGCCGGCAAGCGCCTGGGAACGCGGCTTCAGGAGAAGCAGAGACTAACGGTTGTCCATTCCGATGCCATTCATGACTACCCATCCTATGATCTGGCCTATGTCCAATCGCGAAAGACCCTCCTGGCGTTGCTGCAACGCTACCCCAATCCTCTGGCGATCATCGATTTGCATCGTGACGCTGTGCCCCTGCGGGAAACGGTGACGGTGGGTGGTCGGAAGGCGGCGCGGATCCTGATCGTCGTGGGGACCGACGCCCGGGCGGCGCATCCACGCTGGAGGGATAACCTCCGGTTTGCCGAAGCTGTGGCGGCAAAACTGGATGAAAAAGCGCCGGGACTGTGCAAGGGGGTCATCACCAAGGCCGGGCGCTACCACCAGCAGCTGCATCCCAGGGCGCTGCTCGTGGAAATCGGCGGAGACCGCAACAGTGTGGCCGAGGCCCAGGCGGCGGCGGAGATTTTCGCTGACGCCCTGGCGAAGGTGTTCCAGGAGAAGGGTTTGCTCCGGGATGCGAAAAAAGGAGGATGACGACTTCACCGTCTGAAAGAATAGCCGGTATAGGCGTTTTTTTGACTTCTCGCCGGAGATATGACGGAAATACGGTTGTCAAAGCAAAAAAAGTTACTACAATTAGGGAGGGAGCCAGCCAGGAAAGGGAGTCGGACAGTGAACCACATCGACAACGACGGATCGCCGCCTTCCCGGGGCGGTCAACGCATCGCCAAGGCGGCCGGCTCGATCATGCTGGCCATGTTGATCTCCCGCCTCCTCGGTTTTGTCCGGGAAGCGGTGATCGGGGCCAAATTTGGACAGAATGCCGTTACCGATTCATACATCGCCGCCTTCGCGCTGCCTGATTTTCTCTATTTCTTGCTCGTCGGAGGCGCCCTCTCGACGGCCTTTATCCCGGTCTTTTCCTCTTACGTCGCCACCGACAAGGAGAATGACGGCTGGATCGTGGCGTCCACCTTTATCAATGCCATGCTCTTGCTGCTTACGATCGGCATCATCATCGGCGAGATTTTCACCCCCCAGTTGATCCCCCTGGTTGCCTATGACTTCGAGGGAGAGACGCTGGAACGGACGATCTTCCTGACGCGGATCATGTTTCCCTCCGTCTTGTTCACCGGCCTGGCCGGGTTGGCCATGGGGGTACTGAACTCCTTCCAGCACTTCCTGATGCCTTCTGTCGGGGCGATCCTCTACAACGTGGTCATCATCCTCTGCGGCTATTTCTTGTCTGACACCTTCGGCATCGCCGCCTTTTCCATCGGCGTCGTCCTCGGCGCCTTTGTCAATTTCCTGGTGCAGGTGCCCATGCTTCTGCGCGTCGGCCTGCGCTACCAGTTGGTGATGCGCCTTGACCATCCCGGTGTTCGCCAGATAGCCAAGTTAATGGGTCCGGCCCTCCTCGGCCTGTCGATCGGTCAGGTCCAGGACATCATCAACCAGAACCTGGCATCCGCCTTGGAACCGGGATCGATCACGGCCCTCCGCTTCGCCAACCGTTTGATGCAACTCCCGCTCGGGGTCTTCGCCATCGCCATCTCGGTGGCCGTTTTTCCTAGCTTGACGAGCGCCGCCGCCCGCCGGGAATGGACCGATTTTCGTCGCAACCTGTCGCTGGGGTTGCGGACCGTCATCTACATCACCGTCCCTGCCGCCGTCGGCATGGCCATCCTGCGCGTTCCCATCGTGCAGGTCCTCTTTGAGCGTGATAAATTCGATCATGGGGCCACCTTGGCGACGGCGTCAGTATTGCTGTTCTTCCTCATCGGCCTTTTTGCCCAGGGCGCCAACCAGTTGCTGCCCCGTGTCTTCTACGCCTTGCAGCGGCCTTCCATCCCAGTCCGTATCAGCCTGATCATCCTCGTCCTCAACACGGCGCTCAGCCTGGTCATGATCCGCTACTGGGGGGCAGAAGGGTTGGCCATGGCCTTCTCCCTTAGCGCTGTCGTCGCCTTTGCCATGTTCTTGCTCCTGGCGCGGCGGGCGCTGCGGTCGATCGACGGTGGTCGGCTATTGGCGTCGCTGTTGAAAACTCTCATGGCCTCGGCGATCATGGGAGGCGCGATCATGGCCTTGCAGGAGTTCATCGTCGTCATGGTGGATATGACCGTCCTGACAGGTCAATTGATCCTGTTGACGGTTACCGTATCAGCCGGCGCCGGCGTCTACGCGCTGGCAACCTACGTAATGAAGATGGAGGAGGCGGACATGGTCGCCCGCACCTTCCTCAGCCGGTTTATGCGGCGTTAGGGGCCTGCACGCTTATTCGTGCGGGTCTTCTCTTTTTAAAAAATGCAAGGATTGGCTTCCCGATTAACGTTGTTTGCTCTCAATAAAATGAGTTATAATATATTGCATATGTCTGTGCAATTGGCAAGGGAGGACTTATAGAATTATGGGAAAGGCGCAAGCCAACATTCGAAATTTTTGCATTATCGCCCATATTGACCACGGCAAATCGACCCTTGCCGACCGCATCCTGGAGTTTACCGGGGCGCTGACGGAGCGTGAGATGGAGGACCAGGTCCTCGACTCGATGGACCTGGAGCGGGAACGGGGCATCACGATCAAGCTGCAAGCCGTTCGTCTCCAATACAAGGCGAAGGACGGCCAGGTCTACACGCTGAACCTGATCGACACCCCGGGCCACGTGGATTTCACATATGAGGTTTCCCGTTCCCTCGCGGCCTGCGAGGGGGCCTTGCTGGTCGTTGACGCCGCACAGGGCATCGAGGCCCAGACGCTGGCCAACGTCTACCTGGCATTGGAGAATGATTTGGAGATCATCCCCGTCGTCAACAAGATCGACCTGCCTAGTGCCGAGCCTGACCGAGTCAAGCAGGAGATCGAGGATGTTATCGGTTTGGACGCCTCTGACGCCATCCTGGCTTCTGCAAAAGCCGGCATCGGCATCGAAGAGACACTGGAGGCGATTGTGGCCAAGATCCCGCCGCCGGAGGGCGACCCGACAGCGCCGCTGCAGTGCATGATTTTCGATTCCTTTTACGACGCCTATAAGGGCGCTATTTCCTATGTCCGTGTCGTCGAAGGCAGCGTGAAAAAAGGCACGAAAATCAAAATGATGTCCACCGGCAAGACCTTTGAGGTGACCGAGGTGGGCGTTTTCACCCCAGCGCCCCGGCAGGTGGAGAAGCTCTCTTCCGGCGAGGTCGGCTTCATCGTCGCCTCCATCAAAAACGTCAAGGACACCCAGGTGGGCGACACGATCACCGACGCCGACCATCCGGCCAAAGAGCCGCTGCCCGGCTACCGCCAGGTGACGCCCATGGTCTACTGCGGCCTCTATCCTGTGGAAGGCGCCGATTATGAAGACCTGCGCGACGCCCTGGACAAACTGCGTCTCAACGATGCAGCCCTCATCTATGAACCGGAAACGTCGGTGGCCCTCGGTTTTGGCTTCCGCTGCGGCTTCCTTGGGTTGCTGCACATGGAGATTGTTCAGGAGCGGCTGGAACGGGAGTTTGACCTTGACCTGATCACGACGGCGCCGAACGTCATCTACAAGGTCAACCAGACAGACGGCCAGGTGGTCCTCGTCGACAACCCGACCAAACTCCCTCCGAACCAGAAGATTGAGACCATCGAAGAGCCTTATGTCAAGGCCTCTGTCATGGTGCCTTCCGACTTCGTCGGCGCCGTCATGGAGCTTTGCCAGGAAAAACGGGGCGCCTTCATCAATATGGACTACATTGCCGGCCAGCGGGTGATGCTGATCTATGAACTGCCCCTGGCGGAAATCATCTTCGACTTCTTTGACCAGTTGAAGTCCCGCACCAAGGGTTACGCCTCCTTGGACTATGAACTGATCGGCTATCGCGTCTCCGAACTGGTCAAGCTGGACATCCTGCTCAATGGGGATCTCATCGACGCCTTCTCCATCATCGTCCACCGCGACCGCGCCTACAACCGCGGTCGGGCGCTGGCTGACAGGCTCAAAGACCTCATCCCCCGGCAGATGTTCGAGGTGCCCATCCAGGCCGTCATCGGCAACAAGGTCATCGCCCGCGAGACGATCAAGGCCATCCGCAAAAACGTGCTCGCCAAGTGCTACGGCGGCGACATCTCGCGGAAACGCAAGCTCCTGGAGAAGCAAAAAGAGGGCAAGAAGCGGATGAAACAGGTGGGAAGCGTCGAAATCCCGCAGGAAGCTTTTATGGCTGTTCTTAGCATTGACAAGTAGGGCCGATTGGAATGATGAACATTCGAGAATGGCGCCAGGAACCCTCTGCAGCGCCAAGGTTAAAAGCGGATTGGGGCGTCTATGTCCACGTCCCTTTCTGCCGCAGCAAATGCGCCTACTGTGACTTCTATTCCCATCCGGCCGACAGCGAATTCCGGATGGCCTATGCAAACGCCGTCATCGGCCAGATGGAAAGGGAGGCGGACCAATGGCGGCGCCGCCTTCCCTCCGGGCCGGCGACGGTTTTTTTTGGCGGCGGAACGCCCACGCTGCTCCCGGCTGCCGCCGGAGCGCGGATCCTGGACACCCTGCGGCGCTGTTATGGATGGGAACGATCCGGCGTTCCGATGGAAATCACCATCGAAGCCAACCCCGGGACCGTCGATGAGCGCGAACTGGCTGTCTGGGCTGAGGCTGGTTGCAACCGCCTTTCCCTGGGGGTGCAAGCCTTCCAACCGCGCTTGCTGACCTTTCTGGGGCGTTGCCAGCGTCTCCACGATGTGACCGAGGCTTTCGCGGCAGCCCGCAAGGCCGGTATCGACAACATCAGCATCGACCTGATCTACGGCATCCCTGGGCAGAGCCTCGATGACTGGCGCCTTTCCCTCGAACTGGCCTTGAACTTTTCACCTGCTCACCTTTCTCTCTATAACTTAAAAGCCGAACAGGGAACCCCTTTGGCGGAATGGATGATGCGCGGCCTGGCTGAACCTTGTGTAGAAGATCTTGAGGTGGAAATGTACGAGGCAGCCCAGCAAACCTTGCAGTCGGCCGGCTTTCTCCAGTATGAACTGTCCAACTTCGCTCTGCCCGGAAGGGAGTGCCGCCACAACCAAAACTACTGGCGACGGGGAGACTACCTCGGTTTTGGCAGCGGCGCCGTCTCAGCAGCAGGCTTGCGGCGCTGGTCCTGGCCAGCCGACAGCGGCGCCTTCGTACTATCTTTTGAAAAAGGTGAAGACATACAGCCTGTCGAGGAGGAAGGCCTTTCTCCGGAGGTGGCCGCCCAGGAGGCGATCATCCTCGGTCTGCGCACAACGGCTGGTGTCAATCTGTCGTTGGTGGCCGGCGAGTACGGCCTTGGCGACGCAACGTTGGAAAAATGGCATAGACTGTCAGCAGAGCTCTCGCGGCAGGGATGGATACACTATGATGGGACAAATATCTCCCTTGTGTCGCGAGCCTATCTGATCGCCAATGAGATCATGGCCCGCTACCTGGATTGAGGGGCGGCGGGCTTCCCCAAGTATTGACAAGCGATTTTTCCGGTGGTATTTTTTACGGTAGAGGTTAGCACTCGTCTTCATCGAGTGCTAACAACGGGAGGTGTTCCGGGATGCAAATGAATGATCGCAAGCAGAAGGTTCTCTGGGCTATTATTCAAGACTACGTATCCACGGCGGAACCTGTCGGCTCCCGCACCATTGCCCGCAAGTATGACCTCGGCGTCAGTCCCGCCACCATCCGCAACGAGATGTCCGACCTGGAGGAACTGGGCTTGATCGAACAACCCTACACATCCTCCGGGCGTATCCCTTCCGACTACGGGTACAGGTACTTTGTCGACTGTCTGATGGAGCGGGAGACCCTCAACCCGGAGGAACTCCGGAGGGTTCAACGCGCCATGTCGGAGCGTCTGCAGGAAGTCAACAGCATCATGCAGCAGACGACCAACCTGCTGGCCAAGTTGACCAACTACACCGCTGTCGTGCTGGGTCCCCAGGTAGGGAAGACGACCTTTCAGCAGATTCACTTTTTTCCTGTCATGCCGACGAAGGCGGTCGCGGTTGTCGTCACCTCGGCCGGTGTCATGGAGAACAAGCTCCTCGACATCCCGGAGTCGATGACGCCGGAAGACCTGCAGAAGGTGTCGGTGATGATCAATGAACGCTTGCAAGGATTGACGATGGCCCAGGTCCGGGCCTCTCTCTGCATGGAACTGAACGAGGCATTGAAAAAACAGAAGCAGGTGCTCTCCCGTTCGTTGGAACTCATCGATGAAGCATTGCATGGAGACAGCGACGAACGGGTTTTTCTGGCCGGCACCATGAACATCTTCAAACAGCCTGAGTTCAAAGATGTGGAAAAACTCCAGAACCTTTTGGGCATACTAGAACAACACCATACCGTGCGCGAACTGATGCATGACCATCCTGAACCAGGTATCCACATCAAGATCGGCACGGAAAACCGGCACGAAGGTGTCCGCAACTGTTCCATGGTGACAGCCTCTTACCAGTTGGACGGCGAAGTCCTCGGCGTCATCGGCCTGATCGGGCCGACCCGGATGGAGTATTCCAAAGCCGTCGCCGTCGTGGAAGGGTTGACGGGACAACTTTCGGCGGTCCTGAAAAAAATGTTTAATCGCTAGAGGCATCTAAAAGGGTAGGGGCTTTTTGTCCGCAAAAAGTCCCTATTTCCCTGCCTTTTCGGAAGACTTGGAGGAATCAGCGTTGAGTGTCAAGCAAGTGAGCAACAACACCGAAGTGGATGAACGATTAGCAGCATTGATGACCAACGCCAACGCCATCCGCGCCATCGCCAGCGCCGTCGAAGGCACCCTCGGTCCGAAGGGGCTCGACACGATGCTCGTCGACAAGTTTGGCGATGTGGTCATCACCAATGACGGCGTCACGATCCTCCAATTGATGGAGGTCAACCACCCAGCTGCGCGCATGCTGATCAAGATGGCCAAGGCCCAGCAGTCTGAAATCGGCGACGGGACGACAACTGCGACCGTCCTCGCCGGCAGCCTGATCAGCGAAGGCGTCAACCAGGTGACCAAGGGCGTTCCCGTCTCCCGGGTCATCGAGGGTTTGAAGGCAGGCGTCAAAAACGCTGTTGAGATGTTCCAGCGCCATGCCCGTCCCGTCCAGGGGGTAATGGACCCCATGCTAGAGAAGGTGGCCCTGGTAGCCGGACGGGAACACCAGGACATCGCCGGGCTCGTCATCGAAGCGGCCCGACTCGTCGGGGAAGAGAAACTGCGCGAGTCCGGCTTCAAGCTCTCCGAGACGATTCGCGCCCGTGAGGGCGCCGATAACCAGGTGCTCTCCGGCGTGATCATCAACAAGACGCCCATGAATGAGGACATGCCTAAAAAGCTGGAAGACGCGCTCGTCCTCGTCATCGACGATGCCCTCGAACCGGAGGAACTGGAAGAGGAGGCCCTCAGCACCGAGGCCGGCTTCAACTGGTATCGCCAGAAGCAGCAGGAGTTTTTAGAAAACGTCCGCAAAATCGTCGCCCTCGGCGTAAAAGCCGTCCTCGTCGATCGGGGCGTGGAAGATATCGCTGAAGAGATCCTCACCGACGCCGGTGTGCTTGTCATCCAGCGCGTCGCCAGCCGGGAATTGAAAAAGGCAGCCGAACATACAGGCGCCCGGGCGATTAAGCGCACGGGGCTGAAGCGCGACCCTGCCGACTTGACGCGTTACTTGGGCAAGGCAGGCTCGATCACTGTCGATGAGAAACTGGAGCACATCTGCATCCTGCAAGGGAGCGGCAAACCGGTGGCTACGGTGCTCGTCGGCGCCGCCACCGAGGAGGTTGTCGGCGAGCGAGAGCGCATCGCTAGGGACGCTGCCTCGGCCGTCCAGGCAGCCATCAAGGGTGGACTCGTCCCCGGCGGTGGCGCTGTCGAACTGGCTGTGGCCCGCCAGATGGAGGAAGTGCGCCGGGAGACGCGGGGCATGGCCGCCTATGGCCTCGACTGTGTCGTAGCCGCTTTGAAGAAGCCTTTCGCTCAGATCATCACCAACGCCGGCTTCAACCCCCTCGAAAAACTGGGCGATGTGATCGCCGCCCAGATGGAGCAGAACAGCGATACACTCTCGATCAACTGTGACAACGGCGAGTTGGCCGATATGTGGGCCATGGGGGTTATCGATCCGGCGCAGGTGAAGATGCATGCTTTGAAGGCGGCCGGCGAGGTGGCCGAAGCCATCCTGCGTATCGACACGATCATCAAAAAACGGGAGGAACGTCCCGATGGAGGCAACAACCGCGGGGAGGGAGACTGGTGACCATCGAAGAGAGAGAGAGCAAGAAGAGCGAAATTAGCGAAATGACGGGAACTGAAGCCGCCGGGATGACCGGTGAGGCTGCGATGTATGAAGAGGCCGTTACGGTAAACCCGTCGACCGGCGGAGAAGGCGATACCGCCACCCTGACCGATGAGGATCAGGCAGCCCATGCGGCGGAGGAGTTGGGACGATTCCTTTCCGAGGTGGCGAAAACCAAAGAAGAGTTGGATAAAGCCAAGCAGGATCTGCAGGACTGGGAAAACCGCTATCTCCGCTTGCAGGCCGACTTCGACAATTTCCGCCGTCGGACGCGTCAGGAAAAAGAGGAACTGGGGACTTACGCCAATGAGGGGCTCGTCAAGAAGCTCCTGCCTGTCCTGGACAACTTTCAGCGCGCCCTGGGGGCGATGGCAAAGGCCGGCGCTGCCGACAATTTGCTCTCCGGCGTCGCCATGATCGAGCGACAGTTTTCCGATATCCTGACCAAGGAAGGTCTACAACCCCTTGAGGCTGTCGGCAAGGAATTCGATCCGCAGTCCCATGAGGCCGTCCTGTTCGGCGAAGCCGATGAGGTCTATCCCGACGGGATCGTCATGGAAGAGATGCAAAAAGGCTACCTCTTTAAGTCGAAGGTGATCCGGCCGGCCATGGTCAAGGTGGCCAAGGGCGGTTGATTATTTAGAGCACATCCCTAGAATGATGAAATGGCAAAGTAAATAGGAGGTTGCACACATGGGCAAAATCATCGGCATCGACCTGGGCACAACCAACTCCTGTGTCGCCGTGCTGGAAGGCGGCGAATCGGTCGTCATCCCCAACAAAGAAGGCGCCCGGACCACCCCCTCGGTCGTCGGTTTTTCTAAAACAGGGGAACGCCTCGTCGGCCAGGTGGCCAAACGGCAGGCCATCACCAACCCTGACCGGACGGTTATCTCGATCAAACGGCACATGGGCACTGATCATAAAGTAAAAATCGATGACAAAAACTACACCCCCCAAGAGATCTCGGCGATGATCCTCCAGAAGCTGAAGGCTGACGCTGAAGCCTACCTGGGTGAGACGGTCACTCAGGCCGTCATTACCGTCCCGGCCTATTTCACCGATTCCCAGCGCCAAGCCACCAAAGACGCCGGCGCTGTCGCCGGCCTGGAAGTCATGCGCATCATCAACGAACCGACAGCGGCCGCCCTTGCCTATGGCGTCGACAAGGGTGAAGACCACACCATCCTCGTCTACGACCTGGGCGGCGGCACCTTCGACGTGTCCATCCTCGAACTGGGCGACGGCCTCTTCGAGGTGAAAGCCACCTCCGGCAACAACCGCCTCGGCGGCGACGACTTCGATGAAAAGGTCATCAACTGGATGGTCGCCGAATTCAAGAAGGAGAGCGGCGTCGACCTGCGCGGCGACAAGATGGCCATGCAGCGCCTCAAGGAAGCCGCTGAAAAAGCGAAGATCGAGCTGTCTGGCGTCATGTCGACGAACATCAACCTGCCCTTCATCACCGCCACCGCCGACGGCCCCCAGCACCTGGACATGACCCTGACCCGGGCCAAGTTTGACGAGCTGACGGCTGATCTGGTGGAGATGACCATGGGCCCCACCCGTCAAGCCTTGCAAGACGCCAAGTTGGATCCCAAAGACATCGACAAGGTCATCCTTGTCGGCGGCTCCAGCCGGATCCCCGCCGTCCAGGAAGCCATCCGCAAATACCTGGGCAAAGAGCCCTTCAAAGGCATCAACCCTGACGAGGTCGTCGCCATGGGCGCCGCCATCCAGGCCGGCGTGCTCGGCGGCGAGGTCAAGGGCATCGTCCTGGCCGACGTGACGCCCCTCTCCCTGGGCATCGAGACCCTGGGCGGCATCTGCACCGTCCTCATCCCCCGCAACACGACCATCCCCTCCAGCAAGAGCGAGACCTTCACCACGGCCGCTGACAACCAGACCTCTGTTGAGGTGCACGTCCTCCAGGGCGAGCGCAAGCTGGCCTCCCAGAACAAGACCCTGGGCCGCTTCCACCTGAGCGGCATCGCCCCGGCGCCGCGCGGCATCCCTCAGATCGAGGTCAAGTTCGACATCGACGCCAACGGCATCGTCCACGTCGGCGCCAAAGACAAGGCCACCGGCAACGAGCAGAAGATCACCATCACCGCTTCGACGGGTCTCTCCAAGGAAGAGATCGACCAGATGGTCAAAGACGCAGAACTGCACGCCGAAGAAGACCGCAAGCGCCAGGAAGAGGTCGAGATCCGCAACCAGGCCGACTCCATGGCCTACCAGGCGGAAAAGACCCTGAAGGACCTGGGCGATAAGGTGGAGGCCGCCGATAAAGCGAAGATCGAGGCCGCCAAGGAAGAACTGAAAAAAGCCCTCGAAGGCACGGACCTGGAAGAGATCAAGAAAAAAACAGAAGCCCTGACGACCGTCGTCTATGAACTGTCCACCAAGCTCTACCAGCAAGCCGGCGCTGCCGGCGCGCCTGGCGCGGGACCGGAAGGCGCCCCCGGCGGCTTTGGCGGAGAAGAGAAAAAAGATGACAATGTGGTCGACGCCGATTATACTGTCATCGACGACGATAAGAAAAAATCCTGATTCAGGCGACCGGGGGGCTTAGCCCCCCTGTCGATGCTTTTACCGGGGGGAGGGGACAAGGATGAGCAAACGGGATTACTATGAGGTGTTAGGCATTGGGCGGGACGCCGGGGAGACGGAGATCAAAAAGGCCTACCGCCGGTTGATCAAGGAATTCCACCCCGATGTCCACCCCGACAAAGCATTCGCTGAAGAAAAGACCAAAGAGATCAATGAGGCCTATGAGGTGCTCTCTGATCCGGAAAAGCGCGCCCGCTATGACCAGTTCGGCCACGCCGGTCCCGGCGGGTTCGGCGGATTCGGCGAAGGCGGACCGGATATGGGCGGTTTCGGCGACATCTTCGACATGTTTTTTGGCGGCGGCTTCGGTGGCGGCGGCCAGCGGCGCGGTCCCCAGAAGGGGGCCGACCTGCGGTTCAACTTGTCCATCACCTTTGAAGAGGCCGCCTTTGGAGTCGAGAAGGAAGTCGACATCCCGCGTCTGGAAGCTTGTGATGTCTGCGGCGGCAGCGGCGCTGAGCCGGGCACTTCGGCGACGACCTGTTCCACCTGCCACGGTTCTGGGCGGGTGACCACCGTCGCCAAGACGATGCTCGGCAACATGCAGACGGTTCGCACCTGTCCCACCTGCGGCGGCGACGGGAAGATCATCAGCAAACCCTGCCTCCACTGCGGCGGTCAGGGGAAGGTCCGCAAGCGGAAGCGCATCAAAGTCAAGGTGCCCGGCGGTGTCGATACGGGGACGCGGATCCGCGTCTCTGGCGAAGGCGAAGCCGGCGACAAGGGCGGTCCGCCAGGCGACCTCTACGTCTTTATCGAGGTGCAGTCCCACTCCTTCTTTGAACGCGACAACGACGATGTCATCTGCCAGGTTCCCATCAACTTCGTCCAGGCGGCCCTGGGCGCCGAGATCGAGGTGCCGACCCTCGATGGCAAGGTATCCCTGAAAATCCCGGAAGGAACCCAGACAGGCGCCGTCTTCCGCATCCGCGGCAAGGGCATCAAACGGCTCCGGGGCACCGGACGGGGCGATCAGCGGATCGAGGTCAAGGTCACCGTGCCAACCCGGTTGAGTGAAAAACAAAAGGAATTGCTGCGGGAGTTCGGGCGCACCCTGAAGGCGGAAAACATCGAATCGGAGAAAGAGAAGTCTTTCTTTGAGAAGATGAAAGACGCCTTCATGTGAGGACCGGCTTAACCGGCGGGGAAGGGTGTATCGCTGTTGAAATGGCGTGAGATCGCCATCACCACCCGGCAGGAAAATGCCGACGCGATGGCCGAGATTTTTGAAACAGTCGGGGCTATGGGGATGGTTATCGAGGATCCCCAACTGATTGCCAGCTACATCGAAAGCAATGTTTGGGACCACCATGACGTGGAAATCCCCGATGTGCCGGAAGGCATGATCCGGGTGAAGACGTACTTGGCCATCGACGATGCCCTGGAAGAGCGACTTGCGGCGTTGCAGGAAGAACTGTCTGCCCGGGAACGCTCCGAAGAATGGCCCGCCCATGCCTGGACAATGACGGACCTCCATGAGGACGACTGGGCCCATGCCTGGAAAGCCTTTTTTAAACCGGAAAAAGTTGGCCGTCGTGTGGTCATCCGGCCGACCTGGGAAGAATATGTCGCTGTAGAGGATGACCTGGTCATTTCCATCGATCCGGGGATGGCCTTTGGCACCGGAACCCATCCCACGACAGTCATGTGCATCCGAGCGCTGGAGGATTATGTCCACCCCGAGGCTCGTGTCCTCGATGTGGGCACTGGCTCTGGCGTGCTCTCCATTGCCGCTGCATTACTGGGCGCCAAAAAAGTCCTGGCTGTCGACAACGACCCTGTGGCCGTCGCCACGGCCCAGGAGAATGTGACCTTGAACCAGGTCGATGATGTTGTGGAAGTCCGCCGCAATGACCTGCTGTCCGGGTTGGAGGAACAGGCTGACATTTTGGTGGCCAACATCATCGCCGATGTGATCATCCGCCTGGCCCCTCAGGCGGAAGCCTTGCTCACCCCTGAGGGAATTATGATCGCTTCAGGGATCATCCAGAACCGTCTCGATGATGTCGTTGAGGCGATGACGGAAAAGGGATTCACCATTGAAGAATTGATCAGCCACGGCGAATGGGCCGCCGTCGTCGCCCGCAGGGCCGGCGCATCAGCAGAAGGCTGAACCGGGGCGTGACCGATGCATCGATTTCTCTTTGAACCAAGGAATCTGACCGGCGATCGCGTCTACCTCGATCGAGAGGAGAGTCAGCATCTCTCCAAGGTGCTGCGCCTGCGCGCCGGCGATACTGTACTTGCCTTTGACGGGCAGGGGAATGAGTATGAAGCCGTCGTCGCCGAGATCACCGGCGATAAGGTTTGTCTCGAAAGCCTGCGCCCAACCGGCGCTTCTCGGGAGGCGCCGATCCGCCTCTGGTTGCTCCAGGGTGTCGCCAAGGGAGAAAAGATGGATCTGGTGATCCAAAAGGCTACCGAACTTGGTGTGGAAAAAATCCTTCCCGTTCTGACCGAACGGTCTGTCGTGCGTCTCGACGCCGCGAAAGCGAAGGAACGGCGCGACCGCTGGCAGAAGATCGCCCGTGAAGCGGCAAAACAGTGCCAGCGCACGGTCATTCCTGAGGTGCAGCTCCCGGTAGCCTGGTCAGAGGTCATCACCGGATGGGATATGACGACGCCCCTCTTGATCCCCTGGGAGGAAGAGCGGGGAATGGGGCTGAAGCAGGTGCTCTCTGTCCTGCGAGAGGATGGGCTCCTTCACGGTAGCCCCTCTCAGGTCATCGGCCTAGCCATTGGCCCTGAGGGAGGATTAACGGCGGCAGAGGCGGCTCTCGCGCGAGATCGAGGCGCTCAGACCGTCGGCCTCGGTCCCCGGATTTTACGGACCGAGACGGCCGGCATCGCCGCCCTGGCCGCCATCATGTACGAACTGGGGGATTGGGGATGAATCCCGGAGAACCCACTGCCGCATTTCACACCCTTGGCTGCAAGGTCAACCAGGGCGAGACAGACGCCATCGCCGGCATGTTTAAAGCCCGCGGCTACGCCATCGTGCCTTTCGACGCACCGGCTGATGTCTATGTGGTCAACACCTGCACCGTCACCCACCTGAGTGATCGCAAATCCCGCCAGGCCATCCGCAGGGCGAACCGGCTGAACCCTGACGCCGTCGTCGTCGTGACCGGTTGCTACGCCCAGACAGCCGCTGACGAGGTTCAGGCCATCGAGGGTGTCGATATCGTCGTTGGCACCGACCGGCGCAGCGCCATCGTTGATTTGGTGGAGGAGCACCGGCGGAGCGGGGAGACGGTGAACACCGTTTATGACTCAGGCCGGATCGAGCGCTTTGAGGAACTTCCCGCTGCAGCAGAACGCTCACGGGCCCGGGCGACGATGAAGATCCAGGACGGCTGCGACCTCTACTGCACATACTGCATCATCCCTTATGCACGCGGTCCCGTGCGCAGTCGCAGGATCGAGAGTGTCGTGGAGGAGGCGGGGCGCCTCGCCGACGAGGGGTTCAAGGAGATCGTCCTTTCCGGGATCCATCTGGGCGCCTACGGGAGTGATTTCGACGCAGACCTGGCGAAGCTGATTATAGAACTCTGCCGCATCCCCGGCCTGCGGCGCATCCGTGTCGGTTCTGTGGAACCCCAGGAGTTTACGCCGGAGCTGCTCGAGGCCATCGTCCATCCCCGTGTCTGTCCCCACTTCCACATCCCTCTGCAGTCAGGATCGGATGCGGTGTTAGAACGGATGGGACGGCGTTACCGGCGGCAGGATTTTCTCGATGTGACACGAAAGATCCAACAAATGATCCCTGGCGTGGCGATCACCAGCGATGTCATCGTCGGTTTTCCCGGTGAACGAGAAGCCGATTACCGGTTGTCGGAGGAAATCTGCCGCGCCGCCGGACTTGCCGGGCTCCATGTCTTTCCCTATTCACCGCGTCGCGGAACGCCGGCGGCGACCTTCCCCGATCAGATCCCTTCGGCTGTTAAACAGGAGCGGGCGCAGCGTCTCGGCAAACTGGCCCGCGAACTGGCCGATGATTACGCCAGGGGCTTTGTCGGCCAAATCCGGGAGGTGCTGGCGGAGGAAAAGGTCGACGGCGCTTGGACTGGACATACGAACAACTATCTGAAGGTCTTTTTCACAAAGCCAGTTGAAAGTTCGCCAGGGGAGATGGCGCCGGTGATCGAACGGGAGGACCTGGTTCGCGTTCGCTTGCTCCACATCCGGCCTGACGGCGCCCTCGATGGGCTTCCTATCGAGCCGGCTTGATGGAGCGAAACCCGGCAAAGGGGGTGAATCTGTTGAGCGAATGTATCTTTTGCAGGATCATCCGGCGGGAAATCCCGGCCCAAATTGTCTACGAAGATGAGCAGGTCGTCGCCTTCCGTGACATCAACCCGGTGGCCCCGACCCATATCCTGATCATCCCCCGGGAACACATCGCTTCTGTGGCAGAGGCCACCCCCGAACACCAGGCGCTCTTGGGTCAACTCCTCCTGGCAGCCCCTAGGATCGCAGAGAAAATCGGCATTGAGAGGGATAATTTCCGGCTTGTCATCAACACCGGCGCTGACGCCGGTCAGACCGTCTTTCACATCCACGTCCATCTCCTGGCCGGAAGGCCTTTGGCTTGGCCTCCGGGATAAAACGGCAACGAATCTCCTGTTGACGCTTTCACTCCCTGGAAGTATAATGTAGACTGTGTGTATCTTGTTTGTTACACACAACCGTTCGCCGCACCAAGCACAGCCTGGACCCGGCATCATAGATACCAGCGGGGGGAGGGAAGCGGAATGAGCGAAGTACGAGTTGGTAAAAATGAGACTTTAGATAGCGCCCTGCGGCGTTTTAAGCGCTCCTGCCAGAAAGCGGGCGTTTTATCGGAATGCCGCAAGCGTGAACACTATCTTAAACCCAGTGTGAAACGGAAGAAAAAATCAGAGGCAGCCCGGAAACGGAAGTCCACCTGAGGAATGGTGACGTTATGTCGCTGAAGGAACGTTTGATGGAGGACATGAAGCAGGCGATGAAGGACAAAGAGGCCGGCAAGTTCCGCCTCTCTGTCATTCGCATGGCTCGGTCCGCCATTCAGAAAGTGGAAATCGATAAACGGCGCGATCTCACGGAAGAAGAGACTATCGATGTGCTTGCCCGGGAAGTGAAACAGCGCCGCGATTCCATCGCCGAGTATGAAAAAGCGGGCCGCTCCGATGCCGTGGAAGCGCTGAAAGAAGAAATCGCGCTTCTGACCGCGTATCTTCCCCAACAACTTTCCGAAGAAGAGGTCCGCGCGCTGGTGCGGGAGGCTGTGACGGCGACAGGCGCTCAGAGCCCTAAAGACATGGGCAAGGTCATGGGAATTCTGATGCCGAAGGTCAAAGGTCGCGCCGACGGTAAACTGGTCAACCAGGTCGTCAAGGAGTTCCTTGGCTAACCCCTGATTGTACAACCCCGGAAACGGATCAAGAACCCTTGCGGGTACTAACCGCAGGGGTTCTTTTTTTGCGCGCGTACCCCAAGCGACATTGGATGTAAGCTTGTTCCTCTCTCCTTTGAACCGCCAGGTCATGTTCTTGATCCTTTCGGCATAGGTATGGACAAGGATGGAAAGGAGTGCGGAGCATGGCCTGGGAACGGGGCAAGCAGCGACTGCAGAAGGCATTGGCCGGATTCCTGGAAATGCCGAAAGATGTGCTCTTGGATTACCCGAAGATCACCATGATCGGGAATGTGCAACTGGTGCTGGAAAACCACCGGGGCATTGTCGAGTATGCCGACGAACGCATCCGCATCGGCATCACCGGAGGTCAACTAGAGATTATCGGGGAACAACTGGTGCTTCGAACGATCCTTCCCGAGGAACTGGTTGTGGAGGGACGCATTCGTCAACTGAACTATTCAAAATGATCCGGGGGGGAAGACCATGCTGCGCCGTTGGTGGTCCTTTTGGATCGGCTTTTTGGGTATCAGAATAGAAGGATCGCAATTGGAAAAGTTCATTAACATGGCGGCAAGCCGAGGTATCCCCTTGTACGACCTGCGGCGGGAACCGTCAGGCCGCATGTCGGCGAAGGTGCGGATGGATGGCTTCCGATCCCTCCGTCATGTGGCCCGCAAGTCAGGCAGCCGCATGCGCATTGAGTCGCGCTACGGCTTGCCTTTTTACGCGTCATCGTTGAAACGGCAGCGATCTCTCGTCATCGGCGTCATTTCCTTCGTGTTGACGATTTTGATTATGTCCACTTTTGTCTGGGATGTGGAAGTCAACGGCAACGACCGGGTGGACAAGCAGCAGCTTTTGCAGGCAGCTGCCGAGAAGGGGATCCGTGTGGGACGCTGGCGACCCCTGATCGATGTGCGGGAGGCGGAACAAACGATCATGGGCGCCGTTCCCGGGCTGGAATGGGTGGGCATCAAGGCGAAAGGAACCCGTGTCGTCATAGAAGTACAGGAAAAGGTGTTGCCGAAAAAACCGGCTGTAGACGGACCTTGCAATATCGTCGCAACGAAGGGCGGCGTCATCCAGCGCCTGATGGTGCTTGTGGGGGAGGGAAAAGTCGCTGAGGGTGAGCGCGTCGCCAAGGATCAGGTGTTGATCTCGGGGCTCATCTTCCAGCATAAGCCAGCAATTCGATCACAGGCAGAAGAGAAGCCGGAACCTCCTAAACTGCTAGACAAGGTGCAAGCCCGAGGGGAAGCCTGGGCAAAGGTGTCCTACGATCAATGGATCGAAGAACCTGTTGTGCTGGAAGGGACGGTTCCGACAGGGGCTGTGAGTGAACAATGGCGCATAAAATGGGGAAATCAGGAAATCATCATAAAAGGTCCGCGTAGCAGCCCTTATCCTGCCGGCGTTGAAGAGGTTTCCATGAGAACTCCTTCATTATGGAGGAATCTAGGCTTACCCGTCGAAATAATAAAAACAGAGTATCATGAATTGCGGGCCTTCCGGCATGAACGCACCGCTCAGGAAGCGATGACAGCGGCGCAGGAAAAAGCCAGGCAGGCCGTCAGCGGTCTGTTGCCGCCGGGCGCCCGGGTGCTGAGGGAGATGGTCCTCCCCCAACCGGCGCCCCCGGGAATGGTCAAGGTGAAGGTATCGGTGGAAACGCTGGAAGACATTGCCCATCCCCAGCCGATCGAAACGGGCACATAACAGGCGCGAGGCGTCACAGGAGGTTGGACGAACCTGTCGTCATCCGGCCAAGAGCAAAGAATCCATCTAAAAGACAACTGGGAAGCGGTCGAGCTTTTCGGCCAGCGTGATGAGAATCTGCGGTTGATCGAGCGCCTGTGCGGAGCTAAAATTGTGGCTCGCGGCGCCGAGATCATTGTCACAGGCAACCGGTCTGCCGTCGAGGCATCGACCCGGCTGATCGAACAAGCGATCGCCTTGGTCCGGTCCGGACGGGAAGTGGGACAGGGCGAGATTGAGTATGCCTTCCGGCTGGTCAATGAAGGCCATCAACCGCTGATCGCCGAGGCGCTTGGCGATGTGGTCATGACGACGCCGCGGGGAAAGCAGATCAAGGCGAAAACCTTGGGGCAACGGAAATACCTGCAACTCATCCGCCAAAACCAGATCATCTTCGGCATCGGACCAGCAGGAACCGGCAAGACCTACTTGGCCGTCGTCATGGCCGTTCAGGCGCTGAAGAACAAGGAAGTGAACCGGATCATCTTGACCCGCCCGGCTGTCGAGGCGGGGGAAAAGCTTGGCTTTCTTCCGGGAGACCTGCAGGAGAAGGTGGATCCCTACCTTCGCCCATTGTATGACGGACTTTTTGACACCATGGGCGCAGAACCGACCCAAAAATACATGGAGCGGGGAATCATCGAGATTGCGCCGCTGGCTTACATGCGTGGACGCACCCTTGACGATTCCTTCATTATCCTTGACGAGGCCCAAAACACGACACCGGAACAGATGAAGATGTTTTTGACACGTATCGGTTTCGGATCAAAGGCCCTTGTAACCGGCGACATCACACAGGTGGATTTGCCCCGGGGTGCGAACTCGGGGCTTGTGACTGTGCAGAAGATTCTGCAGGGTATCGAAGGACTCGCTTTTCATTTCTTCACCACGGAAGATGTGGTGCGCAACCCGCTCGTCGGCCGGATCATTCGCGCCTATGAAGACTATGAAGGCCGCTTGGGACAGGGAAATAAATGAGGTGAAATCGGGTGGCCTACAGCCAAATGACGGCCCTGTTGACGTTGGCGCTGCGTAAGGTTTGGCAATATCGGACAACACGCCGAGTCGTATTCGGCTTCACTTTTTTTCTGATCTATACGGTGATCCTGGCGTTGCCCCACCTGTCTTCTCTTGAGACGTTGGAAGTGGGGCAGAAAAGCCAGAAAGACATCAAATCACCGATTACGAAGGAGATCGTTGACGAGGAACGGACACGGCTAGCTCGCGAACAGAAGTTGAACGCCACACCCCCCGTCTACACCCATGATCCCAACGTGGCCGGACGAAGCCAGCGGGATATCGACCAGTTGTTTAAAGCCGTCGCCGACTACCAGCGGACGGGTGGCGAACCGGCCAGCCCATCCGAACAGGCGTCTTCTGGCGCCCCGGCGGAACAACGCCGGTGGGATCAGTTAAAAGTGCAGATGAATGTCCCGATTCCGGACAACCTGTTGCGCAAACTCGTTTCCATGCGGCCGGAATCGCTCGCTTTCATTCAGACAGAGACGCAGAACCAAATTGCCGATCTGTCTGGCATGCCCGGCTTGACCGATACCCTCGATGAGATGCCGGAAGGGATGCCGCTCACGCGGACTGCCGGCAGGGTGCTGCCCTACAGCTTGCAGGAGGCGCGGGCCATCGTCCTTGAACGGATCGACGGGTCGGTCCTCACACAGGAATCGAAGGAAATCCTGCGCAACCTGATCCCGCTTTTTTTGCGGCCCAACTCGACCCTCGATGTGGACGCCACCAAGCGGTTGCGCAACGAGGTGCGCCAGAGCGTCGCCCCGATCACCTTCCTTGTCCGCAAGGATGACGTGATCGTGCGCGCCGGCGATATCGTGACGGATGAACAGATCCAACTCTTGTCCCAGTTGGAGTTGTTGCGGACAGGATCCGCATGGCTGAAGCCGGCTGGAACGGCGCTGATGGTCCTCCTGAACATGATGATCGTGCTCTGGTACCTGCGCACCTACCGGCGCGATCTCTACCTGGATGAACGCATGCTTCTGCTGCTGGCACTGATGTCCATGTTATCATTGCTGACGGCGCGGAGCATCGCTTCCATCAACCTCCACGAACAGAGGGAGATCTACAACCAACTGCTTTACATGATCCCGGCGGCGACAGGCCCCATGCTGATCGCCATCTTGCTAGACACTCGCGTGGCCATCTTCATGTCCTTTGTGCTCAGCATCTTTATCGGCGTCATCGCCGACGGCTCGATCCCCCATGCCATCGTGGCCTGGATCGGATCCCTTGTCGGCGTCTACAGTGTTTCCCGCTTCAGTCAGCGGATGGACTTTGCCAGGGCCGGTCTGACGATGGCTGTGGCCAATGCGCTCACTGTCTTTGCCCTCGGTTTGGCCACAGGTGTCAAGATCCCCGTCATCGCCACCTATGGGTTGCCCGTGGCCCTTGTTAACGGGATCCTGTCATCGGTGTTCATGATCGGTTCACTGCCTTACCTGGAGTCTGCTTTTAAGCTCACCACTTCGGTCAAACTGCTCGAACTGGCCAACCCGAACCACCCCCTGCTGCGGCGGTTGCTCATGGAGGCGCCGGGCACCTACCACCACAGTCTGCTTGTGGGCAACTTGGGCGAAGCAGCCGCTGAGATGATCGGCGCCGACGCCCTGCTGGTCCGTCTGGGCGCCTATTACCACGATGTGGGGAAAATCCGCCGACCGGCATTTTTCATCGAAAACCAGGCACAGGGGCAAAATCCCCATGATAAGATCGCCCCTTCTTTGAGCACCCTGATCATCACCTCCCATGTCAAAGACGGCGCTGAACTGTGCCGTGAGGCGGGCTTGCCGTCTCAGGTGATCGATCTGGTGGAACAGCACCATGGGAACACCCTCGTTTCTTACTTTTATCACCGCGCGCGGGAGGCGGACCGCACCGAATCGGTGCAGGAAGGTGATTTCCGTTACGATGGGCCGAAGCCCCAGAGCAAGGAAGCTGCCTTGGTCATGCTGGCCGACACGGTGGAAGCGGCCGTCCGTTCGCTGCCCCAACCCACATCGGGCAAGATCGAGGGGCTGGTGCGCAAACTGATCAGGGAGAAGCTGAACGATGGGCAGTTGGAGGAATGCGATCTCACCTTTAAGGACCTTGATCGCATCGCCCAGGCCTTCTGCCGCGTCTTCAACGGGATCTACCATACGCGGATTGAGTATCCGGAGGGTGTCTCCAAAGAACTAGACGGGAGGAAGCGCAGTGGAACTGTATATAGTGGATGAACGGGAAGGCGTAACCCAGGCGCCGGAAGTGGAAGAGTCGTGGCAACTGATGCTGGAGCAGTTGGCCCTAGCTTGTCTGGAAGAGGTTGGTCATCCGCTGGAGGAAACGGAGATCAGCCTGGTCCTGACGAACGATGAAAAAATCCGCCGTTTGAACGCCGAGTATCGGAACATCGATCAGCCGACAGACGTGCTTTCCTTCGCCATGGAGGAGGAGGGTGACGACGAGGCGGACTTTGACTTTGACGATCCCACAGCCGGCAAGGTGCTGGGTGACATCATCATCTCTGTCGAGACAGCGGAGAGACAGGCCCAGGAGTATGGACATTCCCTCGAACGGGAAATGGGGTTCCTCTTTGTCCATGGCATGCTGCATCTCTTAGGCTATGACCACTGTGACGAGGAGCAGACCAGCCGCATGCGGGCTCAGGAGGAAAAGATCCTGAAAAGCCAGGGATTGCAGCGGGAATGGACCTGAGAAAACTCCTCCGTTCTTTCTGCTACGCCTGGCGCGGCATCATCTGGGTGATCAAGACGCAACAGAACATGCGGATCCATCTTATCGCCGCTGTGACCGCTCTGGCCATGGCCGCCTGGTTTCGACTGGGCGGATGGGAACTGGCCTGGGTGGTCACCGCTGTTTTTCTGGTCCTGGCCGGCGAATCCTTCAATTCCGCCATTGAAGCGGCAATCGATCGCATCGGCCCAGAACGACACCCCCTGTCCGGCGCCGCCAAGGACGCCGCCGCCGGTGCCGTTCTCCTGCTGGCGCTGCACGCGCTGATCGCCGGCATCATCATCTTCGGTCCACGCCTCGCCGGCCTTCTCCGGTCCGCTTTCACCGCCGCGTTGCCGGACGCGCACTGTCTATCATTGGTGTAACACGCTGCCTGTGCGCTGCGCCAAAATCTCTCTGAGCGGAAATCCTATGAATGACCTGACAGGAACGAAGGGAGGACGCCATGGTATCAACGACCGATCAAAATCCGGTTCTATCGGATGCAACGCTGAACAATTTGATCAAAGCGGCCCGTCAAGCCCGCGAGCGCGCCTATGCGCCCTATTCGCGCTTTCGCGTCGGCGCGGCGCTGCTGGGGGAAGACGGGGCCATCTACAGTGGCTGCAACATCGAAAACAGCGCCTATGGCTTGACCAACTGCGCCGAACGGACAGCGCTATTCAAAGCCGTATCGGAAGGCTGTCACCGATTCAATGCCCTTGTCCTGACCTCTGACGCGCCGTCGCCGGTTACGCCCTGTGGCGCCTGCCGCCAGGTCTTAGGCGAGTTTGCTCCCCAAATGCCTGTCTATATGGTCGATGACCAGGGACGCCGGGAGGTCAGTAGGGTAAGTGACTTGCTTCCAGGCATCTTCCGGCTTTCCGAAGTCATCAAACCGACACAACCGGAATCATCGAAAGACTGAGGTGACCTTTTTGGCGGAAAAATATCGGTTTGTCCGGCGGTACCAGCGGGATAAAGCGGCACCCCAGCCGGAGAAGGCAGTCGCTAAGGTTTCCGCGCCGGATCTCGCTGAAAGAAACGCGGAGAAACTCCGCTCCGGTTTTATCAGCATCATCGGCCGTCCAAACGTGGGCAAGTCGACACTGATGAACCAAATGATCGGCAAAAAAGTGGCCATCATGTCTGACAAGCCCCAGACAACGCGCAACCGCATCGTCGGGGTGCTCAACGCGCCAGGCGGACAGGCCATCTTTCTGGACACCCCCGGCATTCACAAGCCCAAGCACAAACTGGGCGAGATCATGGTCACGACAGCCCGCAAGACCTTGAACGAGGTGGACCTGATCCTCTATGTCGTCGACGCGTCGGAGGAACCGGGCGGGGGAGAACAGTTCATCAGCCAAATGCTCAAAGACATCAAAACGCCCGTCTTTCTCGTTGTCAACAAGCTGGACGCCGTCAACCGGGAAGAGGGATTGAAGAAAATCAGCCAGTATAGCCAAATGGTGGCATGGCAGGAACTGATCCCTGTCTCGGCGAAGGAAAAAACTAACCTGGACCGGCTCAAGGACCTGATCTTCGCCAAACTGCCGGAAGGCCCTCTTTACTACCCGGCAGGCTCCTTCACTGATCAGCCGGAACGACAGTTGATGGCGGAAATGATCCGGGAGAAGGTTCTCCATGCCACCCGGGAGGAGATCCCCCACTCGGTGGCCGTCATCATTGAACACCTACAAGAGACGCCCAAGGGTGGCATGGTCGTCCATGCCACCATCTTTACTGAACGGGATTCTCAAAAGGGGATCCTCATCGGCAAGGGCGGCTCTCTGCTCAAAGAGGTTGGTCAGAAGGCAAGACAGGAGATCGAGGCGCTGCTGGGAACTTCGATCTATCTTGAACTCTGGGTGAAGGTGAAGAAAGACTGGCGCCAGCGCCCTGATGTGTTGCGATCCTTCGGTTTCGACGAAAAAATGGAGTGATAGCCGTGAGCTTGCCAACAGGGGATAGGTGGACCCGTGAGAGGGTCGCGCCACTCATCGACCATACGCTGTTGAAACCGGATGCGGAGGAGGCGCAGATCGAAGTCCTCTGCCGCGAGGCAGCAGCCTACGGTTTTGCCGCTGTCTGTGTCAACCCCGTCTGGGTGGAAACCTGCGCCACCCTGTTGCAGGGCAGCCCGGTCAAGGTGGCCACTGTCATCGGCTTTCCCCTTGGCGCCTCCCTGAGTCGCGTGAAAGCCCTGGAGGCGCGAGAAGCATTGCGGGGCGGCGCGCTCGAATTGGATATGGTGATGAATGTGGGCTGGGCCAAGATGGGACGTTGGAACGCCATAGAGACGGATATCGCGGCTGTCGTTGAAGAAGCCCGCCGAAAGCCTGGGGCCATCGTCAAGGTGATCCTGGAGACGGCGTTGCTCACTGACGAGGAGATCACAGCCGCCTGTCATCGCGCCTTGGACGCAGGCGCCGATTACGTGAAAACGTCGACGGGCTTTGGGCCCGGAGGCGCCACAGCCGCTCATGTGTCACTCATGGCGGAAACAGTGGAGAAGCGCGCCCGTGTTAAGGCCTCCGGGGGCATCCGGACGGCAGAAACGGCTGTGCGCATGCTCGAAGCCGGCGCCGATCGCCTGGGGACCAGCGCCTCACTGGTCATCCTTGACGGCCTCCCCGGCTTCGCCGGGGTCTCCGCATCGAGGTAGGAGGGCGGATATGCGCGTCTACCGTGCCCAGGCGCTGGTCCTGCGCAGCCGGAGTTATGGCGAAGCGGACCGGCTGCTTACACTGCTCACCCGTGAACGGGGAAAGGTGTCCGCCATCGCCAAAGGGGTGCGCAAACCGACGAGCCGCCTCCGCGCCGGCACGCAGCCGCTGACCCATAGCCAACTCGTCCTCTATGAGGGCAAGAACCTGCAGACGGTGACCCAGGCGGAACCGGTCGAATCCTTCGCCGCCCTCCATGGTGATGTGGATCGTTTTAGCCATGCCTCCTCTATGGCCGAACTGGTCGACCGGCTCAGCCCCGATCACGGCGGGGCTGACCTTTTCCCGTTGCTCCTGACGGGGTGGCATCTGCTCTCCGTCTTTCCAGGCGACCTGGTTGCCTGTCTGTTCCAACTGCGCCTGCTCGACCGGTTGGGCTACTGCCCAGAGCTATTTCTCTGCCTGGACTGCGGCGAACAGGTTGAAATCGCCGATTCGGGTCCCTGGCCGGCCTATTCGCCGGAGATGGGCGGGTTGGTCGGAAACTGTTGCCGCCATCGCCACGGTAATATAGGTCTGATCGCCCCCGGGGCACTCGCGCTGCTGCGCCATCTGTTGCAGATGGATCCGCGCGATCTCGGACGTTTGCGAGTCGGTCCCAAGTTGCTGCGCCACGTTTCCGCGGTGCTCAAGGATACCATCCGCTGTCGTTCTGAAGGGAATATGCGTTCCTGGGCGGTTATGGAATCAGTCGGACGCTCCCTGGCCGATGAACCAGAACCCAAGGCAGATCAACCGGAAGCGGAAAAAGAGCCCCAGAGACCTCGCTGAAGGTTCTCCGGGGCTCTTTTCATTTTGAACAGGCCTACAAATCGAATTCGGAAGCGATTTTCTTGAGCCGGCTCTCACTGAACCAGTTTTTCTTGCACCGGTTTATGGCATGCCTTCAGATACGCTTCTGTCGGCAGCAGTTGCACGGCTGTGCAGCGAATGACGCAGTCGCTGTCTTCCGCCGTCATCCAGGGAGAGCAGTAGACGAAAGGACGCTGCGGATCAGGGTAAAGTTCCATCCCCTTGTACGTAATCGCTTCCCCTTCCATCAAGGGCGCCAGGGCGTCTTCTGCGTCATTGGGGCCGAAGACGCGCCCCCGGATCACCGCCGCGCCTGGCTCCTCGGCCCGCTCCTCGATACGGAGCCAGAACCCCGGATAGGCCGGAAAAAGAGCGCCGCCGGGGACGAGAACAGGCGAACCGCCCCAGAGGGAGCGCACCGTGACGGCGCCGTCTTTCCAGAAGGGAAAGGTGGCGATCACCGGTTCCCCGATTTTCAAACCGCCCACAGAATCTATAGCGATAAAAGTCAGTTCGGGCGGAGCGTCGGGATCGACCGTTGGCGGGTCGTTGTCGGCCCAACTGGCTTCAACAGCCCTGCCCACGACATTGACGGCCATGATCAGGTCAGGCAAACCCATCCGGCGATCGCGCGGGCTTTCGGCGATGCCGGGACGGCCGCCGGCGCCGGAACCCCAGAGTTCGCGCACAATCAACCGGGCGTCGAATTGGCCGCCTTCGCAGGCGATGGTGATCGTCCCCTGCCGGGAGTCAAGGACGACCGTGGCTGGCACGATCCGGCCCAGCCGGGGGGAGTAATAGGCGGCGGAGCAACGGGGGCCTTCGGTGACAAAAACGCGGACCAGGGGACTCTCGTCGACCAGCCGTGCCTCGGAAACAGCATCATGACCCGCTGCCCACTGCCGTCCAGCTGTGAGCAGGTCCCAATCACCGCTTAGAATCGCCCGGATGGCCTCACCGGCCTTGACGACATGAGCGGTCACATCGATCGTGCGCCGGAAAGGGCCGAGGGGAAGACGAGATTCAGACCAGGAAGACCATGCGTCCAACTGCTCCCGCACATACTCAGGAAGATCACCGGACCGGTGGGGTCCGCGCACCTGAAGATAGGCAGCGCCTGCCCAGAAGTTATCATCTTCCGGTTTTTGCCCCATCAAAGCGAGGCAGGCGCCGATCGTATCTAAGTCCAGACGAGAGACAACGATGGTTCCTTTTTCCAGAGGGGTCAGTTCGGCGATGCATGGCGTGGGACGCCCCGCATAGGCGCCCGTCCGGGTGGCAAGGGTAGGCGCGTCTCTGCCCTCGACAACGGTAGAACCATACTCTGCTTTTACCGTCGCCACGGGGAGCCCGGCCTGGAACATTTCTTCAACGATCTGAAAAGCGTCAAAGGCTGTCGGCGCCAGAAAGACGGCTACTGACATAAAATACGCTCCTTTCCCCCTTGTTGACAATCCGCCCATGGCATTTATTGGCACTAAATGATTATACCGGAGAGGAACTTTTTATTCAATGCGCATCGATCATTATTCACTTTCTGCTGTTTGTTAAAAATTCCTGCTGGGCGATAAAATCAACCACCGGATTCCCCTGCGGTTTCGTATTTTTGGTCTTTTTGTGTTAAAATTGTGTTTGATTACTCGGAATGGGGGCGGCAATGGCTCGATAGTTGTGACATGAAAGCGGCGATAAATAGACGTTACCAAGATAAGGAGGACGCTTGACCGTGAATTTTCAAGAGATCATTCTGGCGCTCAACCAGTTCTGGGGGGAACAGGGATGCATCATTCAGCAGCCCTATGACGTGGAGAAAGGCGCCGGCACGATGAACCCGGCCACCTTCCTGCGCGCCCTGGGACCAGAGCCCTGGAATGTGGCCTATGTGGAACCCTCTCGCCGTCCCACCGATGGGCGCTATGGCGAAAACCCCAACCGGTTGCAGCACTACTACCAGTATCAGGTCATCCTCAAGCCCTCTCCCGACGATGTGCTGGAGATGTACCTGGACAGCCTGCGCCGCCTGGGCATCGACCCGCTCAAGCATGACATCCGTTTCGTCGAAGACAACTGGGAATCGCCCACCCTTGGCGCTTGGGGTCTTGGTTGGGAGGTTTGGCTTGACGGCATGGAGGTGACCCAGTTCACCTACTTCCAGCAGTGCGGGGGCATCGACTGCCGTCCCGTTTGCGCCGAGATCACCTATGGCATCGAACGGATCGCTATGTTCATCCAACAGAAGGATTCCGTATACGACATCGAATGGGTCGAAGGCATCACCTACGGCGATGTCCATCACCAGGGTGAGGTCGATTACTCCCATTACAACTTTGAAGTGGCCGATACGGCAGCGCTGTTCAACTTCTTCGACATGTATGAAAAAGAGGCGCTGCGGGTGATCGAAAAAGAGCTGGTGCAACCGGCCTACGACTATGTGCTCAAGTGTTCCCACACCTTCAACCTCCTTGATGCCAGGGGCGCCATCTCGGTGACGGAACGAACCGGCTTCATCACCCGTGTTCGCCACTTGGCCCGAGTATGCGCCCAGGCTTATGTAAAACAGCGGGAACGTCTCCGTTATCCCTTGATCAAGGATCCGGCGCAGCGCCAGCGGCTCGGTCTTGATCAGGAGAACGCAGGGGAGTAGACAACTGCTGTGCAGGGATCTCTTGATCCCCCGGAAATTGAGGAGGTTGACGCGTGAACACTCGCGATCTGTTATTGGAAATCGGAACAGAAGAAATCCCGGCGAAATTCATGCCTCCCGCCCTGGCCCAACTGCGCGAGTTGGCCGAAAAGGGGCTTCAGGAGGCCCGCCTGGCCTACGGCGCCGTTGAAACCTACGGTACCCCGCGGCGCCTCACCCTCTATGTCAGGCAAGTGGCGGCGCAACAGGAAGACCTGCGGCTGGAAGTGAAAGGCCCGGCCGTCAAGGCCGGCTTTGACAAAGAGGGCAACCCGACGAAGGCCGCCCAGGGTTTTGCCCGCTCTCAGGGCGTTGATGTTTCGGCCCTGGTGACCCGTGATCTGGTCGGCGTGCCCTACCTCTATGCCCTCCGCACCGAAAGCGGACGACCCGCCCGGGAGGTGCTGCCGCAACTGCTGAAAGGTTGGATCAGCGGTCTTTCATTCCCGAAACCGATGCGCTGGGCCTGGGGTGAGACGCGGTTCGCCCGGCCTATCCGCTGGATCGTTGCCCTCTATGGCGAGGAAGTCGCCCCTGTTGAGGTTGAAGGGGTGCAAGCGGGCCGGACGACCTGCGGTCACCGCTTTCTCGGCGGCGGTCCGATCGAACTGACCCAACCGTCGGAATACCTGGAACGCCTGGAAGAGGCTTACGTTATCGCCGATCCGCAAAAACGCAAGGCATTGATCTGGAAGCAAATCACCGAGCTTGCCGCCGCCGTAGGCGGTCAGGTCGCCGAGGACGAAGGGCTGCTCGATGAGATCAACTACCTGGTCGAGTATCCCACAGCACTTTGCGGCGAGGTGGACGCTGATTACATGCACCTGCCCGAAGCGGTGCTGATCACGCCGATGAAGGAGCACCAGCGCTACTTCCCTGTGAAAAGTCCCTCCGGCGGCCTGCTGCCCAAATTCATCACCGTCCGCAACGGCACATCTGAGCATCTCCCGGTCGTCCGGGCCGGCAACGAAAAGGTGTTGCGGGCGCGTTTAGCCGACGCCGCTTTCTTCTATGCGGAAGACCAAAAGACCCCCTTGGACGCCCAGAAGGAGAAACTGAAAAAGATCGTCTTTCAGGAAAGCCTAGGCACCGTCTATGAGCGGGTCGAACGGGAACAGGCGCTCACCGCTTTCCTGGCTGACAGCATGAACGTCCCGGCGGCGTTGCGGGAGCGTGCCCTGCGTGCTGCTGAACTGGCCAAGGCCGATCTGGTCACCCATATGGTCTACGAGTTTCCGGAACTGCAAGGGATCATGGGGGAACGGTACGCCCTATTATCGGGAGAGGCGCCTGAAGTCGCCCATGCTATCCGTGAGCACTACCAGCCCCGCTTCTCCGGCGATGCCGTCCCCGGCGCCATGGAAGGGACCCTGGTTGCTCTAGCCGATAAGATCGACGCCATCGTCGGCTGCTTCTCTATCGGCATCATTCCGACGGGCTCCCAGGATCCCTACGCGTTGCGCCGGCAGGCCCAGGGCATCTGCCAGATCATCATGCGAGGCAACCTGCCCTTGTCCCTGGCAGCAGTGATCGAGAAGTCCTACAACCTCTACGCCGCAGCGGGCCGGCCGACGCGCAGTCTGGAACAGACACAAAGAGACCTGTCCGAATTTTTCCGCCAGCGCTTGCGCTTTCTCCTCGGGGAAGAGGGGATCCGTTACGACACCATCGACGCCGTGCTGGCCGAGGGCTTCGATCAACCGGCCGAGGTGCTGAAACGGGCCAAAGCCTTGTCCGACTTCCGCCGGGCTGAGGCCTTCTCGGCGCTGATCACCGCCTACACGCGGGCTGCCAACCTGGCCAAGAAGGGCGGCGATAAATCCATCCAGCCTGACCTCTTTGAACAGGCGACAGAAGGTGAACTCTACAAGGCCTTGCAGGCGGCGGAAGAGCAAGTCCGGCAGGCTGGCGGCGACTACGGCGCTATCCTGGCGGCTGTAGCCGCCCTGCGTCCGGCTGTGGACGCTTTCTTCAACGCCGTCATGGTTATGGCCGACGATCCGGCCATCCGAGAAAACCGTCTCGCCCTCCTCAACGGTGTTATCGGACTGACCCGGGGAGTGGCTGATCTGAGCAAGCTCGTCGATTAATCATAAACACTACGCGCCAGTGAGTGCGTTCTCGGGCTGCTGACTAGGTCAGCGGCCTTTTCTTTTTACAGGAAGCAATTTTTGATTAATGTACGCGCGTAGAACAAAAAATCTGTCTCTTAAGCAGGAAAAAGGGCGGCCAATATAGTATAGATCATTTTGGTCATGAAACCATATAGTATGACATAATTCTGAACAGTGGGTGAGGACGGCAAGGTGGTGACGATGTATCGAACTCTCTGAACGCCAGGTCAAAATCGTACAGATCGTGAAGGAGAAAGGGCCGATCACAGGGGAGCAGATCGCCGATCTTTTGGAGTTGACCCGCGCGACCTTACGGCCCGATCTCGCAATCCTTACCATGTCGGGAATTCTGGAAGCCCGTCCCCGGGTAGGCTACTATTATAACGGCAGGTCAGGGAACACGCTTGTGGCTCGCGCCATCAGCAAGCTCCGTGTCAAGGACATCAAATCCCTGCCGGTGGTGGCGCGGGAGACGGCCAGCGTCTATGACGCTGTTGTCACCATGTTCACCGAGGATGTGGGGACCCTTTCTGTCGTCGATGGCGATGGTTATCTTTCCGGCGTCGTCTCCCGCAAAGACCTCCTCAAGATCGCCATTAGCGGCGGCGATGTTCACAAGATGCCTGTCGGGATGGTGATGACCCGCATGCCGAACATCATCACTGTGACACCCGATGACACTGTCTACCTCGCGGCCAAGCGGCTGATCACCCATCAAATTGACGCGCTGCCTGTCGTTCGCACCTTTGTCCAGCCCAATGGACAGGAACGGTTGGAAGTGGTGGGACGGCTGACCAAAACGAACATCACCCGCTTCTTTGTAGAACTTGGGAACGACGAATTGTAAACCGGAGCAGATGATCGTCGCTTCGGAAGCGAGGAGGGGAAGCATATCGCTAGCGCGGATGGTGGAAAACCAGTCATCTACGTAGTCTCCGATTCCATCGGTGAAACTGCCGAATTTGTCGTTCGCGCCGCCGCCAGCCAGTTTGACGGTCAGGGGTTCGAGATCAAGCGAGTGCCCTACGTGCTGGATCGGAGCCACATCCAAGAAATCATCGAGGAGGCGGCCAGGCATCGCAGCATCATCGCCTACACGCTGGTCATCGATGAACAGCGCGAGACGCTGTTGCGCCTTGCCCAAGAGCGCCAGATCCCGACGATCGATGTGCTTGGGCCGACGATCGAGCGGCTCCAGAAATTGACCAATTTGAAACCGGCCCAAAAACCGGGATTGCTGCACCAACTGGATGAACAGTATTTCCGCAAAGTCGAGGCTATCGAGTTTGCCGTGAAATATGACGATGGCAAGGATCCCCGCGGCATCCTGCACGCCGATATGATCCTGATTGGCGTGTCACGCACATCCAAGACGCCTGTCTGCATGTATCTGGCCCATAAACGGATCAAGGCGGCCAACGTGCCTCTCGTTCCTGAGGTGGCGCCGCCGGAAGAACTCTTTCAACTGCCGCGACGCAAGGTGGTGGGCCTGACGATCTCACCGCAACTGCTCAATGGCATCCGCACAGAACGGCTACGCGCCCTTGGACTGGCCGGCAATGCCGACTACGCGAGCCACCAGCGGATCCTGCAGGAACTGGACTACGCCGAAAGCATCATGAAACGCGTCGGCTGTCCAATTATTAACGTCACCAACAAAGCGGTGGAAGAGACTGCCGCACGCGTGTTGGAATATTATTACCGGGGGGAACGGAATGTCTAAAAAATGGGTCTACCTCTTTGAGGAAGGCAAAGCGGAAATGAAATCCTTGTTGGGCGGCAAAGGCGCCAACCTGGCCGAGATGACCAACATCGGTCTGCCTGTTCCGCCGGGCCTCACCATCACCACTGAGGCTTGCAACGCCTACTACGACGCTGGCAAAGACTTTCCTGAAGGGTTGATGGAACAAGTCAAGTCCGCCCTGGCCGAAGTGGAGGCCAAACTGGACAAGAAATTCGGCGACGCCGAAAACCCCCTGCTTGTTTCCGTCCGTTCCGGCGCCGTTTTCTCCATGCCCGGGATGATGGACACGATCCTGAACCTGGGCCTCAATGATGTGACTGTCAAAGGCCTTGCCCAGGAGACCCAGAACGACCGTTTCGCCCTCGACTGCTATCGCCGCTTCATCCAGATGTACTCTGACGTCGTTCTCGGCGCCTCACACGCCGATTTTGAACATATCCTGGAAGACTACCGGGAACGCCAAGGCGTTCGCTTCGACAACGAACTGTCGGTGGATAGCTTGAGCGCCCTGATCGAAGACTACAAGACCATGGTCCGGCGCACAACCGGCCAGACCTTCCCGCAGGATCCCATGGCTCAACTGGAAGGGGCTGTCCGCGCCGTCTTCTCCTCCTGGAACAATGACCGCGCCTGCGTCTACCGCCAGATCAACCGGATCCCCGACAACCTCGGCACAGCCGTCAACGTGCAGGCCATGGTCTTCGGCAACATGGGCAACGACTGTGGCACCGGCGTGGCTTTCACCCGCAACCCTTCGACAGGGGAAAGGGCGCTTTACGGCGAGTACCTGATCAACGCCCAGGGCGAAGACGTCGTTGCCGGTATCCGCACGCCGCTACATATCTCGCGCATGCAGGAAGAACTGCCCGAATGTTTTGATCAGTTCGTCGAGATCTGTGGGATCCTGGAGCGGCACTACCGCAACATGCAGGACATCGAGTTCACCATCGAACGGGGCAAGCTCTGGATGCTGCAGACCCGCAACGGCAAACGGACCGCCGCCGCCGCCGTCAAAATCGCCGTTGACATGGTACAGGAAGGCCTGATCAGCAAGGAAGAAGCGATCCTGCGCGTCGAACCGGAACACCTGGACCAACTGCTCCACCGCCGCATCGACCCGTCAGCCAAACTGACCGTGATTGCCACCGGCTTGCCGGCCTCTCCCGGCGCTGCCTCGGGCAAGGTCGTCTTTGACGCCGATGAGGCGGAAGCCCTCGGTAAGGCGGGGGAAAAGGTGATCCTGGTCCGGATGGAGACGACACCGGATGACATCCATGGCATCGTCCAGGCCCAGGGGATCCTGACCAGCCGCGGCGGGATGACCTCCCACGCCGCCGTCGTAGCCCGCCAGATGGGCAAACCCTGTGTCTGCGGTTGCGAGGCCCTGCGCATCGACTACAACCGCGGCGACTTTGCCGTCGCCACCGCCGCCGGCGGGATCAAGACCTACCGCAAGGGCGACATCATCTCCATCGACGGCGCCACTGGACGCGTCATCGAAGGGGTCGTTCCCATGCTCGAACCGGAATTGACGAAGGAGTTCCGCGTCCTTCTCGACTGGGCCGACGAGCTCCGCACCCTCGGCGTCCGCGCCAACGCCGACAAGCCGGAGGAAGCGGAAATGGCCCGTAACTTCGGCGCCGCCGGCATCGGCCTCACCCGGACGGAACACATGTTCATGGCCCAGGAGCGGCTGCCCATCGTGCAGGAGATGATCCTCGCCCAGTCTCTCGATGAGCGCGAAGCGGCGCTGGCGAAGCTGTTGCCGATGCAGCAGGGCGATTTCTACGGCATCCTCAAGGCCATGGCCGGCTTCCCTGTCTGCATCCGCCTGCTCGACCCGCCCCTCCATGAGTTCCTGCCGAACCTAGAAGACCTGCTTGTCGACACGACCCGCCTGAACTGCGCCATCGAGACAGCTGATGGAGACAGTAAAGAGTCCCTGCTCGACGAACTCAATGAAAAAGAACAACTGATGAAGAAAGTCAGGGCTCTCCACGAGTTCAACCCCATGCTCGGCCATCGCGGCTGCCGCCTGGGGATCACCTATCCCGAAATCTACGCCATGCAGGCGCGAGCCATCTTCCAGGCCGTGGTTCAACTGGTCAATGAAGGGTTTGACGTGGAGCCTGAGGTCGAGATCCCGCTGGTGGCCGAGGTCAAAGAACTGGCCTACCTGCGCAAGGTTGTCGAAGAGACAGCCGCTGCCGTCATGACTGAGACGGGGACCAAGTTCCACTACACCGTCGGCACCATGATCGAGGTGCCCCGGGCAGCCCTGACAGCCGACCAGATTGCGAAAGAAGCCCAGTTCTTCTCCTTCGGCACCAACGACCTGACCCAGACCACCTTCGGCTTTTCCCGCGACGACGCCGAATCGAAGTTCCTCGGCATCTATACGGACCGGAAGCTCCTGGCCGACAATCCCTTTGTCGTTCTTGACCGGGAAGGTGTTGGCGGTCTGATGAAGATTGCCGTAGAAAAAGGACGCGCCACCCGTCCCGACCTGCTCGTCGGCATCTGCGGCGAACATGGCGGTGAGCCGTCATCCATTGAGTTTTGCCACCTCATCGGCCTCAACTTCGTCTCCTGCTCGCCCTACCGGGTGCCCATCGCCCGCCTGGCGGCGGCTCAAGCGGCCGTCCGGAACGGATAACGATAGGAAGACTGATCTCCGGGCATACTAGGAACATGATCGAAGTATATGAAGATGACCTCTTTCAAGCCGAACTGCCCGGCGAACGGATTCCCACAGCCACCGGGAGAGAACCTCGGGAAAAACAACAAAAGAAGAGACATAATCCGCCGTCCCTCCTGCATAAACTATAATGGATGATCTTTCCAACGCAGGTGCGGCAGCGGAGCCACTGCGTTCTTTCCTTGGCAATAGCCAAGGATTTTTTTTTATCTCGACGTGGGAAATGATTGTATTTAATTGAAATTGTTGTGACAGCGACGATATAATGTCATTAATAGAATTCGCGTACATAAGAAAGAGGAACTTCCATGGCACGCAACGAGGGTTTTTTCTTATGGCAATACTTTGAGGCCTTAAAAAAGCACAGGTGGATGATCGTTTTTACCACATCCTTGTCCTTTGTGATAACGACGCTGGTTAGTTTCTTTGTTCTTTCTCCGGCCTACGAGGCCAAACTGGTATTGCTCATCTTAAGGGCGGGCGATACGAAGCAAATCGGATCTTCCGCTAATTTCAATCTGGAAGAGGTCATCTCTTCGGCATCGAAGATGCCTGAGTTTACCATGCAATCCTACGTCGCCCAGGTGCAAACCGATACGGTGCTGCAACGGGTGATCGACAGCATGCGACTGAAAGAACATGACACAACGCGGCTGAAAAGTCAGGTGACCGCTTCCATGATCAAGGACACCAACCTGATAGAAGTGAAGGCTGTCGACGCCGATCCGGAGTTTGCCAGGGACTTGGCCAATACGCTCGGAAATGAATTTGCCGAATATATGACAGAAATGAACCTGCAGAAGCTGACAAAATCGGGATACCTGTTGGAGCAGCAGGCCAATGAAGAGGAAAAAATGCTGCAGAAAGCCATGGAGGACCTGAACAATTTTCTCGCTCAGCCAAGAAACTCGAATGTGCTCGATCAGGAGGCAAAAAACCTGACCGATTTGCTGACCCGATATGGAAATGCGAAAATACAGGCGGAAATTGAAGTGCAGCAAATTGGCGCGCAAATCATCGAATTGGAGAGGCAACTTGAGGAAACGCCACAGAAGATCCAGTGTGCTGATCACAGAAGCCTTCAAAGCACCGATCATCCCGTTGTCCCCAGGGTAACGGAAGAAATCAACCCGGTGTACACGATGTTGAAAACGGAATTGACCCAAAAGGCGTCCCAACTGGCAGGAAAAAAGGCAGAACTGAGAACGCTGGTTGCGTCGATCGGAGAGATCGAAAAAAAATGGGCAACCATCCAAGAAGAAATGGCGCCGAAGCAGACGGAGTATGAACGTTTAAAGCGGGAAGTGGAACGGCACACAAATACGCGCAATCTGCTCATGGAGAAGGTGACGGAGATCCGGATCGCCCGTTTCATCAATCAGGGAGAAACAACAGTTAAGGTGGCGTCTCCTGCCATCACTCCCACAACCCCCTTCAAACCGAACAAAAAGAAGAACATGTTGCTCGGTTTTTTGATAGGCATGATCCTATCTTCAGTTCTTGCCATCATGCTGGAATTTCCCGGGGAAATCATGAAGAAAAAAGAGAAAGAAACCTAGCCTTTCTAAGAAAAAAGTCGAAAGCTTGCTCTTTATGTCCTAATTACACCAAAAATGAGCGCAAATGAATATCATAATTATTCCTAAATTCATTTACCCGCGCATATATTCTATAGGGTAGGTTATGTCCAAATAATCATCCCCAAAAGAGGTTACGAGGAGTGATTGGATAAAGGGTGAACGGCAGCCCCCTCGGCAAAAATACCATTTTTTATCGGGAGCAATTCATGGTGCGTTGCTTGGACCTTATCGTTGGCGCTGTGATATTTATTATCGTGCTTCCCATCATGCTGATGATTGCAGTGGCGATAAGAATATCCTCTCCAGGACCTGTGTTTTTCGTTCAAAAACGCCTCTCCCAAGGGGGAAGGACCTTTCCGTGTTTTAAATTTCGCACCATGGTTCATAACGCGGAAGAGGTGTTAAGGGAAGCCTTAAGCAATGATGCGCGTATGAAGGCGGAGTGGGAGAATCATTTTAAGTTAAAAAGTGATCCGCGAATAACCCCATTAGGTCGGTTTTTGCGGACAACGAGTCTTGATGAACTCCCGCAGATTATCAATGTGCTCAAAGGTGAGATGAGCCTTGTCGGACCAAGAGCGCGCCCCCTGTATGAGGGGGAGGGGCAGGAGGATAATTCACTATTTCAACTTGGGCTGACAGTGAAACCGGGGATGACTGGTTTATGGCAGGTCTCAGGAAGAAGCAAGCTCAATTTCACTCAGCGGATTGAACTGGAAGCATGGTATGTCCAAAATCGGTCCCTCCGGTTGGATTTGATGATTCTGTTGAAAACAGCAGTTGTTGTGATTAAAGGAGATGGAGCGTACTGATAAGGAGCGACTGCCGACTTCCTCGGGTTTGGAAGGATGGGTAATTTGCGAAGAAAACGAATCTTAGTGGCCGGAGGCGCCGGATTCATCGGATCTCATCTCTGTGATGCCTTGATTCGAGATGGGCACGACGTGATTTGTCTGGACAACTACTATACGGGCAGAAAGGAAAATGTATACCATCTCTTAAACCATCCACGGTTTTCGCTCGTCGAGCACGACGTGGAACTCCCCCTCGAACTGGATGCGGAAGAAATTTACGACCTTGCTTGTCCAGCCTCTCCGGTGCACTACAGCCGCAGACCGATCCAAACACTGCGAACCAATGTGCTTGGCGCATTGAATCTTTTGGAACTGGCAAACAGGAAGCAGGCGAAAATTTTGCTGGCCTCGACAAGCGAGGTTTATGGCGATCCAGAGGTTCATCCTCAGAGAGAAGATTATCTCGGCAACGTCAATCCCATTGGACGGCGGGCCTGCTATGACGAAGGTAAGCGTTGCGCCGAGACGCTGTTTTTCGATTACCGCCGAGAGAAGGGAGTAAATATTCGGGTAGTGAGGATATTCAACACCTATGGCCCCCGGATGAACAATGATGATGGACGGGTGATCAGCAATTTAATTGTGCAAGCCCTCGCGGGCGGGGATATGACGATCTATGGAGACGGAAGTCAGACCCGTTCCTTTTGTTATATTGATGACCTTATTGAAGGCATGGTTCGGATGATGAACGGCGCCGATGATTTTCCCGGTCCCGTCAACCTGGGGAATCCGGCGGAAACAACCATCCTGGAACTTGCTTCCCAGGTTCGCGCGCTAACCGGCAGCGCTTCCCGCTTCGTGTTCCAGCCACGACCGGAGGATGATCCGAAAAGACGCCGACCCGACATCAAATTGGCGAAAGAACGGCTCAACTGGACTCCGAAGACTAGCCTCGATGAGGGGTTGCGGTCAACCATCGAATTTTTTCGAAGCCAACACGTAAAGGAGGAGTATGGAAAGATAACGCGGTGAAACGAGAGTGGGCAAAAGGGGCCGCCTTGGCCCTTTTGGAGCAGGCGTTATTTTCAGGGAGCAATTTTCTATTCGGCATCCTGTTGGCTCGTTGGTTGAGCGCCGACCTTTATGGCGCTTTCGTGTTGGCTTCTGCGCTTTTTCTTTTCTTGGCAGGCATCCACAATGCGCTTATCCTCGAACCGATGAGTGTCATCGGCCCATCCCGGCATAGGGAACACCTGGGCGAGTATTTTTCCCTCCAGTTGCGGGCGCATTTTCTGATCACCCTGATCATCGCTTTTTTTGTCGCGACGATTGGTTTTCTCTTTCACCGCGCCTTGCCTGGGAATACGCTCTTGCCGGTAATCATCACCGCTGGGCTTACCCTGCCCATGACCTTATACTACTGGACTTACCGCAGGCAAATGTATATATCGGGGCAGATCGCCTATGCCGTAGCCGGCAATATGCTGTACGCCGGCTTTTCTCTGACAGCCGTCACCATCCTTCATGAGTGCGAATTGCTTTCCCCGGCTTTGGCTTTCCTGATCATGGGGATCGCAGGGGTGATAGCGGGGTCCTTGTTGCTCGTGAAAAAGGATCGCCGGCGACGGGCGACGGGGATGATCGGATGGGCGGATTTGCATTCGACTCTCCGAGAAAACTGGATATTTGGCCGGTGGATCCTTGGTTCTTCACTGCTTTCCTTCGGCTCATCGCAGGCGCAGACGATGATGCTGGGATTTTGGGCAGGCGCCGAAGCGGCAGGCGCCCTGCAGGCCATGATGAACTTCATCCTTCCCATGATGCAGACGGTCACGGCCGCAAGCACCCTGATGCTGCCTGCTTTATCTCGCGATTTTGGCGAAGGGAAGCTTGCGCAACTGCGAAGCAAGGGCCTTTCAATGATGCTCCTGCTCACCGCCGCAGGCATCGCCTATATGTTACTCTTATGGACTTTCAGCGACTTTCTGGTGGGACTCGTCTACAGAGGGCGTTACGCCGAATACGTCCGGCTGGTCCCTGTTGTCGGTTTCGTTCCGGTGATTACGGCTGCAGCGGCCGCCTATTCGATAATCCTCCGCGCCATCCATCGTCCGGAATTGCATTTTGTCACCAATGCCTTTCAGGCAGCGGCCGGGTTGTTGACGTCGCTCTTTTTGATTTCCCGCTGGGGTGTTGCAGGCGCGGCCTACAGCATCGTTATGACATACCTGACAGCCGCTTTTATGACGTACATACTTTATCGCAAGGCTTTGCTGGTTCTGAACGAAGAAAAGGTTGCGGAGCGAACGGAATGAACAACTACCGGCTCTTTCTGCCAACCCTATTCGCCAGCCTCATATTGACAGGATTTGTTGCCAGCGGTTGGGGGGGCGCCATCGTCGTCTCTGTGCTGCCGTTGGTGGCGCTGTGGGTTGCTTTGACTCGCCCCATTGGGTCGGCGCTTCCTGTATACCTGGTCATGTTCGTCTTCGTTGAGACATTGAAACGAATGATTTTTTTATTCGACCCTGCTGACAGTTTTGCCCAGTACCTTCCCTTGGCCTTTGGGCATGGGGCCACTCTGGTGCTGGGCTTGCGGGGGTTGGCCGAACGGATCGCCGGGGGAGAGCTTGACCGGATAGACAAAGCCTTTCTGTTTTACCTGTTCACCTACATCGCCGGAGTTCTCGTTCACGAATTCAACCGCCCTGCCTTTGCGGTTATCGTCATTCTCTATTTTCTTCCACCCCAATTGCTATTTTTCGCCTACCGATCCGCCGGGACTTCGGCGCAGCAGGTTGTGAAGATGATCACAGGCCTCGGTGTTGTCGCCGGCGCCTACGGCGCCTACCAGTTTTTTTACGGGCCAAGTCCCATTGACCTGGCTTGGGCGGAATACTCTCATTCCTTTTCCATCCAAGCCGGCAATGTGTGGAGAGCCCATATTGCAAATGAAATCATGCGGCCCTATTCCTTTTTTGCCGATCATTTTTCCTACGGCTACTTCCTTGTCGCGGCGATCATCTCTCTCATGATCACTGATTGGCCCAAGCAAATCTGGTTGCGCAGCCTTGTCGGCCTGTTTTTGCTTTTCTCACTGGCGCTGGCGATGACCCGAACCCCTTGGATTTCTTTGCTGCTATCCTTTTCCATCTATTTGATCCTCCGGTGGACCAAAGGATCCCTGCGAGGCAGAGTCGTTATGCTGGTCATCCCTGTCTACATGGCGTTAACCCTGTTGAGCGGATGGACCTATGACAATTTTTTTTCAGCGGAAGCCTATGACAATCCCCTGGAAAACAAAGTCTTCAGCCTTGGCTCATTGAGCGCGCGCAAGGACGCTGCCAAAATATTTATTAAATCCTTGCCAGAACACCTTGTTTTCGGCGAGGGACCCACATCAGGCCTGTATGTCTTGAGCGCAAAAATATCCGGCAGCCTGGAACAAGAGATAGAAAACGCGCAAACCGATGATGGCCACAATTTTCTCGTTCATTTGTTATTTGCCGGCGGCGTTCCCGGTTTAGGCGCTTTTTTGGTTTTCTACTTCCTCTGTCTGAAAAAGGCCCTCCTGTTAGGACAGGATCGTTCCTGGTTGCCGGCGGTGTTGATCGGTCTCTTTCTGGCTGGCGTGACTGCCGGACCCACTTTTTTCAACGCGTTTTTCCTCGCTTGGTGCGGTTTCGCCTGCCATCCCTTCACGGAAGGGGCCGCTTCGGAACGGATAAGGGGTATCGATGGCCGTGATTCGACTTTGCATCGTCAGTTCCCATCCCATTCAATACCTGGCGCCCCTATGGAGGGCGCTGAATGATCACCCTCAGTTGGAAGTGGAGGTCTTTTACGCGTCAAAAGGCGGCGCATCCGAGGCTGTTTTTGACAAGGGCTTTAATATGCCTGTTCAATGGGATGTGGACTTGTTATCGGGCTATCGCCACCATTTTCTTAAAAACCGGCCTTTGACGTGGCTGAACTGGCGTTTCCGGTACCGTTGTCCCGACGTAAAGGAGGCCATACGGCGTGGAGGATTCGATGCATTGCTGCTCCTTGGCAAGGAGTTTAAGGTATATCTCGACGCCTTCGACGCAGCTGTCGGGGCCGGCATCCCTGTCATCTACCGTGCCGACACACCGCCTCAAAAAAGCGGAGTAAAACGGTGGATCGCCGACAGGCACCGGTATTCCTTCTACCGGAACATCGCCGCCTTTGGCTGTGTGGGAGTAACCCAATACGGCTATTACGAGGCCTATGGAATTCCTAGGGAGCGACTGTTTTGGACCCCGTACTGTGTCGATAACCGCTTCTTTACCCTGCCGGATCCAAGGGCGGGGCGAGAACAGATCCGAGCGCAAATGGGATTCTCGCCGTCGCAACGGATTCTCGTTTTTTGCGGGAAGTTGATTCCCCTCAAGCGGTTAGGTGATCTGCTCCAGGCTTTTTCCAGGCTTCCCGATCGGGAACAGTATGGGGTGCTCGTCATCGGGGACGGTCCTCTGCGATCTGAGTGCGAGGAGATGGTTCACCGTGAGCGGCTCGAAGGTGTGCGCTTTGCCGGCTTTAAGAACCAGAGTGATTTGCCGGCCTTATACGCCGCCGGCGATTGTCTCGTATTGCCGTCAAGCAGCGAAACATGGGGACTAGTCGTGAACGAGGCTATGAATCTCGGCCTCCCGATCATCGCCAGTGACGGTGTGGGCTGTGCCCCCGATCTGGTGAGGCTGGGGGAGAACGGTTACGTTTACCCGGTCGGTGACTGGCAGGCCCTTGCTGCGCGCATCCACGAGTTGTTTGTCGATGATGCGAGACGGTTCGCTATGGAAGAGCGATCACGACGGATTGTCGCCGGCTATTCCCTTGAAGCCAATGTGCAAGGAATCTGGTCGGCCTTACAGTTTGCATTGCATCGAAAGGGAGAAGGGGACGGGGGGTAAACACTGTTGCAAAAAGAGCACTTGCCGACGACGGCGGAACAGGTGATCGCCAAATACCACAGCACGCTCAGGCGGGAACAGACGCTGGATCCGAATGCGGAAGTTTTCATATTTAAAACCTTTGCAAGGACTGTCGAGGGTTGGCTTCCCCAAGACAAAGGAGCCCCCATCCTGGAGATTGGATGCGGAGAAGGCACATTCCAAAGATACCTGCAATCCAAGGGGTATCGGAACCTGTACGCCTTTGACCTGTCGTCCGAAAACGTGCACATCTGTCACCAGCGGGGACTCAGACATGTCTGCCGTCATGACGCTTTGCAAGTGTTTGATTATCCCGGTCCGGAACAGGGCTGGGAGATGATTGTGTGTATCGACCTGTTGGAGCACCTGCCAAAGAGTGAACTCTGCCGGTTTATCACGGCCGTCCGGCATAGGTTGCGTCCCTCGGGGAGCGTCATTTTTCAGACACCGAACATGGCTTCCGTGGTAGGGCTCTACCACCGCTACAATGACTTGACCCATGAGGTGGGTTTTACCGAAAAAAGCGTCTGTGATCTGTTGATCGCGTCCGGTTTCCCTCCGGAATCCATCGAAGTGAGGCCTGCATGGAGCGCCGCCACATGGCAGGGCAGATTGCGAGAGATGTACCTGACTGCCCTGCACCGCCTAATCTATTTAGCCGATGGGCAGGCGACTCCGAAGATACCGACACGGAACCTTCTGGTAAGGGCTACACCGCTGACGGAAGAAACATCTGGGGAGGACCGGCTGTGAAAGCGCTGATGATCACCCTATGCGCCTACTCCCGAACGGGTGGTATGGAGCGGTTCAATCAGCGGATCATCCGTTCCCTCTCGGAGATGGACGGTGTGCAGGCGCAGGTGTTCTCCCTCTGGGATGACAACTGCTCGTCAGACCTGGGCGGGCATGTAACCTACGCGGGATTTCGTTCTGATAAATTGCGGTTTCTCCTGCGCTTTGCCGGCGCGTTGCTGTCTTTTCGACCTGATGCGGTCCTTGTCCAGCATGTCCTCTTCGCTTGGTTGCATCCCTTGATCCGCCTCCTCTGTCCGAACGCGGAGATCCTGCTCTTTGTTCACGGGACCGAGGTCTGGCAGAGACCATCGCCACTGTTTCGCCGGCTGGTGGCGCTGGTTGATCGGGTTGTCTCTGTCAGCCGATTTACCACGGAAAAGATGGTCGATGCCTACGACATCCCGGAGTCCCGCTTCGCGCTGTTGCAAAACGTCTTTGAACTCCGGGAGTTCCCTACAGACAAGCCACTTGATCTCCGGGAAAGGTTTCCCCAACTGTTCCAGGTGAACCAATCGGCAGTGAAGCATCGCCTTCTGACAGTGACACGGCTGTCTGGTCGATATAAGGGAGAAAGGGAGACGATCATGGCGTTGCCGGCGATCCTGCGTCTTTTTCCCGACACCCATTATTACATCGTTGGCAATGGTCCTCTGGCCGACCCCCTCGGTGATCTGACCAGGCAGGTGTCTGTGGCGGAGCATGTTCACTTTCTCGGCGCTGTGACCGATGAGGAACTGGCGAAAATCTACGCCGCCTGCGACATTTTTGTTATGCCGTCAAAAGGGGAAGGGTTCGGCATCGTCTACCTAGAGGCCGCCGCTCACCGGTTACCATCAGTGGCAGGAAATGTAGATGGAAGTGTGGAGGCTGTTGTGGACGGTGAGACAGGACTGCTCGTCGATCCCGATGATGTTCCAGCGATCGCGAATACCATCATTGAACTCTTGCAGGATCCTGAGAAACGGTTGCAGATGGGAGAAAAGGGATACCGGCGCGTCATCGAATCCTTTTCCCACAAACGGTTCCACAGGACATTCGAGAGTATCCTCTGTTCACGGGGGGCATCGACGAATGCGCATTCTCGTCATTCACAATCAGTACCGTGAAGCGGGAGGAGAGGATCAGTCGACCCGGGCCGAAGTGGAACTGCTGCGGCGATTCGGTCATGAGGTCCGGTTGCTCGAACGTTCTAACCGGGAGATCGACGGCTATGGTTGGTGGCAAATGATCCGGCTCTTCTATCGGTCTGCCTGGAACGAAGATGCAGTGCAGGAAGTGCGGCAGGCCGTTCAAGACTGGAAGGCAGATATTGTCCATGTTCATAATTTTTTCCCCCTCTTTTCACCGGCGATCCATATCGGCGCGCAGCAGGCTGGAGCGGCGACGGTGCAGCACCTCCGTAACTTTCGTCTTATTTGTATCAACGGTGTGTTGCGCTGCAAGGGAGCACGCTGTGAGCGATGCCTTGGGAAGTCGCCTGTAAGGGGGGTCATCCATCGCTGTTACCGCCATTCCTTCCTCGCATCCGCTGCAGTGGCCCATATGCTGCAGGTCCACCGGTGTCGCCGCCTCTGGCGCGAGGCAGTGGATGCCTTTATCGTCATGGGAGAGCATTCGCGACAAATCTTCGTCGCCGGCGGTATCCCGGCCGATCGTCTCTATGTGAAACCGAATTTTGTCGATAAACGCGATCAGGAAGAGGCTGATATCACAGAAGGGGAAGGGGCGCTGTATGTCGGACGGCTGTCGGAAGAAAAAGGCGTGGGCATATTGATTGAAGCCTGGCGTCATTTCGATGGCTGGCGCGGCGGCGACCACTCGTTGACCGTCATCGGCGACGGTCCGCTCCGGACTGCGTTAGAACAGGCTGCGCGCGGATTGCCCGTCATCTTTACCGGCGTCTTGCCATTGGATCAGGTGATGGAGAGGATGAAGAAAAGCCGGCTCGTTATCGTACCTTCCACCTGCCACGAGACCTTTGGTCGGACGGTTGTAGAAGCCTACGCCTGCGGGAGGCCGGTGGTGGCGACCCGCCTGGGGAATTTGCCTGACATCGTCGCCGACGGCATTACCGGATTTCTGGTTGAGCCGGAGAACGCGGCTGATCTGGCGGAAAAAACGAAGCGCCTGCTTGAAGACAGCGCACTGGCTCGCCGGATGGGCAGCGCCGCCCATAATGAGTACCGGCAGCGGTTTACTGCAGAAAAGAATTACCACGCCTTGATGGCGATTTATCAGGATGCGCTGGCTAGGCTGAAAATCTTGGCTACGCCGTGGCGATCGATCCTAGGCATTCGCGTCGATGGTATCAACGCTGAACCGGCTGTCCGGAAGATCCTCGACTGGGCGGAAAAAGGGGAATCCCGCTATGTATGCGCCGCCACCGTCCATATGATCATGGAAGCCTTTGATGACAAGGCATACCGGGATGTCTTACACGGCGCCGATCTGGTCGTTCCTGATGGGATGCCACTCGCCTGGATGCTGAAAGCGGAAGGGCTTTCCCGACAGCGCCGGGTCTATGGCCCCGATCTTACCGTAGCGCTTTGCCAGGCAGCCGAGCAAGAGCGGATCCCTGTCGCCTTTTACGGCAGTTCTCCCGAAACGCTTCAGCGCCTGATGGAGAACATGCGCCGCCGATTCCCTTCGTTGCTGATCGCCCATGCCAGTTCGCCGCCTTTTTCGCCGACCCTTGATCAGGATCTCTCTGATGTTCCCGAATTAGCGGCTTCCGGCGCCCGCATTTTATTCGTCGGCCTCGGGTGTCCTAAGCAGGAACGCTGGATGGCGCGTCGCAAAGGACACTTGCCTGCGGTGATGGTGGGGGTAGGCGCCGCTTTTGATTTCCATGCCGGCACACTCCGCCAAGCGCCGCCATGGGTGCAGCAGCTCGGAATGGAGTGGTTTTTTCGCCTGCTGATGGAGCCCACGCGTCTGTGGAAGCGGTATCTGAAACACAACCCCCGTTTTATGTATTATGCTTTCCTCCAACTGACTAGGTTGAAGCGATGGCTCATACATGACCCAGACCCTTTATCTACAACAAAGCAGGAATCTTCCCGTTGTATAACGAAGTGATAAGACGGTTTGCACGATACTCTCATAAGGAGGCAAATCCGTGACCGTTGTTGGGGATGAATACGAAATTTTTATCAAAAAGGTACATGCCAAAAGCGGATTGGATCTGTCCAATTACAAGCGCCCGCAGATGGAACGACGAATCCGGACATTGGCGCGGTCGCAAGGCGCCAATGACCTGCTCAGTTATTTCACCCTGATCGACCGCGACGCCGAGCAGTACCGCAAGTTCATCGATCACCTTACAATCAATGTGTCGGAATTTTTACGCAACCCCGGCCAGTGGGAAATCTTAACCACAAAAATCCTACCCATGCTGCTGAAGGAGAACCCCGTTTTGAAGGTTTGGTCGGCTGGCTGTTCCACCGGGGAAGAGCCCTACAGCCTGGCCATGACGTTGCTGGAATCACGCTGCGACATGCGCAATAAGGTACTCGCCAGCGACTTGGACACGGAGGTGCTCCGCAAAGCCCAGATCGGCATCTATTCAGACAAATCGCTGGCCAACGTCTCGCCGCAAATGGTATCCAGATACTTCGAGCCCCAGGGCAGCGGCTTCCACAGGGTAAGAGATGATCTGAAACGCCATATCCGGTTCCAGCAGCAGAACCTGCTGAAGGATAACTTCGAATCTGGCTTTGACCTGATCCTCTGCCGCAATGTGGTCATCTACTTCACGGAAGAAACAAAGAGTCTCCTCTACAAGCGATTTTACAATGCCCTGCGCAAGGGGGGCATCCTCTTCACCGGATCGACAGAGCAGATTTTTCAGGCAAGGGAACTGGGCTTTGGCACGGCGGCCACCTTCTTCTATCAGAAACTGTAGCATAGGGGGCATTTTGCGTGGACAGCAGCATATTTGATACTATTTGGACGGCCATCGCTATCGTCGGTGTCTATCTCGGTTTCGGGTACGCCTTTTGGTACTGGATGCGCGCCGACAAAACGGTAGACCGTCAGTGGAAAGAAGCGAAACAGCATTATAAAGGTCTATTTTACATGGGTTGGCCCTTTGTCCTCATCGGTGTCCTCCTCGCCGGCGCCAAATCGAAGGTCACCAACAAGTGACTTGAGAATGGCAAGGAAAAAGCCCCATCGTCCACGGTCCGGGGGGCCGGAGGGCGATGGGGCTTTTTCTAAAATCCCCTTATGAACGACCGGTATAATGAGGGAACCGCCGGGAATGATCCAATCACGGACCTTTTTGAAAAAGGAGTCGAACCTGATGCCCATCTTTCGACTAGGCTCGCTTGTTCCACAGATCGACCCGGACAGTTTCATCGCTCCGAGCGCCATCGTGGGCGGCGATGTCATTGTCAAAAAAGGCGCTAGTCTCTGGTTTCATGTGGTTGCCCGTGGCGATGTGGGCCAGCCGATCATCGTCGGAGAGAATTCCAACATCCAGGATAACACGGTGTTGCACACCGACGCCTTTCATCCCACCGAAATCGGCGATTGGGTCACCATCGGTCATGGCGCTATCATACACAGCGCCCGCGTGGGTGATCACTGCCTCATCGGCATGGGCGCCGTTCTCCTCGACGGCGCCGTCATCGGCGAACACTCCGTCGTCGGCGCTCATGCCCTCGTGCCGCCGGGCAAAGAGTTCCCCCCGTACAGCCTGATCGTCGGCAGCCCGGCTAAAGTGGCACGGACCCTGACATCCGAGGAGGTGGAGCGGTTCAAGGGGAACGCCCGCCGCTACGTTGCCCTTTGGCAGGAACAATACAAGCAGGGTTTTCATTGGATCACGCCGCCCGGAAGTCTGTTCCCGCAAGAGGGAGATTAGAGAGGGAGACTAGCGCTGGCTGCGCGTCGGCGCCCAGACCATTGTCCCGTTCGCAGTCCCGGGGAGTTTTGCCTCAGGACCGGCCAGGAGAAAAACGCGCACGGGGCGTCTGCCGAAACTGACGGCCGATTCATGGTCGGGCAGGAAGAAGTCCATGCGCCGCCCCCGGATCTTGCCGCCGATGTCCTGGGCCTCAAAGACCCGACCAAAACCGGGCACATAGATTTTCGTCCCCAAAGGGATCACATCGGGGTCGACGGCCACTGTATACCAGGGGATCGCTTTCTGTCCTGTTTTGGTGATGCCGTCACTTTTCCCGCAGCATTGGACACAGGCGTCATAAGCAGAGGCGTCGACCTCCATCGGGGCCGACAGGCGGTATCCGTTCATGGCCAACTGAGCCATCGTTCTCAGGGGCACCTCATCGAAAGAGGGGGCTTCCTTCTCGCCTGTTCCTGGGGCGGCTTGCGCCGCAACGGGGTGGACAAAGATCGCCGCAGCCAGCAGGGAAAGCAGGAACCAACGGGTACAAATGACACATCATCTCCTGCAACATAATGGATTCTCTGACCGGTATTTCAGCAAGCTGCATCATTAGGGTATCACCGCGGCGCTCTTTTATACGCAAATCCGGGAAAAGGGAAAAATGCGGAAAAGAGGAACCGCTAAAAAAAGAACCGAATGGAGATAATAAGGACGAATCCTGCCGCGCCTCCAGGGGAAACTGGAGGTGACGCTGTTTTGGGGATGTCCGGCCGCTTACCTACGGTGTCCGGCCTCGATGTGGCCAGGGTTCTTTCTCGCGACGGGTTCACGCCGGTCCGGCAAAAGGGGAGCCACCTCCGGCTTGTGAAGGCAGGAGCGGGAGAACTTTTCGCCGTTACCGTCCCGGGAAACCAGAAAGACCTGAAAAAAGGCACCCTGATGGGCATCTTGCAACAAGCCGGCCTCAGCAAAGACGAGTTTCTGGAACTTCTCTCGGCTTGACGGCCCCTGATTGACGCCGCAGTCAGGGAAGTGGGAGGCGCGGCAGGTTCTTTTTGGACAGCAGGAAAAACATGCCGCCGGGTCGAAAGAGGTCCTGCGGCATTTTCGCATGCAGGAGGACTGGACATGCCGGATCATGATCAGGTTATCTTCGCCCTCGACATCGGCACACGAAGTGTCGTCGGGATCGTCGCCCATGAGGCGGAAGATGGATTGGAAATCGTACATACCGCCATGGAAGAACATCGCCAGCGGGCCATGCTCGATGGTCAGATCCATGATGTCGTTCAGGTGACCCAGGTGGTGCGCCGGATTAAGGAACGCCTGGAATCGCAGTTGGAGCACCCCCTCAGAGAGGTCTCTGTCGCTGCGGCCGGACGGTCGCTGAAAACATCGCGGGGCCGGGCCGGGCGCAAATCGACGTCCCTTCAGGAATATACGCCGGAAGATATCCTCGGATTGGAACTGGCGGCGTTGCAACAGGCCCAAAAGGAATTAAAGAGCGCCGGCGGCGACGCCGTTCGCGACTACCACTGTGTCGGCTACAGCGTCGTCAACCATTATCTTGAAGGTCAACCCATCGGCAATCTGGTCGGCCAGCGGGGGTTAGCGGCGGAAATCGAGGTCATCGGCACCTTCCTGCCCCGGGTGGTCGTCGATTCCATGTTTTCCGTGCTTCAGCGGGCAGGGCTGGAAATGAAAAGCCTTACCTTGGAGCCGATCGCCGCCATCAATGTGGTCATCCCCCCAAACATGCGCCAATTGAACCTGACCCTTGTCGATATCGGCGCAGGGACCTCTGACATCGCCATCACATCCGGCGGTTCCGTAATCGCCTATGACATGGTGCCTGTCGCGGGCGACGAAATCACGGAACAGATCTGCCAAAAATACCTACTCGAGTTTGGAGAAGGCGAGCGGATTAAGCGGGAACTGCAGTCCCTGGTGCAGAGCGCGCCGGGACGGGAGGTGTCCGACCTGGAAGGCAAGCAGGTCTGTGCCTGCGATGTCCTCGGCTTCGAACAGGAGTTGAACGTCCGTGACGTACTGGCTTCGCTGGAGCCGACGGTGGAACACCTGGCCTGCCAAATCGCCGATAAGATCATCACCCTCAACGGCAAACCGCCCCAAGCGGTCATCCTTGTTGGCGGCGGTTCCCTGACACCGTTGCTGCCGGCTCGGTTGGCCCAGGCCCTCGGCCTGCCCCGTGATCGTGTCGGCGTCCGCGGCCGCGAAAGCCTCCGCGATCTGACAGGCAACCTGGAAAACATGAAGGGCCCCGAATTCGTCACTCCTGTCGGGATCGCCGTCACCTCGATCAAGCACCAGACCCTCGGCTTTTATGAGGTCTCCGTCAACGATCAGCCGGTGCGGCTCTTCAATATGCAGTTGGGCACCGTCGGTGACGCCCTCCTGGCAGCCGGCGTCAGCCTCCGGCATATTCACGGTCTGCCGGGTCTCGCCATGACAGTGGAGGTCAACGGCCAGGTAAAAATCCTCAGGGGAACCCTTGGCGAACCGGCCCGGATCACCGTCAACGGTGAACCGTCGAAACTCGACCGCTTCGTCCGGGCTGGGGATCAGATCCGCTTTGAAGCGGCCCGCAAAGGCGCTGACGGCGGCGGGCGGATCGGAGACCTGGCGCCTACCTTGACGCCCCTTGATCTGGTGATCAACGGCCAGCCGGTCCATATCGATCCCCCTGTGACCATGAATGGAAAAAAAGCCACCTTGGACACCCCGTTGGAAGACGGCGCCCGGATCCGCTACCTCCACCTTGATACGCTGGCCCAAGTGCTTGACGCCGTCGGCGATCTGGAGGCGCTGCGGACAGCCCATTCCATCCGTTATGTCCTCAACGGCGTCGAAAAACTCGTTCCTGTTTCGCTGCCAGAGGCGCGGATAAACGGACGGGCGGTCAGCCTGGACAGCCCCGTCAAAACAGGCGATCACATCGATATCCGCCCATCCAGGGTGACGGGGTTGCAATTAAAGGAGATCGTGGACCTGAAGCAGTGGGAAGGCCAACCGATCCATGTGACCGTCAACGATGCCGAGTGGTCTTTTCCCGGACAAGCGCCATCCTTCTCCCTCAATAACCAGCCGGCTACAGGGGAAGAACAGGTCAACGACGGAGATAACATCGTCGTCAAGGCCGGTCGTTCAGCCGACCTGATCCTCTCGGAACTGCTGGCGATGATCAACTTCGATCCTACGCCTCCGGAGGGTAAGAACAAACTGGACATCCGTGTCAACGGTTTTCCCGCCGACTACGCCACGCCCATTCCAGACCACGGCCGCGTCGAATTGATCTGGCGGTAAATACTGGTTAAAATCCCCTCCCGCAGGCAATGCTACCGGCAGGAGGGGATTTTTTGATGCAATCCTTTATTTTGCGCCTCTTTGCGGTCATACTTCCCGTCTACCTGTTCTTGTCCGTGATCTGGCCGGGCGGGCCTGGCCAGGCCTATCTGCTGGCCATGCTGGCTGCCATCCTTGTCTGGCCTTTCGTCCGCCAGATCTGGCCGCTTTTCAAGCAGCCGGACGTATTGGTGGAGCAAGCGGCGCCGCCATCCCTGACCATGGGGGAGGGAAGTGGTGAGAGCGCAAATGAGCTTCCCCGGTTGAAAGGGCTGATCATCCGCCTGCTCACCGTCAGCCTGTGTCTGATGTTCCTCGGTTGGTGGTGGAACATGCCCGGTTATTACGGGTTTATTGCGGTCTTTAACCTGATCCTCGCCGGACTGTTGCTATCGAGGTCCTACGGCTTGGGCGCGTCACGGCGAATCTAGTCATTTCATAATGTCATTCCCGTAGGATAAGCAACAGTACACAGCGAATGGAAATTCAAACAAAAAAAGAACCCGGGGCAAAATGCTCCAGGTTTAACGAAGGATAGGGAGAGAAAGCCGAGGAACGGCATATCGTTCTACTGTGTAGCATTATAGATAGATCTGTGGATTCACAGGGGTCAGCGCTCGATCACCCTTCAACACGGCAATGACGTTTTTGGCAGCGATTTCGGCCATCGCGGTGCGTGTTTCTACGGTGGCGTTCCCCAGATGGGGGCAAAGCACCACATTGTCCAATTGTTCAAGACCCGGCGTGATTTTTGGTTCAAACTCATAGACATCGAGGGCCGCACCGGCGATGGTTTTGTTGCGAAGCGCTTCGAGCAGGGCAGATTCTTCGACCAGCGGACCCCGGGCGGCGTTGATCAGGAACGCCGTCGGTTTCATCATATGAAGCTCCCTAGCACCGATCATGTGACGCATCGAGGGATTGTAGCTGACATGGAAGGTCAGAAAATCGGACTGTTTGAGGACATCTTCCAGTGGCAGGTATTCGGCGTTGAATTCCCTTTCCAGTTCAGGACTGAGGCGATTCCTGGTGTAGTAAATCACCTTCATGTCAAAACCCTTGGCTCGCTTGGCGACGGCCTTGCCGATGTTGCCCATGCCGATGATGCCGAGCGTCTTGCCCGTCACTTCCGTGCCGAGATGGTAGAGGGGCGCCCAGCCGGTGAAGCGGCCTGCCCGCGTATTTTTGTCGCCTTCCACGATCCGGCGGGCGATCGACAGGATCAAACCCCAGGTCAGTTCAGCCGTCGCGTCGGTGGAGACGGCAGGCGTGTTTGTGACGGGAATCCTGCGGGCCGTCGCAGCGGCCACATCAATATTGTTGAAACCGGCCCCGTAGTTGGCGATGACCTTCAGGTTTGGCGCCGCACGGATGATTTCGGCGTCAATATTATCCGACAGGAGGGCGAGCAAGGCATCCTTGTCTTTCACCCCCTCAAGGATTTCCTCCTTTGAGAGGAGGCGAAGATCGTCATGCATGGTTACATCGAACGGTTGAGAGAGCATTTCGTAGGCGATGGCAGGAATTTTTCCCGAGATGAACACCTTCTGTTTCATAACCGGCGTCGCTCCTTATCTTGGTAATGTCAATGGGTTGCTTGGTTTGAGCAATTCCTTGTCGCATCGTTATATGATCTTTTAATCACATTCTAGTCCATGATATCATAAATGCAAATAACATTTTTACGAATTGAATCGATGCCTCTCACATAATACATATCTCCCAGCCATCGATCCGCAAAACGATCAAAATCCTGGAAGAGGAATTGGCGTTGCCCTTTTTAGCCTTTAGGAAAGAACGGCGTGAGTGAAGAGGAAGACAGGGTGAGCGAGAAGGAAGAACCGTTGAGTGCGTCGAAATCGAAAATACTATATACATACCGCTTCCCATTTTTCATATAGAAAGGGCGTTTTCCATGAAAGTGCAAGTAAAACGACTGCATCCCGAGGCGATGATTCCTGAAAGGCAGACGAGACTGGCTAGCGGATTTGACCTGCATATGCTTGATGCCGTTCTCCCGGAAAACGCCGGCGATCCCTATTACGATCATTTTGAGGCCATTCGGATCTTCCCTGGGGAGCGCATCCTGGTCCGGACAGGCATCGCCATCCAGATGGGGGAAGGGATGGAGGCCCAGGTTCGACCCCGCAGCGGGCTGGCTTTACGGCATGGCATCACCCTGCTGAACAGCCCCGGCACCGTGGATGCCGACTATACCGGCGATGTGGGCGTCATCCTGATCAATCTTGGCGACAAGCATGTGGATATACGGAAAAAGGATCGAGTGGCCCAACTGGTTTTTCAACCGGTCTTCCACCAGGTGGAACTGGAAGAGAAAGAAAGCCTGGATGAGACGGAACGCGGCGGTGGCGGCTTCGGGCATACGGGAGTAAGTACGCAACCGTAAGAGCTATCTATCATTTTTTATGGTCTTGTCTATGGAACTAATGGAACCGCGTCACCATCACCAGTTCCCTTTGCGCCTTTTGCATCGCCTCATTGGAACAACCCGCCTTCACCACAATCAACCGGTCGTCGGTAAACATCCCAAAGCGTATGTAGTCGTGTCTCGTCCGTCTCACTTCCAGTTCCACATACCCGAAATCGAGGATCTTATAGCCGGTTGATTCACTGTAATCGCGAACGAGAAGCCAGAACAAATCCCGTGAAGCCATATAGACTCTCCTCTCACGCCAGGATTTGTCTTGGGCGGAACGGTCTAACTGGCGCATCTTGTCACCATTGTAACTTGATGACAGAACCTTTCCAAGAGAGTCCCGTTAACGTTATGTTAACTTTGAACAGTTCCTTGCTCGTTTATCTGACATCACCGTTGTATAATATTTGTTCAATCAATGAACCGTAAATAATGAAGCCTATTGTTGACATTAAATGCGATTGAAATTACAATTTGTTGTATGGGAGAAACGGTGCGAGGGTTAGCGAATGCAGATAACGGACGTGCAAATCACGCGAGTACAGTTGGATAAAATCAAAGCGATCGCGTCGATTACACTGGATGATGCATTGATCATCAATGGGATCAAGGTAATCGAGGGGCCGGAGGGGCTGGCTGTGGAGATGCCTCGACGCAAGCCCTTCACGGAGGGGATCCGTTACACGGCCCATCCGACCAACAAAGAAGCCTGGGAGTACGTGACCCGGACAGTCATCAACGCTTTTCAAAAAATGGAGTACATACAAGCATAATGCGCCATCCCACCGGTCCGGCGAAAGACAAAGAGGAAGGTGTGCGCCGATGAGAATCACAGATGTGCAGATCCGGAAGCTTTTCGATGACAGCGAAATGAAAGCCGTCGCATCCATGACGATTGATGATATGTTTGTCATTCATGACATCAAGGTCGTTGAAGGGGAGAGGGGGATCTATGTCTCTCTGCCCCCCATCGCGCAGCCCGTCTCGCCCCAGGCAAACTCGACGATTGCCGAGGCCGTGCTCCGGACCTATCAGAGCGCCTTGGCTGATGAAGAAATGTCGCTAGAACAGTAGACGAGCCAACACAAAATCTATACAAAGATTGATAAAAATCAGCATAAGCATGTTGACTCTGTCTAAAAATGTTGTAAAATTGTGATTATACAAACGCTTTAGGGGGTGCGAGGATGAACATCACGGACGTCAAGATCCGGAAAGTGAACCTGGAAAACACAGTGAAAGCCATCGTCTCTGTCACCATTGGCGACGAATTTGTCATTCACGACATCAAGGTTGTGGAAACGCCGAAAGGGATCTTTGTCGCCATGCCGAGCCGGAAAACACCGGACGGCAAGTACCGTGACATCGCTCATCCCATTTCCCAGGAAGTCCGCGCCATCCTTTCCCAAGCGGTTCTCGAGGCTTTTCAATCGGCAGCCGGTGAGAAAGAGCAGGCAGCTGTATGAGGCCCCTGATATAACAGAAGAAAAAAAAGATACCCAGACCGGGGCGGTCTGGGTTTTTCTATAGGCTCATTTGCTTTGGAGCGATTTAAATGAAATTTTTTTTGAACAAATACGTTAAATGGAATAGAAAAGGGAATGATATTCCTGGAAAATAAGAACGGAAGTGGTGAAGGATTCTTGTTGAACCGTCAGCAGGAGATACGAAAAGAGCGGGAAGCCGACCAACTGGCCGCATTGACAGGAACGCTCGTCGCCTGTGAAAAAACAGCCAAACGAATCCAAGACTTTATCGACGAGGTCAAAGAGGCCGGCATTAAGACGCCGGTAGAGGTATACAAACTTCTGGAAGAAGAGATCGACACATTGAAAGCCCTAGCGAAGGAATTCGAAGCGGATATTGAAAAAATGAAGCAATCCTGAAGCGATCAACGGGGCCGGTAGGGCGGCCAGGGCGCATAGGGGGGGCGTGGCCATGGGTAGGGCGGCCGGGGAGGATAGGGCGGATAAAAAATCGGCGGACGCGGAAAAATCGGATAAGGCGGGTAATAGGGCGGATAGGATGGGTAGTACGGCGGGTAATAGGGTGGATAGTATGAATAGGGTGGATAGGGCGGAAAAAACCCAGTGGTTCGACGCGGCGGCTGCTGTTGTGTTTGGCAAGACAAAAATGCAGAGTTCGGCAACCGATTTGTGCAGGGGCACTTTGCCAACATCTTGGCTAGTTTTTCTTTGTGCTTAGGGCATGTCGTAGGCGGTAACTCTCACCGGCAAAGGTCAGGATGTGGGCATGATGGACTAGCCTGTCGACGAGAGCTGCCGTAAGTCGTGTATCCCCAAAGATGCTGTTCCATTGACCAAACTCCAAGTTTGACGTGACGATCACGCTCTGCTGTTCGTAGCAATCGGCCACGACATGGAAGAGGAGTTCGGCGCCGGTTTGATGGAAGGGCACGTAGCCCAACTCATCAAGAATGAGTAATTCGCACTTCATCAGTTCTTGCCGGAAACGCTGGAGCCGCCCCTCGGCGTGCTTCTGTTGGAGCAGGCTGACCAAGTCGGCCACCCGGTAAAATCTCACCGGTTTTCCCTGCCGGCAGGCCTCGATGCCCAGCGCGATCGACAGGTGCGTTTTGCCGGTTCCGACGGCGCCAAGCATCAACACGTTTTCTTTCCGGGAGAGAAAGTCCAGTCCCATCAGCTTTTCGGGCGTACAGTTCCCCGGAAAGGTGAGTAATGTTCCAAGGTCTTCAGTTGGGGGAACCCAGCTTGGTGGATGAGACGTTTGAGTTTGGCATCCAACCTCCCGATGGTCTCCGCCCGCAGGATCTGTAAGAGAAAGTCCATGGAATCAGTATTCGGGGTAACGGTAGACAAGGCCTCCGGAATATGAGCCAACCGGAGTCTTCGGCACAGGTGCTGGAGTTCTTCGTTCATCGTGCTTCACCCCCCAAAGCGGCCAGGCGGTTATAGGCCTGCAAGTCTGGAGCTCTGCCAATCATTTCTGCCGGTGTGTAGGGCTCCGCAAAGGGGATGGGGCGAAACTCCGGGTGTCGGTTTTTATAGAGTCGGTGCTCTATCCGTTCCGGTGAAAGGGAGTCCAGGGATTCGGAGTCAGCGGCCTCGGCCCCCAATGCCGCGGCGATATCGCAAAGGGTGTAGCGCTCCAGCCACTGGCGCACGCTGCTGATATGCTTTTTTCGCTCGATGAGATCGGAAGCAGACAGAAACGCTCTTACTGGTGGGGGCATCATTCCGGCGAAATAGGAATGGGTCACCGCGCGGGGACGGCGTTTAAATCCATCCAGAACCGCTTTCCAGTCAATCTCTATCGACTTTTGCATGTACGGGCGCGGAAACTGCGCCAACCGTCGATGAAGAGAATCCAGCACATCGATGGTGTCCCAAGAAATTTTCAGCCATACGGTGTCCCCCGGCCGGCTTTGGGGAATCGGGAGTGTGGCGGCTTCAAAGCGAACCTCGCCGTAGTTGTTCACCATGGCTTGTTCGAGGCGGAAGACCTCGTAGGGCTCGTCTGGCAGACGAAGCAGCTTCGATTGTTCCTCTTCCCAGAGGCTTTCGATAGAGATGCTTTTTGCGTAGTGACTCCGTTGCCGATCCGCCAGCGCCCGTTCGGCCAGTTCCTTGACCAACCCATCATGGGACTCGAAGACGGGCGGCGGGACGCACCAGTTGCGGCGCCCATAACCGACCTTGTTTTCTACGTGGCCTTTCTCGTTGCCGCTGGCCGGATTGCAAAACACGGGCTCGAATCGGTAGTGGGCGCTGAACCGCAAGAATGCGTTGGTGCATTGTCGCTTCCCATGGGATTCCACAGCCACGACCGCCGCCGACAAGTTATCGAACCAAATCCGGCGGGGAACACCGCCCATCTGCTCAAAAAGCCGCTTCATGCCTTCGAGGAAGCATTCCTGGTTCTCTTTGGGCACCGGGTAGGCAAAGGCGGCGTTGCTGTATGGGAACGAGGCGAAGAGGACCTTGTATTCCTTCAACTGATTGTCCTGGCTCACCTGGATGGTTCCAAAATCGACTTGTGCCTCTCCCCCAGGGTGCTCCAATCGCTCGTAGCGTTGCGCTCGTTCCAGTTGCAGTTGCTTGCGGCGCTTGCTGACATAGTTGCGAACTGTGCGATCGCTTCCGGTAAATCCGTGCTCGTTTTTCAGCCGGTTGTATATCCGGGCGGCGGTATGCCGTTGTTTTCGGGTCAGTCTCTCGTCCTCAATAAGCCAGGTATCGATGATCTCCACATAGTGTTCCATCACGGGATGCTTATGTACAGGAGCCTTGATCGTTGGGTTCCAGTTGTCCCGGTCAGCATATTTCTTTGCCGTTCGCCAGTTTACTTGAACCCGATCCGCGATTTCTTGAATCGAACACCCTTCCTGTTCGCGTAAAAACTTGATAAACTGTTGCTGCGGCATTTGTAACATCCTTTCCTACCCCTCCATCCGATCTGCACAAATCGAAGGTAAGGGGTTGATTGGATGTTGGCAAGTGCCCTTTTTATTCCGGCAACCCGGTTCTGCACTTTTCGGTTGCCGTTTTATGCACTTTTATTATGCCGAAAACAGCTGTTGACTCATCATTTATCCCTCCTCTCTCAACGGTGCTGATGATTGAACATAGACAGGCAACCCGATTTTGTCGTAGCCTACTGTGCTGCAGGCGCTCGGTCCACAGCAGTATATTCTGTCGGAAGCGGCGGGGTGACGAAGGGGATGGCATGAAAAAAACAGCTCGGCAATAGCCGGGCTGTTTCATTGTAACCTGCATGGATAAGGCACAAGTAAGCTACTTAGAGATCGTAAGCTTGGGGATGTCAACGTGATCGACGACGGTACCGGTCTGATCGTACCGGAGTTCGAAATATACAATTCCGTTGGCGCCTTCAAGCTCACTGGAAAGATGCATCGTTAGTTGGGTTTCCTTCAGGTTGTCCAGGTTGCCCCGGATTTCGACATAGGAATCAGCGTTTTTCGAAAAGGCTTTGAAATACGGAGGGGACAGGAGAGCCGCGATCTTTTCTTTGATTCCAACATAAGGAAATGAGCGACACCGCGATGTCCGCCGTCCTGTTCAGTGGAACCCAGAGACAACCCTATGCGTCAGTACTGTGAAGGATTGCCCAACTGCCCTGACAAAACCGTTATCAAAGGGTATTTCATCTGTATGGGTGTTCGATTGTTGAAAAGAGGTTATGTGTATGAAAAAGATCATTTCAATACTGACCGTCGCCTTTCTTTTTATATTCGGCCAAACCGACTCGGCAGACGCCATCACGGGGAAGAGCGATAGCATCGATCGGCAACAGGTAATAGATTTGTTGCGAAGCGAGGGTATCGATGGAACATATCTCGAAGATCATTATTCGTTAACCTATCGAATCTTCAATATTGATTCGGACGAGCGACCGGAGCTTCTGGTGGCGATTCATGGAGGCGTCCACATTGGCAAATTCATTGTATTTAAACAAACAAAAGAGAACAAGCTCAAGTCGATAGCTGCAAAGGATTGGAAGGTAGAAAACTGGGACTTTGACAAAGGGATTGATGGCGGACTGGATTTGGCGAATTCTCTTCAATGTAACGGCAAAACGCTGTATTGGATCAAAACGAGAACCGGCGGCACAGGAGCTTCTATAGAAGAAGAACATTTAGTGTACTTCGAGAATGATGCGCTCGTGGAGGCATGGACAGGTACTACGAAAGAACAAGTCTATGCGCCAGATGACACCGTTTACGAAAAAACAGGCGCTTTTCGTATGGATCCCATGACAGGGCATTTGTATTACTGGCAAACATCCTCTACCGCGAAAGATGACAGGCGAATAGAAACACCGAAAACAACGCTGACCATTTATCAATTTGACGGTAAACGCTTTATCCCTGTTGAGAACCTCATAGGGGGGAGGTAATGGGCATCCTTCGTAAGGCTTTTCTGACAATTTCCCTTGCCGCGATCAGCTTGCTGAGCGTTGGCTGCGAACCGGGGGATCGATGGGGGGAGCATTCGGGGCATCACTCGGTACTTGCCGCGCAAATGGAGAAGGGTACTGTTCCCTTTCATGACGTCACCAGGATATTGATTCTTGATTCACAAGAGTTAACGAGGACCGATCTTACCCATCAAGACGAAATCATCGACTTCTTACAGACCTATCGCCGGTATAACCTGCGTGGGTGGGTCCCTGTATACACGACCGGTTGCCGTTATTCGATTACTTTCTATGCTGGTGAGAATGGTTCACTCACCGTAGGTTTGGGCGGCAACCGCTCGTTGATTTCAGACAATACCCACTACTTGGCCGGTGATTTACAACCGAATATCGATAGAGAAATCGAAATGATCCAGATCGTCAATAAATTGTACCAATCTGAACCGGATGCCAAAATCGTGGACAGGGTGGTAAACGTAAAAAACGGCGATGTCATCCTGGCCTTTTCAGACGAGAGCTCTAGAGCGAATGTTACGGTTCTCTCGAAATACCACGGAGGTTCTTACGTCGGATTGGATGTCGATAATACATTTCGTTTTCAGGAGGCCCCCTTTATCCAGTGGGTAGAGGATAACAAGTTCTCCATCCCGTTGGTCAGAGAGGCGACCGGGGAAACTGTCCTTTTTACTATCTCCTATGCGTTTGAACCCGGGTATCAAAACTATACGATAGAATCAAATTGAGTGGAAATGGGCATTTGAAGGTAAAAAACCGGCGTCAGCGCGAAGCTTTTGCCGGTTCGAATAGTCGTAGTCTCGTGACGGAAAGGGGAGAGGAAGTATGTATGCTTATCTCGCCATGATCTTCCTGGGTTGGCCGGCCATCATCTGCTCCTTAGGGCTTTGGGGGTACGGGATAGTGAAACAGCGTCCGGTAATCATCCTTATCAGCGCGGTCCTTATGGCGCCGCCGGCCTGGTATCTGAGCCACTACAATGCGGTTCTCACGAAATTGATGTTTATGATTCCCGTGGTTCAAGTCATGACGACCTTAGGCGTCCGGCGAATCACATCCTCATAACGTACAGCATATGATCGTATCATAAGGTTATGAGGGGAATGAATCACATGTGTTATTATGGCAAAAATGCGTATCAATGCCCTTACTTCGCTAACATACCTATGTACCCTGCTTATTATCTGAACCAGCATCCTGTCCAGTATCTTCCTTATGCTGAAGAAGCGAAAGCTTATCCGCCCATCAATTTAAGGGACTACGGAAAAGAACCCTTTGTTGTAAACATCGAAGAAGCGACGAAGCAAAACAATACTTTCCGCATCGCTTTATGGACAGGAAACCATTTACAGCTTACCTTGATGAGTATCAATGTCGGCGATGACATAGGCTTGGAAATTCACCCCAATACAGATCAATTCATACGTATTGAAGAAGGTCAAGGACTTATCCAAATGGGTGACAGAAAGGAAAGATTAGATTTTCAAGCATATGTTCGTGATGATTTCGCATTCATCATACCTGCTGGCAAATGGCACAATCTGATTAACACAGGAAATATACCGCTTAAATTGTACTCTATCTACGCTCCACCTCAACACCCCTATGGCACAGTCCATGTAACAAAAGCAGATGCCCTAGCTGCGGAATAAACCAGCCATCTACACAGTCCGTCACCCCGACGGGCTGTTTTCATTCCTCCGTACTACACCGGTTGGGAGCAGGTAAACTACACGTGATATTCTAACTCGTCGATAGTGGATTCCAATATGGATATGGTTTTTCGTATCTTTTTTCCTCTTTCATTATCTTTGCTTGCATCTTCACTGTTTTTTAATTCATTTATCATCGCCTTGAGTTGCTTAACGACTTGTAACATATCAGAGCCTCCTTAGAATGTATCGACTAGGATTCGCCGGGCGTAGGCCGACCTGTCACCGTTTATCTCCCCGTACTCTAGAATGTAATCATTGCCTCGTTTACTTCAGGTGATTGAAACTTTTTACTCATAGAACGAATTACAGGCGCCGGAACTTTCCGCTCTCGAGCCGCATTTCTGGCTATCGCGGTTTCCAATGAGGTTTTTACCCAGTGCAATGTGGCCAGGCGATTTCGTTTGTAGTCGTGAAGGGAACGACAGTGGGACTACAAGAAAGCCCGCCGTTTTGAGGCGAGCTTTCTTAAAAGCTAAAATACTACCAGCGATTGCGGGGTTGGGGCTGGAAGCAGTCCCGGCAGTATACGGGCTTATCGCCACGCGGTTGGAAGGGTACTGTGGTTTCCTTGCCGCAACCGGAACAGGTGGCAGGAAACATTTCTCGTTCTTGCCGATAGCCACCACGATTATCGCTACGGTTGTTGTTCTGAGCTTTACGAGCCGCTCGGCATTTGGGGCAACGTCCCGGTTCGTTAGTGAAGCCCTTTTCTGCGAAAAATTCTTGTTCAGAAGCGGTAAAGTCAAACTCACTACTGCATTCTTTACAAGTTAGTGTTTTGTCCTGAAACATCCACAACCTCCTCGTTGATTAGCCTGCTCAGGTAATCCGTCAAACCTCATGAAGGTCGGACGAGAGACAAGAAGTGTCTTTCCTGATCAGGGCAATATGCTCTAGTTTACGCAGGACATAGGAATCTTAGACCTACATAAGTATGGACGCCGATTATTCCATAGAAACAGCCTTGGTCACTTCCAAGTTCTTCAGGATGTGCTGCAACTCTTGAAAAGAGATTTCCCATTTGGAATACCTTCTTTTGGCGACTTGTTCAGGAGAAGTGAACCTTTTATATGCGACGAACGCAAGTAAAAATGGTAAGGCCACTGCGAATAGCAAAACAGTTACAATAAGTGGATCCATGGGTATCCGCCTTTCGGTTAACGATTTTTCAATATTATAACAAATTTTAAGGCGGTTAGCTATTGGCAGCAGTTACGCCGAAGAACGTAATCGAATGGCTGTACACCAGTGGCGTACCGTCGAGCAGCATAGAACTGGCGCCAATTAGTACCTTTCGAGGTGTTTGATCGGATGAAGTACAAACAGCATGTTCAACTGCTCCCTAAGTGGCGAAAGAAGTACGGTGATGACTATATCTGTCGGGAGTGGGGGCTGTCGAGGTATGGGTTTGGGGTTATTTTGGAGGTGTTGAGGTTAAAAAGTAAATAAAAAAATTTGTGAAAATTCAATCTCGCTGAAAAAGGGTATTGAGTACGTGTGTTGAAAACTTAAGTATTACTAAAATGATGACGTTATTATTTTTGGTTTTGGCCTTCCATATATTTGTACAATGGACTTTCTAGATATGTTATCAATCATTAAAAAACACTTAAATACTAAAGGTAGATTTTACATTAGTTTTATGGATAGAAATAAAGAAGGTTTTGAAAAAACGAGTTTTAGTGGAGATAATCCGATATATTTGTATTACCATCCAAAGGAAGAAATCTTACATATCCTCAATAATCGAGAATTCACCTTATTAGATTCATATGACCTCGATTATGTCGAACAAGACGGAACAATTACTAAAGATATAGTCTATATTATGGAAAATAACTAACCTCTTTTTGCCCAAGAGGAACGATGCCTTGTTAGAACTATGTATGGAATTCGCTTAAAATGATAACTAAGAGGGAAGAGGTGCTATTATTTGAAGAAATTTTTATATCCAGTGATTCTTCTTTTGATAATCGTCGGACTTTCTTTGGTGAAATATTATGTAGATTTACAAGAAGACAAGTCCGTTATTGAAAATTGCTTACATGACCGATACAGCTATCTGAATGGTGATTTTCAAGTGAAGTATAAAGGATACGATATTAAGGGACCGTTCTATGTTGTCGGCGAAAATTCAAATCATGTTAAGTTTACGCTATATATGTCTCAAAAGACATACATTACAGAAAATTTCTTGGAACAATTGTATACCGCCCAATTCAATAAGGAATACCCGGACCTGTTTAAAAGTGCCGAGATGATAACGGTTCAACCCGAAATCACTCCTTTCGTAAGCAATTTGAAAAGCAAGCGATATCCCGCCAATTATAAGGAAGATATAAATCAACACTATATAATGGCACGCTTTACCGTTTCGGCTAATGACTCTCGTACGTTTGCAAACCACGTACTAAAGTTTTTGGAAGAAACAAAAGTAATTAATGCACAATTCAAAGGTGTTCGGTATCTCTTTATAGGACCGAAAATGGAGTTGATTGTTGATCGAAATTATGCAGATGAAAAAGGTATAATTCCCGCATCTACAGAAGAAATTCTACAACGAATGACCACAAAGTAGTTGTCTGATCCCGCTGACCCGCATATGTTATGGAGCCGGCGACAGGACTTGAACCCGCAACCTACTGATTACAAGTCAGTTAAATACCGGAAGTGCGGTCAAGTTAAGTTTGTGAGATGGGTGAAGTTACGTTAAGTTCAAGATTATCGGCGGCCGGAACGGCCGGACGTAATGAAAGATCGCCTGGATTACGCGGTTCCCGCCAAGGTTCACGGATGGGGGAGGCAGCGTAGCCAGGCGATTTTCGTTTGTAGTAGAGGGGGAACTACAGTGGGCTACAGGGGTTGAGGGGGTGAGGAGGTAGGTGAAAAAGTTCCTAGCTATATATACTTAATACTGGAACTTAAAGATCTAACCACAAGAGGAATGCTCGCCATTGCCGTGGGTAATCCAACTCTGTGTAAGACTATTTTAGACATTTCAAGTGAGTCAACAGTCTTTTGATTAGTTGCTACTTCCATAACTGAATTATGTAATTGTCGAAGGTGCTTGATTCCATCTGAAATTATAGTATCAACTAAATTACCTACCCGTGGTTCATCCCAGGACGAAAGTAAAATACTTCTATTTTTTAATCGCTGTAATTTCTCAATAGATTCGATTAAAACCAACGGATCATCATAAATAGGCATATCCCCAGGTAACGGTATAACATCACCAGAAAATAAGATATCTTCGTAGTCTAACGACATGGAGATTGATCCTCTTGAGTGCCCAGGTGTATGAATAACATGTAATCTTAGCCCTTCTTCTAAATTTATTTCTTCGCCGTGTTCAACGGTTTTATCAACGGGTACCGAACCGCCCACTAAGGAAGAAAAGCCGGGTACTGGACGATCCGCAAATTGTTTTTCGGTGTTCTCTATCCAGTCCTTTTCATTCTCGTGAGCAATGATTGTACATCCTGAAAAGTCCCTTATAGATTTAGCTGCACCAATGTGATCTGGGTGGGAATGTGTTAAGGTTAAAGATGCTATGTCTTCCGGGTTTCTTCCCTTTTGACGAATATAATCAAAAATTAACTTTTCAGAAGAAGATACACCTGAGTCTACTAAGTGAATTTTCGACCCAAAAATAATAAAACAATAAACAAAGCGTTCAAGTTTTTTACCCGAATCAATTGTAATGTTAAATGGAATTTTTAATGCGTGAACATGTTTTGAAACTTGCATAGTTCCCTCCTTGATTATTCCTAAGCCTAACGAAAACAAAGAAGAACTCTTCTTCCAGTAACAAAGGTAGATATTTGCCTCTAGCCATGAATCTTTTTCAAAAGCCACGCCATGTTTCGACCAAGATTCTTCATATTGGACATACCTTCTTGGTCTTGCTCGACGTCACCAATATCTCTCCCATAAACCATGTTCCAGTAAGTTGAACCGACGAGGAACATCTCTTTGCTGTGTAGAAAATGATGTAGCGTATCAACGGCACTGATCGCTCCGCCGCGTCGGACAGCGGTCACACCTGCACCAACCTTATATTTCAATAGACCTCTGTTGCTCGCCAAAACGATGCTGGCTCTGTCAATTAAAGCTTTTATTTGAGACGTAACCCCGGCGGAATAAACAGGGGAACCAAGAATAATTCCATCTGCGGTAACCATTTTTTCTAGGCAATCGTTGAAGAAGTCGTCGTCCATGACACATCTTTTATTTTTTTGAATCATGCAACCACCGCAAGCAGTACAGCCTTTTATCGGATGATCGGCTAATTGGATTAGCTCGGTTTCGATTCCTTGCTGATTTAGTTCGTCAAATATTGTTTGAATTAAGATGGCCGTATTCCCGTTTCTCCGGGGACTTCCGTTAATACCTATTACTTTCACGTACTCCATCTCCAGACGTAGCAAATTTGTTGTTATTGAAGTTTTCTTTCCCCGACAGAAATATCCTTTATATTGCCATGGAAATGATAAATTGACTGAAATGATCACCTAAAAACCCCCACATCCCACATAAGGCCGCTGTAATGGCCCACGTCCGAGGTGATTCCCGTTATGGTATGAACGATATAGCTAAACGCTTTATAGGCCACACAGGGCTTTCTGTGGGGGTGAAGTACGGCCGTCATCCACACAGTCCGTCCCCCAACGGGCTGTTTTTCTTTTCCCCCTCACGGACAGAACTTCCAGTTGCTAGTAAATCCACCTGGAGATATAGTTACAACGACCCAAACACATAGACGCTGAAAGGACGTAAGCCAACAATGAACAAGCATCTCCAACGAGTGATCACAGAAATGGTTGCCAGTCTGATCCGGCAGAAGAACGACATTAAGGACTTCCCGGACGTGGATAGACGGTCCAAAGTATCGAACGGTTAGTAGCAGGGGAGAGGTACGATCAGAAAAACCTCATCATTTCGACGAGGCTTGGTAAGATGATTAGCCAGAGGAATTTGTCCACCGTGTTTCATCGACTGTTGGACAAGGCGAGAGTGCCGAAGACCAACCTGCATTCTCTACGCCATACCTACGCTACCCGGCTATTGGAGTTAGGCGTACATCCAAAGACGGTGCAGGAACTGCTAGGACACGGAAGCATCAGAATTACGCTATACTTATAGCGACGTCTTGCCTGACGTCAAAAAACAGGCGATAGGGAAGTTGGAGGGAATGCTAAGTCCAAGGAAGTAGTGGAAGCTAGTTTAGAATGTTTATTCTGTTTCAACTTTTTGTACTTCAGCTTTTTCAACCTTATCATCTTTGTTCAAACTAAATTCATTTCTTGGTTTTCTCCATGTTAAAATAAAATAAGATATACTCGTAATTGCAGTAGTAACCATAGCAATCAAGCCCATTAGCGTATGAAAAGAAAAGCTTTGTGTTAATTTTGTAATTTGAACTAGTGCCAATAGACTTGATAGGAAACCCACTAGTCCGTAAATAAAAAGCCAGAAAAACTTCTTCAAATTTGTCGCCCCCGTAAATTATTTAGGTCACTAACACAGCCTATGAGGGCGATTTTTTATTATGACACATGACTCTTAGATTCTTCTACGGAATGCAGGCTAAATCGTTAGACCTGAAATCTAAAATCAAATCACCCCACAAACGCAAAAAACCGCCGTCAGCCCAAAGCTTCCGTCGGTTCCGATTGCGTACCGGACCATTTCAATCCCATGGCTTCGCCAGAGATGCCCCTCCGTAACTACAAAGGTAACTACATTTTGGTTCTCTCTTCCACCTGGTGATCCCGCTGACCCGCATATGTTGTGGAGCCGGCGACAGGACTTGAACCCGCAACCTACTGATTACAAGTCAGTTGCTCTACCGGTTGAGCTACGCCGGCTCAAACACCGCTTAATATAACCGATTCAGCGGAAACTGTCAATGGAAGAGCGCGAAAAGATGAAAGGGTTCTCGGAAAAGCCAAGGATTATCATGGCATATTTTACTTGATTTTTACAAAATCAAGTGTATACTGGTAATAGACCCTGATATGGAATCGCGGGACCCTTCTCGAATGCCGCTGGCAGGGAGGTAGGTCGGATATCCCTACAGGGCAACTTTGCGTAGGAGGGTTCTTTCATGTATCAAGACAAGGTCTTGACCTGCAAGGAGTGCGGCGTCGAGTTTATCTTCTCCGCCTCCGAACAAGCCTTCTTTGCCGAGAAAGGCTTCACGAACCAACCCGGGCGTTGCCACGCCTGCCGCGCCGCTCGCAAGGCAACCAGTGGCGGCTATCAGGGGAGCAGCCATCACTCTGATCGGGAGATGTATCCCGTCGTCTGCTCCAGTTGCGGCAAGGAGACGACAGTCCCCTTTAAGCCCCGGCTCGATAAGCCTGTCTATTGCCGCGACTGTTTCCAACCGCGCCCGCGCTGGTAGAACCCCCAGTAAGAAACGCTGAAGATAGTCACGCTCGCCCTTGGGGCGGGCTTTTTTTATGCCAAAGCCATTTTCATTTCATCATCGCTTGTGACCCGACGGGGCAAGAAAAAGTTATTTTGAAACGCTATTTTTCTCATACCCTGCGGACTGCCCTTCAGGAGAGTTTTGTTATCTTAAAAACATACTGCCAAAAAAAGGAAAAAGCCGGTCCGCACCGAATAATCGGTATGTAATGGAAAACATCGGAGGTGTGGGCATGCTTCGGCTTACCTGGTTATCGACTGTGCTGGCGCTGGCTTTTCTGATCATTTCCTGCGCGGCGCCGATTGAAAAAGAGGTGGAGAACCGGGGAAGGACAAAGGCCGATGAAGGGGTTCAGCGGAGCGCGCCAGCTATGGTCGGTTCGCAAACCGTCGCGAATGGAAGGGCGGCAGACGGCAGTGGCGCCGGAGGCGTTCAAACCGCATCCCCCCCGGCGCCATCGCTGTCGCAAAACCCGGTCCCGCCGGTTGTTGATTGGGCCTTCACCCGCGCCAGGCAGCACCCGGAGATGTTGTTGCAGAACCTGATCGGATCGGCAAAATCGACCATCGAGGCGCCTGTCTCCCGCATCAACAAGCCGGAAATCGTCAAAACCTTGACAGAGGCAAAAAAACGGGGCGCTGTCGTGAGAGTCCTATGCGACCGCCAGGAGATCCGGAGCAAAGCGGAGGCAGAGGCGCTCAAGACCTTGAAGCGCGCCGGCATTCCCGTCAAACAGAACCGGCACAAGGGGAGCATGAACCTAAAAACGGTCATTGTCGACGGATCCGCCGTCGCGACAGGGCTGGACTTCAGCGAGAGAGCCGTTGCCGTCGATGACGATGTGCTCCTGGTCGTGCGCGATCCGATCATGGCCCAGGCTTGGAAACGGCAATTTGATGAGATGTGGGAGGACAGGGACAACTATGAGGATGTGAAATGAGGAAATGGAATTGAAAAAAAGGAGGTTAAACCTTCCCCTTTTCCTGAGCGATGCGCAGCATCTGCTCTTTTTTGTCTTTCGGCGGGATATGCAGTTCGCCGCGGCGGACGAGGGAGATGGCGCGGGGCCGGCAGCCCTTGACACAGGCGCCGCAGCCGATGCAACGGTCCGTCAAGACGAAAGCAATCTTCGCGCCTCCAACCTTGGCTGCTCCGGTCATCGCGGCGCCGGTCCTTCCACCGCCTGTGTTTGTCGATAGGAGAGCACCTGCGTCGTCGAAACCAGCGGTCCGACAAGAGCGGCCGTCGCCGGCCGTGGAACGATCGATCAGGGAGAGTGCCCGCACATGGCAACGCTTCAGGCAGGCGCCGCAACCGGTGCAGCGGTGTTCATCGATGGCGGGGATGAAATTGCTCGGATGGACCGAGGCGATGTTATGTTCGTTGATCGTCCGCAACACGCCGCAGCAGCAGCCACAGCAGTGGCAGATGTAGGCCGGGTTTTTTTGCACGTTGTCAGCCAGGTGGACGAGGCCCAGAGACTCCGTATGGTCGAGGACGCGCAGCAGTTCGTCTGTGCTGGCCGGGCGGGCGAAGCCGCGCCGGATCAGCCACTCGGCCGCAGCGCCCAGGGACGTGCAGACATCATCGATGGGGGCGTCGCAGGCCTTGCCCAGGTGATCGGCTTCGTGACGGCAGTAGCACATGGACAGGCCGCCGCCGGAATCACGGATCATGGCCGACGCTTTTTCATAGTCGAGGACCTCTGTTTCCACCTCGTCAGGCATGACACTCTCATAAGCCCAGGTGTGAAAAAGCTTCGTATCGGCGCCAAAGAACTCGCCGGCGACGCGCCTGTCGTGGAAGTAACGTTCGAAGAGTTCCGCCAGGTCCTTCTGGGGCAGTTTGTCGGTGACCCGCATGAAGGTGTACTCGAAGAATCCGATGACGAGCGGGGAGAGGACGTACATGCTCCGGCCTTTGCGGGGGAAGTCCATGACCAGACCCTTGTCGGCCATGTTGTTCAAATGGGCGACCAGTTCTGGCTGTGCAATTCCCGTCAGCTCCGCCAGTCGTTCCGCCGTCGTAAAGCCTTGCGGAAACTGGCTGGCGATCTCCGCCTCCTTGTGGGTGTACATCGTGTGTAGGATCTCCATCAGCGTTTCGTTCATGGGTGCCCCAATGGGGTTTTTGTCCAACCGGCTGGCGAGCGCACGGAGAACCTCTTCCTTTTTCATCCCTAGGTGACCGATGGGAAACACCTCCCTTTAACAAATCCTTTTGACAAAGAGGAATTAAAAACGAAGAAACCCCCTGGCCATGCAACCGACCAAGAGATTCCTCCGTCTCGCGCCCAAGGGCAATTTGATCCTATCAAAAGAAAGCACGAGGTACAAGGGGGTGAGCGCCAAGTCACTGTATTTTGACCCAAAAGTTTCCATATCAAATAATTAGAGGCTTTCAGGTAACCAGCATCAGGATTATTCTTCCTCTTTCTTGTCACTGCCGCCTTTTTTCTCGTCGCTTCCAGCAGTATCTTTTTTCTTTGTGGCGCCCTCATCTCCGCCTTCCTCGCCGCTACCGCCTTCGCTGTCTTCTTCTCCGCCTTTCTTACTGCCGCCCTCTTCGCTCTCCTCGTCGCCGCCTTTACTTTTCTTCTTCCCGCCTTCTTGCTCGCCCTCGTCGCCCTTTTTCTCCGTCTCCTCGTCCTTGTCTTCCACATTCATGCCTTTTTTCTCGCCTTGCTCACCCTTGTTCTGCTGCTGTGTCTGGTTCGTCTCCGGCGGTCGCCGTTCCGGCGTGCATCCGGACGCGATCATGTATAAAAAGAGCAGGATGGCCGCAGTGATCTGCCGTCTCATCAGGTCACCTCCCGAAGCAAGTTTTCCTCGGTGATAAGAACCCCATACCGGACCATGTGAATTCCTCCTCAACACATTGACACTGTTCCCGGCGATCCTGTACCATTTTCTTTAAAGAAACTTTGGATGGAACCTGGATTTGTTCCGGGAAAGAATGAAGGATGGGTGGCTATGTCGATGGAACTTCAAATCAACCTTGCGCCGGCCAGAAAAGAAAAACCGGCAGCCGATAAGCTCGGTTTTGGAACGATTTTTACGGACCACATGTTTGTCATGGACTATTCGGTCGAACAGGGATGGCACAACGCCCAGATCATGCCTTATGGTCCGCTGCTCTTTGATCCCTCGGTCATGGTCTTTCACTACGGGCAGGCCGTCTTTGAAGGCATGAAGGCCTTCCGGACCAAAGACGACCGTGTGGTCCTCTTCCGCCCGGAACGATACATCCGCCGCATGTCCTACTCGATCCAGAAGCTCTGCATCCCTGCCTTCGACGAGGCCTTCGTCGTCAACGCCATCAAGACCCTCGTCGATATCGAACGGGACTGGGTCTACGGCGCCGAAGGGACGGCGCTATACATCCGGCCTTTCATCATCGCCACCGACCCCTACCTGGGTGTGCGCCCGTCGAATACGTACAAGTTCATGGTCATCCTCTCTCCGGTGGGCGCCTACTACAAGGAAGGCTTCAACCCTGTCAAGATTTACATCACCGATGAGTTTACCCGGGCGGCCAAACAAGGGCTTGGCGACGTGAAGACCCCAGCCAATTACGCAGCCAGTCTGTACGCCGGCGAACAGGCGAAAAAGATGGGCTTCACCCAGGTGCTCTGGCTGGATCCGATTGAGAAAAAATACATCGAAGAAGTGGGCACCATGAACGTCTTCTTCAAGATCGGCGGGAAAGTGGTGACCCCGGCGCTGTCCGGCAGCATCCTCTCCGGCGTCACCCGCGATTCGGTGCTGCAGGTCCTCAATTCCTGGGGGATCGCCGTGTCCGAACGCGCTATCTCCGTCGATGAGATCTTTGCGGCCTATGACGAGGGACGACTGGAAGAGGTATTCGGCACCGGCACGGCTGCCGTCATCTCGCCTGTCGGTCTGCTTCGCCACGGCGAAAGGGAAGTCACCATCAACGGCGGCGTGACCGGCGAACTGTCGGCGCGGCTCTTTGACGCCATCACCGGCATGCAGTACGGGAAATGCAGCGACGATTTCGGCTGGATTGCCGAGGTCTAATCGAAGCAAAACGGTCTAGTCAAAGACAATCGGCCTAGCAAGCGGTCCGCTCCGAGTTCAATAGTACGACTCGGAGGCTAGCGAGAAGCCGAGAAAATCCGCTCGGAACCTGCGAATCCTAATAAAAAATAGGTCATCTGCAGAAAAAGCCAGCCCATCGGGCTGGCTTTTTTGGTGACAACGTTTTTATTTGTTCGTTCTTGGCATGGCGGTGGTGCCAGCGGCGGTCGTCCCTGCAGGGTTCATACCGCCGGCGGTGGTAGCGGTGGTAGCGGTCGTTTGCGGCGCCGTGGTTCCCAAATTGGTTTTGGTCTTGTCGGCGTTCTTGGCCATTGCTGCGTTCACCTCCCGCCGATAGTTTGTTCCATCTACCCGAATCAATGCGCCCTATCGCCGGAGGTAAAGAAACAGAGGCTGCCAAAGAGCGCCACAATGACGATGAGCGCCACGACCAGACTGCCGTTTTCCCAACAGGCGCCGCACGGACGCCCATAGGTGCTCATAAAGACACCCCCTCTAGCCTGCTCATAAGCAATTTTATCCTCTCTGCCCATAATGTTCTTTTGATGCATCATATGTCCCTTTTCTCTCTACGGTCAGTCATACACACGCCTAAGGAACATAAGGAGAAATGGCTTGCACAGCCTTTGGCTGGGACTGCTGGAACTCATAAATGATCCGGGAGATCCGGGCAATGGCCGCATTCGCCTCGGTCTCGCTGGGATGATGGCAGAGGATGGCCAACACATAGGGGCGGTTGGGGAGCATCACGATGGCGGCGTCATGGAAAAAGCCGATCTGCGATCCGATCTTGTTGGCCACCTTGATGTGATCGGGAACACCAGCGGGGATACGGTCATCGATCTTGCTGTGGAGCAGGTACTGGAACATCTCCTCCCCGTAGTCAGGGTTGAGTTGCCGGAAAATCCAGATCCCTTTGAGGTAGAGGGCCATGTCACGGGCGCAGGTGACATTGCCCTTTCCAGGTCCAGCCGGCACTGTGTGGGCGCCGGCAAGTCGCAGGAAGAGGTAGAAGTTGGACCGCCCGACCCGGCGCATGAGCATGTTGGTGGCTGTGTTGTCACTGTCCTCGATGACGTGCTTTGCCAGTTGCCGAAGGGTGTACTGCCGGCCGGGGCGGTAGCTCCAGAGCCCACCCGAACTGGGCGCCAGGTCGCCCGAGGTGAGGGTCATCGTTTCATCCAGGTCGATCCGTTTGTCAAGGGCTAAGGCATAGAGGAAGAGGACCAGCGGCACCTTGATGGCGCTGGCAGCCTGGAAGTTTTTGTCCGGTTCGATAGTGAACTGTCTGCCGCTCTTCAGGTCCTCCAAAAACAGAGCATAGTCGACGCCTGATTCGGCCATATCCTTGCGGATTCGCTGGCGCAATTTGTCATACTCCGGTCCGGTGGCGACGGTCGTTTTCTGCGTCTCTTCGAGTTGCAAGACGAATTGCAGTTGGGCGATCTGCCGCTGCTGCCAATAAAGCCACCCCCAGGCGAGGGAGGCGAGCAGGAGCAACAAGCCGGCAACCCATAGGGCCTGTCTTTTCACATTGGACGCCACCATCCGCGCGGCCAAGCTGACTCCTCCTTTTTGATCGCCTCTCACCATCATACGGTAGCGAAAAGTGGAGTATGAATGAAGGAGCGCTAATAATGCCGTGTTAGGGGGGGCGCTTTGTGTTTTTCACCATTAATTTGCGAAACCGCCGCTGGCGGTGGATCGCGGGAGGACTATCGCTGCTGCTCTTGGCCCTGCTGGCTTCGGCGGCCTTCCGGCTGGGGGGCGAACCGGAGGAAACCCTGTCCGAATCGCTGGGCTCCGCCTGTGCCGACCTCGACCGGCTGCTCTACCCGGCGGCGCCGCCGCTGAAAGGCAGTGATGTGGCCGAACTGCAGGAGCGGTTAAAGGAACTCGGCTATTACAGTGGACCGCTCGACGGCGTGTACGACACGAAAACGGTGGATGCGGTGACGCAGATGCAGCGGCAAAAAAGGCTGAAGGCCGACGGCTGCGTTTCGTCCTCGACCTGGCTCGCGCTGGCGCCGCCGGTGATGACGAGCCAACCGGTGGAACCGCAAAAGCCCCCCTCGGCGCCTGCAGGCGCCATCACTCTTGTCGTCGAACTGGAAAAAAACACCCTCTCTGTTCTCACCGACGGGAACGTCTATAAGACCTACCCGGTGGCGACAGGAAAAAGGGCCACCCCGTCGCCCGTCGGCGAATGGCGGATCGTCGACAAACAGAAACACTGGGGCGACGGTTTCGGCAGCCGCTGGATGGGGTTCAACGTCCCTTGGGGCATCTACGGGATTCACGGCACCAACAAACCCTGGTCGGTCGGCAAAGGCGTCAGCGGCGGCTGCTTTCGCATGCACAACCGCGACGTAGAGGAACTCTTTGAATGGGTCCCCTTGCGGACCGTCGTCCGTGTCATCGACTCGCAGAAGGTCAAATTGTCCAACAGCGCCTATAAAACCGGCATGACCGGCCAAGAGGTGGCCCGAATTCAATTCCGCCTGCAGGAGAAAGGGTTTTCGCCGGGCTTGGCTGATGGGCGTTTCGGGGCGGAGATGGAAAAAGCCGTCCGCAACTTCCAACGACAGCACCAGTTAAGCGAAACCGGTGTCATCGACGAAGCGACCCTCCGGCTCCTCGATTTTCAGGTGGAGAAAAAGAAGGGGCTTGACGGCTGAGCCAACCCTGGGTATAATTCGTATTGTTCTCGCTCGACAACAAAGAGAGGGAACCAATAGGCGGTCGTGGCGGAATTGGCAGACGCGCTAGATTCAGGTTCTAGTGGTCGCAAGGCTGTGGAGGTTCAAGTCCTCTCGACCGCACCATTTGATGAGAAAGACGGTTTATGCCGTCTTTTTTGCTTTTCCGGGTTTGATTTTATTCGTAGTTCCCCTCCCAATCCTCTCCGGGGATATTTCGTTCCCCCTGTCCCAGACTAAGAGGTAGAGCGGAAGAGAAAGGGGGGGAACGGCATGTGGGAACGGGATAAGACGCTGGTTCATGATACCGGATTTGAGTTCGGCCACGCCGGATGGTTTGCTTTTCATGCGGTCGCGATTCCGACCATGATGTATATCGGTTCGGTACTGACATCCCGGAAAAAGCGGCACCGGTTTCATTAAAGTCCCCTTTTCGGTATAAAGCTATTTGATTAAAAACAACAGACAATTCCGCCGGGCCGGTTTCGCCCGGTTTTTTTCTAAAAAAAATCCAGCGCATGGCGCTGGCAGGGAGAGATATATCCACCAAAAAGCGGAGCATCACTAGTTTGCCCAAAGGGCGAATGCCTATTCAGGATTCACACATAATTCGGAGATAAAGCGCCGGCGAGGGTCTTCAGTGTCGGAGACCCCGCGAAGATCCGGTCGGTCTGCTGGGGCTCCATGTCCCCCAGAGGAATGGGCGGTTTCGGGCCTACCCAGAGGAGCAGGTCCTCCGGCGACAAGCGGGACAGGGTTTCCATGAGGAAGCGCTGCGGGTTGTCGATCCGGATGGTCCAATCGGGCAAGGCGAAGCGGACCGAGCGGGGGAGACGGATGTGGACCTCGGGCGCGCCGAGCGCATCATACCAATCGGAGAGAAGGGCAAGCCACTCTGCAGCTGTTACCGGGTCGGGAGGCAGGAGCATCACATGGATGGCGCCGAAATCATGGCAGGCGACAGCTGTCAACAGTTCGCTGATGCTTGCGCAGTCACGGCCTCGGTCCCAGAGGAGATGGCACGACTGGGGGCCTAAGGGAACCATCTGCCGTTCCCCCTCCGGCGGCCTGATGAGGGACAGTTTTTTAGCCGCCTCATCAGGGGGAAGCCCGATCAGCACCGCCATAGTCCATGCGGCGATGGCCCCCTGCAAGGCGTCACTGCCCAGGATCGGAATGCTTGTCCGCCATTCCCCGGCCGATACGGTAGGGCCGTGCAGCACATGCAACGGTCGTTGCAAAAATAAGTTAAATTGGCACCCTTCAGTGGTATAATGGATGGTAGTGGCAGAGACATCGGCCACCGGCGACATGCCGCAACGATACCGGAATCGCTGCCCGCCCGGCTCCCGGGGAATCACGGTGATGACCGGATTTGACAGACGGACCGGCGGTTCCTGAAAGGCGATGCGGTGTGTCGGCGCCTGGATGACGAGACGATCGGTGCGCGTCTCCATGAGCACAGAGATATTCGGTGGGATCAATTGGGTGAACAAACCCGCAGTCCATCGATGAAGGGTCAACCCCAATCCCTCCTTACACCCTTGACCAAACCTTTATGACTAATATGGCTGTTTGCCCTGGAGAACTTTCCGACCACTTTTGGCGCTGGTCACATTTCTTGGGAGGGAGTGTTTCGCCCCTTGCCCCGCATCCAACTGGTCACAGACAGCACAGCCTACTTGACATCCGAGGAGATCCGGCGCTTGCAGGCCCATGTCTTATCCCTGCAGGTGATCACCGAAGATCGCTCTTTTCCCGAAACCGAAATTGACAGCGAGGCTTTTGCCGGGTACCTGCGCAAGGCGCCGAAAGTGCCCACCACGTCCCAGCCGCCGCCGGCCCGGTTTCTTGAACTGTACGAAGTCCTCGCGTCCGCAGGAGAGCCGGTGATTTCGTTGCACATCTCTTCCGGCCTCAGCGGCACCTGGCAGGCCGCCTCTGCCGTGGCTGCCGGTCTGGAGGGCGCTCCGATCCATGTGGTCGATTCCCTGTCGGCAGGCATGGGTCTGAAGTTGCAGGTGGAGGCCGCCCATGCCGCCATCGCCGCCGAAATGCCGCCGGAAAAGGTAATCGAAGCGATTTGTCGCGTCCGTGATCGTCATAACCTGTTTTTGATCGTCGATTCTTTGGAATATTTATATAAGGGCGGGCGCATCGGCGGCGCCCAGTCGCTCATCGGATCGTTGCTGCAAATCAAGCCGATCCTTTGGCTCCAAGAGGGCCGGATCGAGATCTTTGAGAAGATCCGTACCCGCCGGAAAGCTTTTCAGCGCGTCGCTGAATTCATCGCCGAACGCTGGCGCCAGGAAGGCCCGCTCCGCCTCGATGTGGGGCACGTGTACGCCCCGGAGGCGGCCAAGGAATTCTGCGAGCAGATTGTCGATCTGGTCCCGGAAGCGAAGCCGACGTTCAGCGACATTGGTCCTGTCATTGCGGTTCATGTGGGGCCGGGCACCGTCGGTGTCGCCATGGCTCCATTGGAAAAATACGAATAAAAGGAGTGTTGCCCATGTTGGACATCGTACGCAAAGCACTGCTGGCCGGCCTCGGCGCCGTCACCTTGACCAAGGAACGAGCTGAGGTCATCGTCGATGAATTGGTGAAAAAAGGCGAGATGAGCAAAGAGGAAGCCAGCAAGATCATCGAAGAACTGCTGGAAAAGAGCAAGGAACAGCGCGAGGTCGTCTCCGACACGTTCAAGAGCGAATTTGGCCGTCTCCGCAACGACTTCGGTTTCGTCACCCGCAAGGAATTTGACGCCCTCGAGGCGCGCATCGCCGCCATTGAGGAGAAGCTGGGCATCCAACCGAAACAGGAGGTTGTCATCGACGCCGAGCCGGCCCCTGCTGAGGCTCCGGCCGCTGAAACGACGGAGGAAAAGGCAGAGTAGTTCTTTAAGAGTAATTTCTTATCGGAAACTAACATGTCCCCAGAAAAAAAGGAGAGATAGGGAGAGACGATGCCGACCTACGATTTCGAATGCACCCACTGCGGTCACCGGTTTTCCGAGTTGGTGGCCTACGATAAGCGGAGCGAAGTCCCTTGCCCCGAATGCGGACAAAAAGGCGCCAAAGCGCTGATGACGGGCTTTTTTGTCGGGAAGTCCAGTTCATCGTCCCCCTGCGGAACGGGCGGATGCCCCATGCCGACACCGGGGGCCTGCTCTGGCGGCGGCTGCGGCTGTCCTTTTTAACGCCTCTGACCCTGCCAGAAGTCAGCGTGGGATTCCATCCCATCAATGCTAGGCTGCCGAGACGACCGATGCCTGTCCGGAGGATTTCTTCCGGACAGGCATTTTTCATTCATAGTCCAGCCGCCACGCCCATATACATGTCAGCAGAATCGGGACAAGGGTGAGGGGGGAGTTCGATGAGGCCTCTGTTCCACCGGTGGCGTCACATGGTGCTGTTGTTGTCCATGCTCCTGTTCTTCCAGAATACCGGCGTTGCTTTGGCCGACCCGGAAACACCCCCGCTGGAAGACAAGTCTCAGCGGCCGGTCAAACATGTCCTCATCATGGTCATGTCTGGTGTGGGGATGGACGCGTTGCTTCACACTCATGCGCCAGCTTTTCATGATGTGTCCAAAGAAGCGGTGAAAGTAGAGCAGGCGGTCGCCGTCTACCCACCGGCCAACCCGCCGGCTTTGGCCTCATTGGCCACCGGCGCCACGCCCCTTCGCCATGGCATGCTCAAACCCCTCCAGCCCTTGCAGGCGGAGACGATTTTTCAGGTCTGGCAGGCCCAGGGGCAGCAAACCTTGCTGGTCGCCTCGGCAGAAGAAGATGTGAAGCCGCTGGCGCCCGGTTTTCGCCAAAAGGTATTCCTTCGCGACGGCGCCGCCAAAGCGCTCACTGACCAAGCCGTTGAACAGTGGAAAGCCAATAAACCCTTTGCCACCCTGGTGGTCTTCTCCGATCCGGCGCGAGCGTCAAAAAAAGAGGGCCCCTACAGCCAGGGACACCTGCGCGCCATCAGTGAGGTCGATCAGCAGATCGCCCGCTGGATCCGCACGATTAAAGAGGCCGGACTCTATGAGGACACCCTGATCGTCATCACCGCTGACCATGGGCTGGCCCCGCGCGGCAGCGATCGCACCGACAAATCGGTCGACCGGGAACTCGTGGTGCCCCTGCTCCTGCGCGGCCCCAAGCTCAAAACAGCCGTCACGCTGCCGCCTGCGGGCACTGTCGACGTGGCAACCACCTTGGCCCAATTGACAGGAGTCCGCCGTCCGGCTCAAGCGGAGGGGGATGTCTTATGGAACGCCATGCTCCCCGGCGCCGAGGTGAGCCAAGAAGGGCTTTATGACAGGCGGGTGAAAGACCTCAGCCAGCGCAACCTGGAATTGTCGCGCAGCGCCTTCCAGTTGGCCGAAGACAAGATGAATATCGACTCTCGTGTGGAGAACCTGCAGGAACAGAAACGGCAGATGCAGACGTTTACCGAAGAGAAGGAACAGGTGATCACCGCTCTGGAAGAGAAGGTCTCCTGGCTGCGTTACCTGATCGGCGCGATCATCGTCCTCGCCATCATCGGCTTTATCGTCGAGTACTGGCTGCTTCGCAAGCGATTCTTGCTCTTTAGTTAGAGGCGGCTATCCCGCTTTGTAGAAAAGCGCCAACCATGATATAAAAAACAAAACAGGTGAAGCCACATAGATAGGGCGGGCGCATCCCCGTCCTTTTGCTTTTTCTACGGATATCCAGCATCAACGGATGCCGACGGTTGTACTAGAACTGTTTCTCACAAGCGCCATTTTTTTTTGCATAATGCATGTAAGCAGGATATAATGGCAGTCAGAATAGGAGTGCTGGAGGGAGACGGATGTCCCTTTGCCGGTTTCCCTTGACCGTTATCAACAAGGAGGAGGCCCGCCGGTACGCCGGAATGGCCGGAACGTCTGGAGAGGAATCTCAATTTCCCGAAGAACGGCTCCTCGCTGCCTGTCAGGAGGGGCTTCTTTATGCCGAGGGAAAAGCGATCTGGAAAGCACTTCCTTATGTTCCGGAGCGTAGCGCCATCGGCGCTGATCCCGTCATCGTCCTGGAAGGGCGGGATATTGTCGCCCATCTCGCCGGCGCCGAATCGGTCGTCATCATGACAGCAACGATCGGCCAATCCCTTGAGCGGGCGGTGGAGGAACATTTTGCCGCCGGACGCTATGTCCAAGGGATGCTCCTCGACGCTGCCGGCACAGCCGCAGTAGAGGCGGTGGCCGATCAGGCGAATCGCTACATAGAGGAAGAGGGCGCCCGCCGGGGATACCGCGCCACCTGGCGCTTCAGTCCCGGCTACGGGGATTGGCCGCTGTCCGTGCAGCCAGCCCTGCTTGCCGCCGTGGAAGCCGGCAAACTACCCGTCTCGGTCACGGAAGGACTTATGCTCGACCCGCAAAAATCAGTCACAGCCATCATCGGCTTGATTCCGCGCAGGAATGGGTCGATTGCATCTGATAAGGGAACCGGTGTCGTCTGTCAGAGAGGTTGCGCCGCCTGCCCGAAGAAAGACTGCCTCGCTAGAAAGGAATCGTGATAGGATGATAAAGCTTTTTGACGGCGCCATGGGTACCATGCTGCAAGCGGCAGGTCTGCCGCCGGGCGCTTGCCCGGAACGGTTCAACCTGGAACACCCGGAACGGGTGACTGCCATCCACCGGCGCTATGTGGAGATGGGCGCCGAGATCATCGAAACGAACACCTTCGGCGCCACCCGGCTCAAACTGGCCCACTACGGGATGGCCGACCAGGTCGAGGCCGTCTGTTATGCCGCCGTCCGGGCCGCCCGTGCCGCCTGCGGCCCGCAAACCAAGGTCGCCGGCTCTGTGGGACCGACGGGAAAACTGATCGCGCCGCTCGGCGAGTTGCCCTTCGATGTGGCTGTGGACGTATATACGGAACAGATCAGCGCCCTCGCAGCGGCTGGCGTAGATTATATCCTTATCGAGACCATCATCGACATCCAGGAGATGCGGGCCGCGCTGCTGGCGGCGAAAGCCGCGGCCAAGGTCCCCGTGATCTGTCAACTCAGTTTTGGCGCTGACGGGCGCACCGTCACCGGCACCGATCCGGCGACAGCCGCCTACCTGTTGGAGGCCATGGGGGCTGACGTGATCGGCGTCAACTGCTCTCTGGGACCGGCCCAACTGCTGCCGGTCATCGAAGCCATCGCCGGCGCCACAAACCTCCCCATCAGCGCCCAGCCCAACGCCGGGATGCCTGAACTGATCGACGGGTGCACCGTCTTTCCCATGAGCCCGGAAGAGTTTGCTTCCTGGGCGCCCAAACTGGCGGCCGCCGGCGCCACTTATCTTGGCGGTTGCTGCGGCACCACGCCGGAGCATATCGCCGCCGCCAAGGCTGCGCTGGAAGCCGCCTATCCCGGCGGCGCCGCCCCTGACCGTCCGGAAAAAGTCCCGGTGACGGCGCTGACGAGCCGCAGCCGCACCGTCTTTCTGGGTCCGGCTTTTTCGCCGGTGATCATCGGGGAGCGCATCAATCCTACAGGCCGCAAGGCCCTGGCCGCCGAAATCAAAGGCGGAAGCTGGCTGACGGTGAAACGGGACGCCATCGAACAGGTCCGGGCCGGCGCCCGGATCCTCGATGTGAACATGGGTGTTCCCGGGATCAACCAAGCCGAGGCGATGGAAACAGCCATTACGGAACTGTCCCTGCTCGTCGATGCGCCCCTGGCCATTGATACGACCGATGGGGCCGCTTTGGAAGCGGGGCTCCGCGCCTATCCCGGCCGCGCTCTGATCAATTCGGTGAGCGCCGAGCCGGACCGGCTCCGTGAATTCCTGCCGCTTGCCAAAAAATACGGCGCCGCCGTGCTCTGCCTGCCCATTGCGCCAGGCGGCGTTCCCCAGACGGCGCAGGAGCGCGTGGCCATCGCCCAGCAGATCGTCGACGCCGCCCTGGCCGCCGGTCTGCGGCGCCAGGACCTTCTGCTTGATCCCCTCGTCATGACTGTGGCCACTGACGCGAACGCCGCTCAGGAAACGCTGGAGACGCTCCGCTGCTACCGGAAAACCTTCGGGTTCCCGACCGTCATGGGCCTTAGCAATGTCTCCTTCGGCCTGCCGCGCCGCAATCTCGTCAACGCCGCCTTCTGCGCCTTGGCCCTCGACGCCGGCCTCGACGCGCCAATCATGAACCCCTTTGATGAAACCCTCTCTGATTGTTGGAACGCCGCCCAAGTATTGCTCGGCCACGACAAGCAGGGACAGCGCTTCTGCACCCGTTACGCCCAGTCCGCGGCGGCGCCTTCACCGGCGAAAGTCGCGGGCAACGCCGCGACCGAAGGCGATGTGCTCACCCGCATCCGCAAATCTGTCATAGCCGGGGAGAAAGAGAGCGTAATCCCCCTCGTCCGTGAGGCATTGGCCGAAGGATTGACGGCCATCGCCATCACCGAGGGAGGGCTGACATCCGCCATGACCGAGATTGGCGAGGCCTACGGCAGCGGGCGTTGCTTCTTGCCTCAAGTCATGCTGGCGGCTGAAACGATGCGGGCCGCCTTTCAGACCCTGAAGGCGGAACTGCCCAGCCAGGACATGGTCAGCAAAGGGCGGGTGCTCCTGGCGACGGTGCGAGGCGACATTCACGATCTGGGCAAAAACATCGTGGCGGCCCTGCTGGAGAACAACGGCTTCACCGTCATCGACCTCGGCAAGGACGTGCCGGCTGAACGGATTGTCGCCGAGGCGCAGGCGCAACAAGCCGACGTGGTCGGCCTCTGCGCCTTGATGACGACGACCCTGCCCGAGATCGACCACACGATCGCCGCCCTCAAAGCGGGCGGGGTCGAATGCCTGACCATGGCAGGCGGCGCTGTTGTCACCGCCGAATACGCTGCGGCGGCTGGAGCTGACGGCTATGCGCCGGATGCCGTCTCGGCTGTGAAATTGACGGAAGAACTGCTTAAAAGGCGAAAGTGAGAAAAATGCGAGGGCTGACGTGGAACGTCAGCCCTTTTCAATGCGCATTTTATCGTTTTTTTGTCGTCCCGGTTTGATTTTTCACTCTCTCACTGAAAAGTAATGCCGGTCACACCGCCTGGTTGCGCAGCTTTTCCCGCAACCGATCGACATGAGCGGAGAAAAGCTCCAACCGCCGTTTCTCCGTCTCGGCGTTGTAATGACCTGATTCCAGATCTAATGTGGCAATCAACTTCGCATAAAAGAGCTTATCTTCCAAGGACATGTTCCGGTTTTGAAAATACTTGTCGATCCGGTACAGAACTTGATCTTCTCGCATTACGGCCACCTCTTTCACTTTCGAGCTATACCCTATAATCGTATGCCTCGGTCGACAGTCGTAGAACCGGTTCTACACTATATATCCCCTGCATAAATTTTACATATGAACGGCCGATTGGACAGGGAGGAGGAACCGGTCTTGCAAATACAGGAACAGCGGAAATTGGAGCAACAGATCCTCGGCTTGCTCGACCAGTTGATCGATGAAGCGAGCCAGGTCAGCATGCTCGTGGGCCCTTACCGGGAGGAGCGCTTTGAGGAGGGCGCACGGCTAACGGCGCAACTGGCGGTGCTCTGTGAATTGCTGGTGGAGGGAAGGCGCGAATATGTGGAACCAACCATGCGCCAGCTTCTGCAGCAAAAGCTTCCCCATCCGGCCGTCTTGCGCAGTTTCGGCGAATTCCAGCGCACCCTCGAAGACTACCTGAAAGCCGGCATCGCTCGACGGCAGACAGAATGGAACGGCGGGACTGTTGCCGTGAGCGATGAGACGCCGGTGTTGCCGGGAGAGGACACAACGCCCAGTTACGCGGCGCTCTGCAGCGCAGTAGCTGAGCAAGCCGCATCCGTTGATTACTCCGCCCCGGCCCTGGCAGCTTTGCCCGATGGCGCGTCCCTAAGACAAACGCCATCGAAACCGCGCGCCGCCGCGTCGCCAAAGGCTGCCGCCAAAGCCACAGACCCGGAGGAAAAAGAATCTGGTAAAATCATCGTTATGCGCGCCTTGCAGGATATATACCCACAGATAGAGGTGATCGCCGGCAGCCCGCCCGGCCTGTCAGGCATCACCGCCTACGTGCCCGCCAAGGGGCTTGCCGTATGCTGCGCCCCCGAGCCGAAACGGGCGAGCCGCCTTGAATTCGTCTGCCGGCAACTGGGCCTCAAATTGGCCTATATCCCACCGACAGACATGCACAGCCCCAGCCGGTTGAAACGGGCGTTGCTGCGCACGGGAATCCGCTGATTTTTTCTTGACCCTGTCGCCAGAACGGTGTAAAATACGAATACATTTGGAATAACAGTTCTAATGGTAATGATGGGGAAGAGTAACCGTCTCATCCGCACAGACAGCGAACCGGGGTTGGTGGAAGCCGGGCTGGCGGAAATGGTGAAAGCCACCCCTGAACTGCAACCTGAGCCGCCGGGCATAATATGCTGGTGGGGTAGGGGATGCCGGCCTTCCTCCGTTATCGGGAAATTGAGTGGACCGGCGTATTATTGCCGGTAACCAGGGTGGTACCGCGAGGCCAGGCCTTCGTCCCTTTTTGTGGACGAGGGCCTTTTTTTGTCGAATGAAAAAAGGAGTGACGTACCATGGAAGCTGGGGCCAAAAAGCAAATCCTTGACATCCTCCAGGAAGACTGCCGGAGGAGTCCCGAACAGATCGCCCTCATGTTGGGGCTGGAAGCGGAGGCCGTAAAAGCCGCTATCGCCGAGATGGAAGATGAACGCCTCATCCTCAAATACCCGGCCCTGATCAACCCGGAAAAACTGGGTGATGACACGGTCACCGCCATGATCGACGTGAAGGTCGTTCCCCAGCGGGATCTGGGCTTTGACCAGGTGGCTGAGCGCATCTACCGCTACCCGGAAGTGCGGTCCGTCTTCCTCATGTCCGGCGGTTATGACCTCTCTGTCGTGATTGAAGGGCGGACGATGAAGGAAGTAGCCCTTTTTGTGGCCCAGAAATTGGCTGTTTTGGAGCATGTCCAGTCGACGGCGACCCATTTCGTCCTCAAGCGGTACAAGAAAGACGGCGTCATCTATGACGAAAAAGCAGAAGACAACAGATTGCAGGTGAGTCCGTGATGAAACCCTTTAATGATTACATCAACCCGGTAATCCTTGAACTGCCGCCCTCGGGGATCCGCCGCTTTTTCGATCTGGTGGCCAATACGAAGGGCGTTATCTCCCTTGGTGTGGGCGAACCGGACTTCGTCACCCCCTGGCATGTGCGCGAATCCTGTTTTTACGCCCTCGAACGGGGTTACACCATGTACACGTCCAACTTTGGCACGCCGGAGTTGCGGAAGGAAATTACCCGCTTCATCCAGCGTTCCTATGGGGTCGATTATGAACCCCTCTCGGAAGTTCTGGTCACCGTCGGCGCCTCCGAGGCCGTCGACCTGGCCATGCGGACGCTGCTTTGCCCCGGCGATGAGGTGCTCGTCCCCGAGCCGAGCTATGTCTCCTACTCGCCAACCGTCACCATGGCCGGTGGCGTGGCCGTCGCTGTCCCCACCTATGTGAAGGACGACTTCCAGTTGACCGTTGAGGCACTGGAGAAAAAGGTGTCGCCGCGCACCAAGATGCTTATCCTCTGTTATCCGAATAATCCGACAGGCGCGATCATGACCCGGCCGGAACTGGAGGCCATCGCCCGCTTTGCTGAAGAGAGGGACCTGATCGTCCTGGCTGACGAGATCTACGCCGAACTGACCTATGAGGGCCAGCACGTCTGCTTTGCCGGCCTGCCCGGGATGCGCGATCGCACCGTGCTGATCAACGGCCTGTCCAAGTCACACGCTATGACGGGTTGGCGTATCGGATATGTTTGTGGGAACAAGGATTTTGTCGCCCAGATGACGAAAATACACCAATATACCATCCTCTGCGCGCCGATCATGGGCCAGATGGCCGCCCTCGAAGCGCTGCGCAACGGGGATCTGGAAAAGTCGCGCATGGTCAACCAATACGACCAGCGCCGCCGTTTCGTCGTCGCGAGATTCAACCAGATGGGGTTGACCTGTTTCAACCCGCGGGGCGCCTTCTACGCCTTCCCCAGCATCACCGCCACCGGTCTGTCCAGCGATGATTTCTGCGAACAACTGCTGGCGGAGGAAAAGGTGGCCGTCGTGCCCGGCACCGCCTTCGGCGCCAGCGGGGAAGGGTTTATTCGCGTCTCCTACGCCTCATCGATGGCCAATCTCACGGCCGCCTTGGACCGCATCGAGGCTTTTGTCCAACGCTGCAAGAAACGGCAGGCGTCCTGAAAGGAAGATGCCTGATGAAACTCCGCTTTTTGGGAGCCGCCCAGACGGTCACCGGTTCCTGCTACCTCATCGACACAGGGAAGACCAAACTCCTCGTCGATTGCGGACTCTACCAGGGCCCCAAGGAGATAAAAGAGCGGAACTACGGCGAATTTCCCTTCAACCCGGCTGAGATCGACTTCGTCTGCCTGACCCACGCCCATACAGACCACTCAGGGTTGCTGCCCAAACTGGCCCGCCTGGGCTTTAAGGGCCAGATCCTGGCCACCACGCCGACCATCGACCTCTGTAACATCATGCTGCCCGATTCAGGCCACATCCAAGAGATGGAGGTGGAGCGGAAAAACCGCAAAGCCTCCCGTTCGGGAAAAGCATTGCTGCAGCCCATCTATACCGTCCGCGACGCTGCCGAGACGATGAAGTACTTCCGGCCTGCCGGTTACCGCGAGACCATCCAGTTGACCCCGGAAATCCGGGTGCGTTTTCAAGATTCCGGCCATATCCTCGGTTCGGCTTCCCTGGAGATCTGGGTGACCGAAGCGGGGAAGGAGGCCAAGATCGTCTTTTCCGGTGACCTGGGTAACACCAACCTGCCCATCGTCAACGAGCCGACGACCATCACCGACGCCGACTACATCGTCGTCGAGTCCACCTACGGCGACCGCGACCACGACCGGAGCCGGTCCCGGTTGGATCTGCTCCAGGAGGTCATCCAGGAGACCTATGACCGGGGCGGCAAGCTGCTCATCCCATCCTTTGCCATCGAACGCACCCAGGACCTACTCTATGAACTGGCCCAATTGTTCCAGCAAAAGCTCGTCCCAGACATCGACATCTACATCGACAGCCCCCTGGCTATCGCCGCCACCGAAGTCTTTATGAAAAATATGTACTACTTCGACGACGAGGCCAAGGGCTTTTTCACCGCCAACAACGGCGTCTTTTCCCTGCCAAACCTGCACTACTCCCGCCGGGCCGAGGAATCTATGGCTCTCAACAGTCTGCCAGGGCGGGCGATCATCATCGCTGGGTCGGGGATGGCCGATGCGGGGCGGATCAAGCACCACCTCAAGCATAATCTCTGGCGCAAAGAGACGACGGTGCTCTTTGTCGGCTTCCAGGCGGAAGGCACCCTGGGACGGCGGTTGCTGGAGGGGGAAAAGCAGGTCCGCATTCATGGCGAGGAGATCACCGTCCGCGCCAACATCCGCAATGTGCCGGGCTTTTCCGGCCATGCCGACCGGAGCGGCCTGATCAACTGGCTAACGCATTTTCAAAAGCCCCCGAAAACCCTCTTTATCACCCACGGCGAGCCGGAGGCGATGAAAAATTTTTCCGGTCTGATCCGGCAACAGTTGGGTTGGAAGACCCATATCCCCGCTTGGCTGGAGGAAGTGCCCCTGCTGGCGGAACAGCCAGCCGAGGCGCCGGCGGCAGCAGCGGCTGTGACTCCGACCTCTGTACTGCCCTCTGTCGGCGATCTGGTGACGCCAGAAGCCGCCGAGCGGGCCTATCTGCAACTGCGCATGCTGTTGCGTGAACTGGTCGAAGAGGAAATGGACCGCCACGAATATGCCCGCCTGCTGGAACACTTCAAAGAACTGGAGAAGGTCATCCTCTCCATGTTGGGACGGCCGCTCGGTGGCGCCGGCGGTGGTCGCGCGGCGGGGTAAGACCGGTTGTATAGGGAAGGAACGCCTCTGGACAAATTATGGTATGGAGGTGAGCCTTAAATGACCCATACCATCAACGACGACTGTGTCAACTGCGGCGCCTGCGCCCCCGAATGCCCGACGAATGCCATCAGCGAAGGCCCTGACAAGTACATCATTGATGCCGACAATTGCATCGATTGCGGCGCCTGCGCCGATGTCTGCCCCGTTGGCGCTCCCCGTCCGGAAGGGGACCAAAAATAAACGTTCTGTACAAAAACCTTCCCTGCCGCTGTGCGGGGAAGGTTTTTTACCCTGTTGCCAAGCCGATCAGGGGAGAGTACAATGGGACTGACAATCATTTGCATTCAGGGGGCTGTATCCCATGCGACTTTCCCTCGACCGGGTCAAAAGAGGCCAGCAGGTCGTCATCCGTTCCCTTCCTGACGAGAGGATCCGTGCGCAAGCCATCCGCTTCGGCATCGCCGAGGGCGCTGAGGTGGTTTGTCAGGAGATCATCCCCGCCGGTCCCATCGTCATCCGCAAAAACAAACAGGAAATTGCCATCGGGCGAGATCTGGCCAGGCGAATCGATGTGGAACTCGTCAGTTGACAGGATAGGGATGCAATGAACCAGGAACCAGGAATCTTCGCCTATTTGCGGCGCCTCCCCGCCGTCCATCTTGTCGCGGCGCAGCCTGAACTTCGGGAAAGATCGGATGCCATTGGACAAGCGCGACTGGTAGCGGCCATTCAGACCGCCCTCGATCATCTGCGTCAACAAATCCAGGGGGTCAAATCACTTGAAGCGCTCAAACAGATCGATATCACGCCGCAACGCGTCAGTCGAGCGGCGCTGGCCTTGCTGGAGGCGCAGGAGCGACCGCGTCTCCAGCAAGTGATCAACGCCACCGGCGTGATTCTCCATACGAACCTCGGCCGCGCGCCCCTGGCCGACGAGGCCTTGATCGCCATCCAAAGGGCCGCGTCGGGTTATTCGAACCTGGAACTCGATTTGGCCTCAGGCAAGCGGGGGGAGCGCTATGACCATGTGCGGGACCTGCTCTGCCACTTGACCGGCGCCGAAGCGGCCCTTGTCGTCAACAATAACGCCGCTGCGGTCCTCTTGGTCCTTACGGCCTTAGCCAGAGACCGGGAGGTCATCCTTTCGCGGGGCGAAATGATCGAGATCGGCGGTTCTTTCCGCATCCCTGACGTGATGCTCCAAAGCGGCGCCCGGCTCGTCGAGGTGGGCACGACAAACAAGACCCGGATCTCCGACTATGCAGGCGCCATTACTGATCAGACGGCGCTTCTGTTGAAAGTCCACCCCAGCAACTACCGGATCATCGGTTTTACCGAATCGACAGCGCGAGAGGACCTAGTCCGTCTTGGGCAGGAGCGGGGCGTCCCTGTTGTGGAAGATCTGGGCAGCGGGGCGTTGCTGGATGGTGACGGTTCCGGATGCTTTTTTGGCGAGCCCACTGTTTCCCAGGTGGTCCGCTCTGGCATAGATGTCGTCACCTTCAGCGGTGACAAGCTCCTCGGCGGACCTCAAGGGGGAATCATCGCCGGCAAGCGCTGCTGGATCGACCGGATCGCCAAGCATCCGCTCACACGGGCGCTGCGTGTCGACAAATTGACCCTGGCCGCGCTGGAAGCGACCCTTCATCTCTACCTGCGACCAGAAGCGGCCCGAGAACAGATTCCCGTCCTCCGGGCGCTGCATCGTGATGAAGCGGAAATCCGTGAAGAGGCGGAAATGCTTGCCGCATCGCTGCGCTCGGCCCTGGAAGCCGCCTTCGCACCCGATCCGGCAACAACCCCCGCAGCGACTCCCGTTCCGACCCCCACGGCTGTCTCGTTCATTGCGCAGGCAATGGTGCAACCGAATGGGAAAGCGATCAACCGAAAAGGGAGAATGCCGGCAGGAGACAGCCTGGTTCGCGTGGAAAAAAGCTATGCCCAGGTGGGCGGAGGCGCCTTGCCTGAGCTGCAGATCCCCAGTTGGGCCGTTGTCGTTTCGCCGCGAGCCAGCGCCCGACAGTTGGCGGAGGACCTGCGCTGCGGCGAGATCCCCGTCCTCGGGCGGGTGCAGTCGGAAGAACTCTGGCTGGATCTGCGGACGGTCACTGCGGCGCAGGCAACCGTGCTGCCCCGTCTTGTGTCGGCTGTTTTCTAAAAATAGGGCGGCTGTTTTTTTATCATGTACGGTGTATCTTTTCGCAAAGTACGAAGGAAGGGAGGGATAGCCGTGACCTTGGATCCGATTCGCCTGACGGCGATGTCCAGCAAGGCTGGGTGAGCAGCCAAAATCGGTCCTGCGGACCTAGCCCAGGTCTTGGGCTACTTACCTCCAAAACCAGACGACCCCAACCTGCTCGTCGGCTTGGAATACAGCGATGACGCCGGCGTATACCGGCTGTCGCCGGATTTGGCGCTCGTGCAGACCGTTGACTTTTTTACGCCGATCGTCGACGATCCCTATCTCTTCGGGCAAATCGCCGCCGCCAACGCCCTCTCCGACGTGTACGCTATGGGCGGACGGCCGGTGACGGCCCTCAATCTTGTCGCCTTTCCCACTAAATCGCTGCCCATGAAGGTCCTCGGCGAGATCCTGCGCGGCGGCGCCGACAAGGTGCGCGAAGCCGGCGCCGTCTTGCTCGGCGGCCACTCCATTGAGGACAAGGAGCCCAAGTACGGTCTCGCCGTCACTGGCGTCGTCCATCCCGACCGGGTCTGGACCAACGGCGGCGCCCGGCCCGGTGACGGGTTGATCCTGACCAAGCCGCTGGGGATCGGCATCATCTCAACGGCCATCAAAAACGGCAAAGCCTCCCCGGAGGCCGTAACGGCGGCCACCGAAGCGATGACTACCCTCAATAAAACGGCGGCGGAGGTTCTTTCCGACTTTTCCGTCGGCGGATGCACCGATATCACCGGCTTCGGTCTCCTCGGCCACGGCCTGGAGATGGCCCGGGCGTCTCGATGCAGCCTCCTGATCCGCGCCGGCGAGGTTCCCATCATCCCCGAAGCCCGCGACTACGCCATCGCCGGATACGTCCCCGGCGGTTCCAAATGCAACCTGTCCACTGTTTCGCCGCAGCTTCGTCTGGCGGCGGATTTGCCGCCAGAAACGGGTATCCTGCTGGCAGATGCCATCACCTCCGGAGGCCTGCTCGTCTCCCTGCCGGAAAAAGAGGTGGAAGCGGCGATCGCGGCGCTTCATCAAGCCGGTGTGACCGGCGCCCGTAACATCGGCAGCGTCTCCGGCGACGCGCCGGGCACAATCACTGTTCTGTCGGAATAGGAAAGAAGGGTCAGCCTTGTCTTTCGAACGAACCGGTTCCATCTTTTCCGGGCTCGCAGGCGCCTATATCCAAAGGGAGGCCCATGTGGTCTCCCTTTTTCCCTATGCCTTCCCCGATGAAGAGGCTCTGGCGCTCCGGGCCAGCCGAATTGCCGTAACAGACCCGTCCACAACAAACCCCTATCCCCGCTCGGAACTATCGGCTCTTCTGGAAGCGTATCAACGCCGGTTGGCAGAACTGGCGGGATTGGAGGGAGCCTTCAACCGGGCCGCCGACCAGGCGCGCCGCCTGGCCGAAGCGGATAGCCTTGCTGTGGTGACAGGTCAGCAGGCGGGCTTATTTACTGGTCCCCTGTACACGGTCTACAAAGCCGTCACCTGTATCAACCTAGCCAAGCGGTTGGAGGAAAAAACCGGTCGGCCTGTTGTCCCAGTCTTCTGGGTCGCCTCAGAGGACCATGATTTTGAGGAGATCTCTCATATCGAACTTCTTCAGGGGGAAAAAGCCGTCCCTGTCACCGTGACCAGCCGCCCAGAAGAGGACCGCTTTGCCGTGGGCCACCGCACCCTGCCGGAGGACCTGGCGGCAACCCTCGAAGGTTTTTTATCCCTTTTGCCCCAAAGCGAACATAGGCCGCCATGGGAGGAAACCTGGCATCGTTTGCTGACCAGTCCCGCAGGGCCCCATGAGCACTTCGCCGCCCTGTTGCACAGGCTGTTGGGTCCTTACGGCCTCGTCATCCTCGATCCGCTCCTCCCAGGCCTGAAGCAACTGCCGGGATGCGCATCCTTCTTTGCCAGTGTTCTCGAAAACGAAGTGGCACTACGGGAAGGACTATCCCGGGGCGTCGAACAGATCCGGGAACTGGGCTACACGCCCCAGGTCGAAAAGGGACCGGAAGAGACGAACCTTTTTTACTTTCATCAAGGCCGCCGGCTGGCCATCGTTCATGACGGCGGAGGTTACCGCCTCCGGGGCGCCGAAATCGCCTTCAGCCGCGACGAACTGCTCGATCTGGCGCGGCGTCGGCCCGACTTGTTTTCAGCCAATGTGGTCACGCGCCCGCTCCTCCAGGATCGCCTCCTGCCTACGGCGGCCTATGTGGCCGGTCCCGGCGAGATCGCCTACTTTGCCGCCTACCGGGATGTCTATAGCGCCATGGGCATGGAGATGCCGCCCATCGTTCCCCGGCTTAGCGCTACAATCATCGAGGGCTTTGTCGACAAACTGCTTGAGCGCTACGCCCTTTCCTTCGCCGACGTGCCGGCGGAACTCGAAGGGCGGTTGAAGGAAGAATTGGCAGCCCAGGACGAACTGGGCATCGAAGCGCTCTTCGAGGAACTTGAATCGCGGGTACGGTCGGCCTACCTGCCGGCAGTTGAACGGATCGCCCGTTGGGATCGGCAGACGGAAAAACTCGCCGAAGAGAATTTGGATCGCGTCATCGCCCAAGCGCGCTTTTTGCGCCAGAAGGTTGAACACCGGCACCGCCAGCGCTGCCAGGACACGCGAAATCACTTCCGCAAATTGGAACTACACCTCTGGCCGACCGCCCCACAGGAACGGGTCTACAACATCTTCCCTTATCTTTTAAAATACGGTTCCTCTCTGATTGAAACGCTCTTGGAAGCGCCCGTCGAGTGGCTCGACTCCCACTGCTTGATCCGGTGCTGAATGGAAAAAGCCGTCCCGGTTGAGCAAAATCTTCCGGGACGGCCTTCGTATTGTTTTGATTGATGCCCTTTGACGAAGCAAAAGAGGTTACATGGCGAAGAGGTGGCCGCCAATTTGAGTGGTGATCACCCGCTGGCGCATCCAGCCATCAGAGGACTTGCCGGGGTTGAAGAAGAAGAGGGCGCCTTTGGAGGGATCCCAACCAGTCAGGGCGTCCTGCGCCGCCTTTTGGGAGAGGGCGCTCGCAGGGCGGTTGATCATGCCGTTTCTCACCGGCGTGAACTGCAAGGGATCATAGATAACGCCGGAGATGGAGGAAGGGAACTTTCCGCTTTTTGTCCGGTTGAGCACCACAGCGCCGACGGCCACTTTGCCTTCGTAAGGCTCGCCGGAGGCCTCCGCCTCGATCAACCGCGCCAACAGGTCCACGTCAGACTGGCTGACGCCGCTGCTTGCCGTCTGCGTTTGCCGGCCGATCCCCGTAGGCACCTTGAGGACCTGACCGGGATAAATATCGTTGGCGGTCATCCCGTTCAGTTCCTTAATCGCCCAATCGGCGGAACTGAAGCGGTTGGCGATGAGAAAAAGGCTGTCGCCTGATTTGACGGTGTAGGTGAAGACATCGGGAATGTTCAGCACTTTGCCGGTCGAGAGGTTGCTGGGTTCCACCTTGTTGGCGCCCTGGATCAGCGTCCAGGGAAGACCGAAGCGCTGGCCCAGTGAATAAAAGGTGTCCCCCGGTTGGGTCGTGTACTGCCAGGCATGGGCCGGTGTTACAGCGGCGCCTCCCCAGAGCAGGAGGGTAAAAGCTGCCGACAGCATCCCGGCGCGCAGCCAAGAACGACGGAAGACCATGAAAACGATCATCCTTTCCATGCGCCTTCGGAGTTAGCTGACGGGTTAGGCCAGAAAGGTTGGCCTTCTTCCGAAGAAGATTCACCCCTCGCAGCCGGAAATCGGCTGCGGAACGACCCGGTGAGGGCCGCGGTTCCTCCGTACCCCGGTTGGGGATTCGGCGTTTTATTTTTTGGTTCTCCGCAATTATACCGGCCTGGACAGGCACTGTCATGACGATCATTTTTCCTGAAGCGGCAGGGCCTGGACAGTTTGCCAGGTACGACGCCTCTGTAAGAGCCATGTTGACGATCTGTCCAAAGAATATGGCATTTGAGCAGGAAAACCGTCCAATATGTAGAAATGTCAGAAAAATGCGAAAAGGAGGTGTGCCTTGTGCAACAACGGGATGAGATTGTCACCCAACTATTCAATTGGGTGGCCATCATCAACGCTTCCCACAACCCCATCATCGCCACTGACCATGAGGGGCTGGTGCGCGTCTTCAACAAGGCCGCCTCCCGCGCCTTTGGCAAAGAGGCCCGCGACGTCATCGGAATGCCCTTCGAGGCTGTCGTCCCCAAGTGCCGTCTCCGGGAGACGATTCAAACGGGCCAACCCCTGACTGGCCTGCGCCTTAATTACCAGGACCGGATCTTTTTCGTCAACCTGACCCCCATCCTGCGCAAACAGCGCCTCGTCGGCGCCGTGGCGATCTTTCAGGATGTGACCGAGTTGGAGTCCGTTGTGGAGGAACTCAACCGGGTCAAGGAATTGAAGGGCACCTTGGAGACGATCCTGGAGGCCGCCTATGACGGGATCATCGTCGTCAACGCCGAGGGCATCATCACCATGGTCAATCAAGCCTACTGCAACTTCCTCGGTTTTCGCGAGTCCGATCTGCTGGGCCGCCATGTGGCCGACATGGTCGAGGGGACGCGCATGCATATCGTTTTGCAGACAGGACAAGCCGAAGTAGGGGATTTACAGCGCACCGGCGGCCATGACTACATCGCCATGCGCATCCCCATTGTCAAAGACGGCCAGGTCGTCGGGGCTGTCGGCAAGATCATGTTCAAAAACGTAAACGAACTGAATGCGCTGGCTTCGAAGATCAATTCCCTGCAAAAGGAACTCCATTACTACAAGGTGGAACTGCAAAAGTACCGGGGCGCCCGCTACAGCTTTGACGCCGTCGCCGGCGCCAGCTACGCCATCCGGATGATCAAGGATACGGCCCGGCGGGTGGCCCGCACCGATTCGATCGTCCTGCTCCGGGGAGAGAGCGGCACAGGCAAACAACTGCTGGCCCATGCCATCCACATCGAGTCGGAACGAAAAGAGGGCCCCTTCATCCAGATCAGTTGCAGCGGCATCGGACCGGAAGCCCTCGAGATCGAACTATTCGGCGGCGCTGTCGACGCGCCGGGGACATCATCGTCAGGCAAGTTTGCCCTCGCCCACCGGGGGACGCTGCACATCACCGATATCGGCGACATGCCCCTGCCTGCGCAAACCCGGCTGATCCGGCTGCTGCAAGGGCAATTGCCCCTCGTTGACAGCCCCGACGGCCCGGTGACCGCCGATGTCCGGCTGATTGTCTCAACGAACCGCCATCTTGAGGAGATGGTCCGCAAAGACCTCTTCCGGGAGGATCTCTACAACCGGTTGAACGTGATCAGCCTCTTCATCCCGCCGTTGCGTGATCGCAAGGAGGACATCCCTGAACTTGTCTCCGTCTTTATCCAGAATTTCAACCGCCAATTCGGCTTTTCCGTCCAGAACGTGACACGGGAAGCTATGCAGGTCCTGATCAAATACCACTGGCCAGGGAATGTGAGGGAACTGCACTCGATGATCGAGCGGACCTACGACCTGGTCAAAGGCGACACGATCGATGTAGGCCACCTGCCCATGCACCTGCAGAAATACAACCATACAGACAAGACAGCGCCCCAGTCGCAGAGCCTGCAAGCCCTCCTGGAACAGACGGAAAAAACGGCGATCCTGCAGGCCATGCAGGCCGCCAACGGCAACAAGGTGCAGGCGGCCCATTTGCTCGGGATTTCCCGGGCCGGTCTCTACCAGAAGTTGGCCAAGTACCATATCGAAGAGTGATCCTCGATCATCGCCGCCACAATGTCGGTCACTGTGCAGAGCGAACGGCCCAGATTATAGATACCCTGAACCTTCTGGTTCGGGGTTTTTTGCGTTTCGTGCATAGGGAACTCCGGTGAGCCAAAAAATAGGGCAGACAGGTGTAATAGGAGGGGAGAACAGTGCGCTATTGCAATGCTTTTTTCGCCATCCTGCTAACGGCAGCTTTCGCGCTCGCCGGCTGGCAGGGCGTGAACCACCCGCTGTCGGGCGCCCCATGCGGCTTCTCTGCCTGGAAAGCAGGCGGTGACGCCAAAGCAGTCTGGAATCTGCCTGCCGCTGAAGCGGAAACAGGACGGGGGTATCCAAAACGGGGAGATGAGACGATGCTGGCTCGGGCAATCCACGGCGAAGCCCGGGGCGAACCTTATGAAGGTCAGGTCGCCGTCGGCGCCGTCATTATCAACCGAGCCAAGCACGCATCCTTCCCCAATTCGGTCCACGGCGTCATCTTTCAACCGGGCGCCTTTACGGCTGTCGATGACGGTCAGATCTGGACGCCCTTAAATCCGACCGATTCGGCCAACAAGGCGGCGCGCGACGCCCTGGCCGGCTGGGATCCCACCGGCGGATGCATCTACTACTGGAACCCGGCGACCGCGACGAGCCGGTGGATCTGGAGCCGTCCCGTCGTCAAGCAGATCGGCAAACACTACTTCGCCAAGTGATCCGTTAAAACGATGTCCCTACGACGTTACTAGAAAGGATGTGCGCCTGTGAGCGAAATCCGGGATCGCGATGAAACCCTTGTCGATGATCACCGTCTCGTCGAAGAGACGAGCCACCTGCGCAAGGTCAAAAACACGCTCAGTGTCGTCGCCGGCCTGCTGGGGGTCACAACAGCGCTCTTCGGCTACCTTGGCTATCAACAGTACGTGCAGAACCAGGCGTATCAGATGGCCGTAGAAAACCGGTACCAGCGCGCCTTTGCCGACCTGTCAAGCAACGTGGAGAACATGGAGTTGGAGATGTCTCGCCTGATGGCCAGCAACTCGCCCAATCAGGCCGTTATGGGGCTCCAGCAGGTGTCACGCCAAGCCAGTGAGGCGTCGGCCAACATGGGGCAACTCCCCCTGGCGACACTCCTGTTGAGCCGGACCAACCGCTTCGTCAACACGGTCGACGATTTTTCCACCACCCTGGCCGAACGCAAAGTCGATGGAAACGTAGCCCTCACCGCTGCTGAAAAGAAAACCCTCGGCGATCTGCATCGCCAGACCACCTTCTTGCGCGATGAGTTGGGCAAGATGGGCGAACAATTGAACGCGCGCCAGGTCACCTGGGTCGCCCTGGAGAAACAGGCGCGGCAGCAGGAGCAACAGGGTTCAAAACAACAGACGGCCTTGGGGCAGTTCTGGCAGCGTGTCGTCTTCGCCGTGGCCGGTCAGGGGCCTGAGACACAGGCGCCACCCATCCTGGCCAACTTCCAGTTCGTCGAAAATGAACTACAAAAGTATTCGCCTGTCGAGTACGACGGCAGACATTCCGAGCAGATCCAGGTTACCCCGCGCGGGCTCGGGTCGGGTCAGATCACGCAGGAGCAGGCCATCTCCATCGCCCAGTCCTGGGTCGGTCAAGGACCCCTCGCCGGTCACCAGGTGCGGGTAACCGGGGAAGGAAAGGCCGCCATTCCTGCCTATGGGATCGGCGTCTATCCCAACGACGCCCCCAATGAAAACAAAATCGCCATGGAGATCTCCAAAACAGGCGGCCATGTGATCTGGATGCTGAAAGAACGCCCTGTCGGCACACCGGTGATCAGCCGCGACGAAGCCGCCGCCGTCGCCCGTGACTACCTGAGCCGCCGCGGCCTAAACAACTTTGAGGCGACAGCGGTCGAAGAGTACCAGAGCCTCGCCGTGGTCACCCTGGTTCCGAGAGACGGCAATGTCAGCCTCTACCCGGACAAGATCAAGGTCCGCGTCGCCATGGATGACAAAGAGGTCCTTGGCTATGACGCCACTGCCTATCTGACCTTCCATACCAACCGCAACCTGCCGGCAGCCAAGATCAGCCGAGAAGACGCCCGCAAGCGCGTCGCTTCCGATGTGGCCGTCACAGGCGACAAACTGGTGTTGCTGGCCAAGGACAATTATCAGGAGATCCTCTGCTGGGAGTTCAAGGCCGCCCGGGATAACATGACCTATCTCGTTTATATCAACACCCAGACAGGCCGGGAAGAGCGGATCTTCCGGGTGATCGAGACGAACGCGGGCACTTTCGTCTTCTAAACCGTCTTCCATCCCAACCCTCCTAACAAAAGGGGACCAGTAAAAAATTCGCGTGTCTTCGCTGATGCAGGCAGACCATCCTCTGCCTGCAGTTCCTTTCTATTGGGTCATTTACCCTCCCCTGGAACGTATGGTATAAAGGATGTAATGGAAAACCAGCGGGAGGAGGTTCCCCATGCACATTGCCGTCGGTGTTTCCGCCAGGCACCTTCACCTCAGCGATGAACACCTGGAGATCCTCTTTGGCCAGGGCTACCACCTGACCCCGAAACGCCGCTTGTCCATACCGACGCAGTATGTCTGTGAAGAGCGGGTCAGCATCCGGGGAGCCCGCGGGGTCATCCACAACGTGGCCATCATCGGACCGACCCGCGCCCGAACACAGGTAGAGGTAACGCGTACAGACGCCGTCACCCTCGGCGCAACCCCTCCGATCCGCCTCTCCGGCGACCTGGAAGGAAGCGCCCCTGTCACCATCACCGGACCGAAGGGCCAGGTTGAATTGCCCGAGGGCTTGATCGTCGCCATGCGCCACATCCACATGACTGAAAAGGACGCCGATGAACTCGGTTTCAGTCACAAGGACTATGCCATGGTGATCGTTCCCGGACCGCGCAGCCTCGTCTTCGACCATGTCGTTGTCCGGGTTGCCCGGGAACACACCCACACGGAACTGCATATCGACACCGATGAGGCGAACACGGCTTCGCTCTCCAATGACGAAAAGGTCAATCTCCTGCGCATCAACGATAAAAAGATCCGTCTCGAACAGTTGATCGCCATGTTCGATGAGCGTCAGTTGAAACAGGTCGAGGCCTGCATCGCCGACATTGTCGCCGAGGAGCGGCGCAAGGTGGCGGAGATGGAGGACATGCTGGCATTGTTGCGCAAAGGATAGTTGCATGAAAGGAACGATGGCTGTGCGTCTGGGAGAACTCTATCATTGGCTCGTGGAAGAGGGTGTTGCCGCCGATCCCCGTTCCCGCGAGGAGGTGGAAGCACTGCTGGCGGCCCGGAAAAAAGCCGTCACTGGCAGCAAGGAGAAGGCCGTCCGCCTTGCCGATGACGGTCAATGGGATAACCCCTATGGCGACACACGTATCCTCTACGGCGAGGCGGATAGGGAAGTGCGCAGGGTTCTCGCCGGCATCGACATCGACGGAGCGGAATTGCTTTTAGCTGACCGCTGGCGAGAACAGGGCAAGCCCGTCGATCTAGTCATCGCTCACCATCCGGCAGGACGCGCCCTTGTCCAACTGCATCAGGTCATGAAGGTTCAGGAAGACCTCCTGGCCGCCGCAGGCATCCCGATCAACGTGGCGGAAGCCCTCATGACAGAGCGGATCGAAGAGGTGCGCCGATCGCTTTTACCGTCGAACCATCAGAAGGTGGTCGACTTGGCCCGTCTCCTCGATGTTCCTTTTCTCTGTGTCCATTCGCCGGCTGACAACAAGGTGCAAAGATACCTCAGCCAGTACCTGACAGCGGAACGGATCGGACCGGAAAAGACGCGGACTGTCCGGGATATTGTCGATGCCCTCCTCGACCTCCCGGAATTTCAACTGGCCGCCGGTCACGGCGTAACGCCGCAGGTGATCGCCGGCAAGAGCGATGACCGGGCAGGAAAGATTTTTATCAAGATGAACGGCGGAACATCAGGTCCTGAACAGTCTATTGAGGCACTGGTTAAGGCGGGCGTCGGGACAATGGTTTGCATGCACTTGCCTGAGCCGCAGCGCAAAAAGGCGGCAGAGGCCAAACTGCGCGTCGTCATCGCCGGACACATGGCCTGCGACTCTCTGGGCATGAACCTTTTGCTGGATGGTTTGGAACAACAAGGCATGGAGGTGCTGTCCTGCGCAGGATTGTTGCGGTATCAACGCGAAAGCACGTAAACTTCTAATAATATCCAGCATGCCAAGTTATATCAAATGACTTTAAAGCCATCCAGTCGGTAATCGCCAACAAAAGAAAGATCTTGCCGAAAAAACTATCGCAAGTTATACTCCTACTGTAGGGACAATGGTGTCCTTTTGAGACGACGGCGTTTCCTCCGAATGACAATTAACGCATTCGGTCGATACGTCTTTTTATTTTTGCCGGGGAGGGAACGCCGTTGAACGGGTTACGCATTTTTTTGGCGATGCCGGCCGGTCCTCTTCGCGATAAGGTAAAGGATTCCCTTAGCCGGCATGGATACGTCATCATCGGCGAGGCCGTCGATGGGATGACGGCTTTGCGGTCGCTGCACAAGTTGTTGCCTGATCTTGTCATTATTGAAATGCAACTGCCCGCACTGGACGGATTGGAACTGGCCAAGTTGTGCCAGGAGGAGCAGTTGGGCGCCGTCGTCTTGCTCACCCCCTACAACCAGTTAGGAACTGTGCAAAGAGCGCTCGAGACCTGGCTATTTGAGCCGCTGATCCGCCCCATCCGCGAAGAAGCGCTGCTGGCGGCCGTTGTCACCGCCCATACCCATTATATGCGGGAAGCGCGCCTCACGAGAGAAGTCCATGAACTCAAGGAAGCCTTGGAAAAACGGAAACTGATCAACCAAGCCAAACGGCGGCTCATGGAAAAGTTGCACGTCAACGAGGATGAGGCCCATCGCATCCTTCAGCGCTATGCGATGAACCACCGCATTTCGAGCAAGGAGGCCGCCTCACGGATTCTCAAAGGTTACTCCCATGATGAAGGGGCGTAAAGATTCCTGGGATGTCATGAATGTATGAAAAAACCGGCCTGAGCTTCGATAAAAGCCCGGCCGGTTTTTTCATTCGTTTCGGATAGTAAGCCTGTTCTTTAATTCGGGTCCGTCGCCGCCGGCTTCAAACCCGTTGTCCCATCGTCTTGCGCCGGCATTGGTTCTTTTGTCTCCGATCCCGGGGAGGGAAGCGCCGATTCGACTACAGGATTCCGATCCAGGTTAGGTCCAGGCGCCGACTGCCCTTGCTCTGGCGCCAGTTCAGGAGATGGCTGTGGCGTTGGCTCCAGTGCCGGCTCTGGTGTTGGCTGCGGCGCAGACTCTGGCGCTAGGTCTGGCGTAGGTTCTGGCGTCCGGTTTCTCAACGCGGTCGGCTCTGGAGAAAAGAGTTCCGATTCTCTTGGCGGCGCGCCCTCCAGCGCTCCTTCCATAAAAGCTCGAAACAAGCGAGCAGGGTAGCTTCCGCCATAAATCCGGTTCATGTAATGCTCGCGGTCGGTTATGTCATAGCCCATCCAGACAGCCGTCACCAGCTCCGGCGAATAGCCAACAAACCAGGCGTCCCGGTTGCCCTTGACGCCCTCAAAGGCATGAACAGGCGGGAGTTCCGCCGTGCCCGTCTTGCCGGCCACAGGGCGGCTTAAACGCGCTTCCTGACCCGTGCCGTAACGGATTGCATCCTGGAGCAGATTTGTCATCGCTCTCGCAGTAGACGGTTGAAAGACCACCCTCTGAGCCGCCGGTTTGACGAGAGGATTGCCCTGCGCATCATAGATCTGTATGATCGTCCGGCTCGGAACAAAGACGCCGTTGTTGGCCAGGGCGCTGTAGGCGCGGGCCATATCCAAGGGGGAGACGCCCCGTTCCATCCCGCCAAGAGCGAGGGACAGGTGGGCATCGTTCTCCGAGACGGGGAGACCGAGGGCGCGCAACGTCTCGATGGAACGGCGCGTCCCGATTTGGTTGAGCAGCCAGACGGCGGGCACGTTGATCGATTGAGCGACCGCCTGGCGCATCGTCACCCGGCCACGGAAAGCGCCATCATAGTTCGCCGGTCGGTACCCATTGAAACCCATGTCCTCGTCTGGCAACAGGGAATCGGGCGTCCACCCCTGCTCCAGCGCCGGCGCGTAGACACCTAGCGGCTTGATGGCCGATCCCGGCGAACGTTGCATCATCGTGGCCCGGTTAAAACCCCGCCTGGCCGCGTAGGTCCGTCCGCCCATGAGCGCCTTCACATGTCCGGAAAGGGGGTCGACACTCGCCAAGGCACCTTCAATGAGCCGGTCATCGTTGCCAGCCGGGAAAAAATCAGCGTTGGTGAAGAGGTCCTCCGCCAGTTGTTGCACCCGGGGGTCAAGGGTCGTCTGGATACGAAGGCCTCCGCCAAACAGCCGGTCTTCCGAGATGCCGTGAACCTGGACAGCTTCCCGGAGCACCTCGTCCACAAAAAAGGGATAGGGATAATGCACATCCCGTGTGGTCGGTTGCGGAATGAGACGGATAGGTTCGAGCCGGGCCCGCTGGGCCTGCTCCGGTGTGATCAAACCGTGGCGGGCCATCTGATTGATGACGGTGTTCCGTCGCTCCTGGGACGCTTCCAGCGAAACAGTAGGGGAGTAGGCGCCTGGGTTTTTCGGGAGACCGGCGAGCAGAGCGGACTCAGACAAGGTCAGTTCTTTTAACGTCTTGCCGAAATAGGTCCTCGCTGCTGCCTCTACGCCGTAAGCGCCCTCGCCGAAATAAATCCGGTTCAAATACAGTTCCAGGACTCGGTCTTTGCCGACCTGCCGTTCGAGGTGATAGGCGAGATGAACCTCTTTCAGTTTCCGCTCCAGCGTCTTTTCCGGGCTCAGGTAGACGTTCTTGATCAACTGCTGGGTGATCGTCGAACCGCCTTCCTGGATGGAACCGGCGTTATAATTCGCTTTTACCGCCCGTAGAATTCCTTGGAGATCAACGCCGGGATGGTCATAAAAACGCACATCCTCTGTGGCCAGGACTGCCTGCCGCAGACGCAGGGGAATCTGTTCGAGCGGGACCGGAATCCGGTGCTGAGGGCCATGCAATTCGGCAATCAGGAGGCCGTTTACGTCCAGCAGGAAGGATGTTTGTGGCGCCGCAAAATCATCTACCGAAAAGGGGGGCACTTCTGTAAAAAAGCGGTAAGCCAGATACCCGGCTGCAGCACCCAGGCCGAGCGAAACCGTCAGGAGGGCAATGGCGAAGGCCATGAGAAGACGCCGCCAGATAGAGGGTTGCTTTGAATCGGCCACGAATATCCCTCCTTCTGATCTAATGAAAAGTATACAATCGAGGAGGACACAAAGAAAATACGGGGCAGAAAAATGTGTGTTTTTTTCATGCGCACAAGATATAAGGCATAAGATGTGACAGGGAAGTGAGAGGACAGGCTTCGGTGGCTGACCACTTTTAATCGTGGGCCAGCAGCGTTGTAATAACTGGCCAAGAAAGACAGTAAAAGATATTAGCAAATAAAAAAGACGCAAATATAACCTTGGTCTAAACAAAAAGGCTTCGAACGATACGTTCAAAGCCTTAAGTAATCAAATATGGTGGGCGATAACGGAATCGAACCGCTGACCTCTTGCATGTCAAGCAAGCGCTCTAACCATCTGAGCTAATCGCCCCTTTTGGTAGCGGTGGTAGGATTTGAACCTACGACACTACGGGTATGAACCGTATGCTCTAGACCAACTGAGCTACACCGCCGAAACCGAAGACAAGAGATATTATAGGACAGAATGACAATTGCGTCAATAGTTTTTTAATGAATAAATCCGGAAATTCGCCCCAATATTTCATGAGACGATGGGAATGGGTGGGAAATGGGGAGGATTATCGAGAACAGTGTCGAAGAGGTACTTTGATACAACACGGTCGGGAAAGGGGAGCCAAAATGGAAGAATGGGTTTTGCAGCCCGGGGAAAAACCACACCGGATCCTGACCTCCGCCGGTGACAGTTCACCCGATGGCTTGAAAGGCATTCATTTTTATTCAAAGATAAAAGAAACTGGCATGATTGACTGTCTGCTGATTTTTAAGTACGGGGAACGCCAAGCGGTTCGCCAGGCTAAAGACTTTCCGCCTGACCAGTTTGAGCACTTTCTGCGGGGAGTGGAGAGTCGATCACCCTATCCCTGCCAGATCGTGGACGGCGAAACAGAAGAGCAGGCGGCGCTGGCCCTCTGGGAATCCTTTATCGGACCTTCCGTGGAAAAAGCAGTGAGTTGATAATACTATTGCATTCATACGTTATAACCACACCATTGAATTATCGTTGCCCGCTGCTGCTCTGGCATTTACTTCCTTGTTCTTTGCACAGAAAAACTCCGGACGACAGTCCTGAGTTTTGTTTTTTGCCTGGACCTTTTATAAGAGGGCATCATATCTGTCATAACGTAGAGTAAAAAAGGGAAACAAAAAAACTCAGGTAAACCTGAGTTTTTTGCTATGTTGGTGCGAGAGGGGGGATTTGAACCCCCACGGTTGCCCACACGCCCCTCAAACGTGCGCGTCTGCCAGTTCCGCCACTCTCGCATTCACATGGAGCCACTGACCGGGATTGAACCGGTGACCTTATCCTTACCAAGGATACGCTCTACCTACTGAGCTACAGCGGCATGTACTATTAAGGAAGATGGCAGGGGAGACAGGACTCGAACCCGCAGCCTACGGTTTTGGAGACCGCCGCTCTACCATTGAGCTACTCCCCTGTAATACATTGAAATGGAGCGGGTGATGGGAATCGAACCCACGTATCCAGCTTGGGAAGCTGGTGTTCTACCATTGAACTACACCCGCAACCGGGAATAAACAAGATGGAGCGGGAAACGAGATTCGAACTCGCGACCCTCGCCTTGGCAAGGCGATGCTCTACCGCTGAGCTATTCCCGCAACATAATGGTGCCGAAGGCCGGGGTCGAACCGGCACGAGGGGTGACCTCACTGGTTTTTGAGACCAGCGCGTCTGCCAATTCCGCCACTTCGGCAAAGCAGATGGTGGGCGATGAGGGAATCGAACCCCCGACCTCATGCATGTGAGGCATGCGCTCTAACCGACTGAGCTAATCGCCCGCTGTCAGCCAGCGTTCGCCGGTGACGAAATATACTGTATCAAATTCAGAGACTAAAGTCAACAAGTTTTTTTCTGATTTTACGGAGAAAATCAAGGAGACGGAGGAAAAGTATGGTCCTTTTCCTTGTTGACGACGTTTTCCCTGTTCTACGCGTTACGTCGTCCTTATTATAGATGGAAAAGGGGGTCGATTCGAATAGGAGGTAGACAGGTCAGCACCGACCACGCTAACAAGTGGGACTCTTTCGCTTGACTTCTGCAAACGTTTTATAGTAGAATGATTTTTGTTCAGTCGGGGCGTGGCGCAGCTTGGTAGCGCGCTTGGTTCGGGACCAAGAGGCCGCAGGTTCGAATCCTGTCGCCCCGACCATTGATTTTATTGGGTTGTTTGGATGTATGGGAGTGTTGCGGTGGGGGTTTGACGCCTGGCGTGACGGCTACCGGTTAAGATCAGATGAAGACGTGTAGGTCCAGGATGGAAGTCCTGGGCTTTTTATTTTGTGTTGCGGTGATGCGAGGGTAGCAGTGGGGGAACAGCGGGCCGAAGGCCCGACGATAACATTGACAGGAAAAGCAGCGTGGCTTGGCGATTTTCGTTTGTAGTGGAAGGGGAACTACAGGGGTAATTTAAGTGAGAAAAATACAAAATTTTGTCGAAAAGTAATACGATTAACCCAGAAGGAAATTTATGACGCGAGTAGAATAATTTTGGTGAAAAATGTTGCAAGGAGGCTTTCATATGTCAGAACCAAATTATCCTGACACCAAACAAGAAGATCTGCAAGAGCAGAGTAATCTCCAAAAAACTTACGGGGTTTCTATTGGTCATTCTGTTGACGAAAAACAGTCGTGGGTAAGGAAGCTGCCTGGTTTTAGAAGTAATAAAACATGGAAAAAAGCAATTGCAGTTTTTGGTTACATATTTATCGGTTTAGCAATTATAGGATCATTTTCATCAGATAAGGAGTCACCTAAAGGCACCAACTATAGCGTTAACTCCCCGCCCCCACAAAAGGTTGATAATTCTAAAGAATCAGCAGAAAGTTTCCAAAAAGGTAATGATGCGTTTCAGGCTAAAGATTATGACACAGCATCATTATATCTAAACAAAGTTATTGCTACTGATCCTAATTATCTTAATGCAAAAGGTATGTTAAATACAATTCAATCATCAAAACTTTTAAGCTCGGCTAAGACTAAATTAAACAATAACGATTATTCAGGAGCTAAAAACGACCTAAAAAATTCACTAAATTATAATTCTGCTAACAATGAAGCATCTGATCTATTATCACAAGTCGAAGCAAAAGAAAAACAATACCTTGAAGAAAAAAGAAAGCAAGAGAAAGCTGATTTCATAAACAGTTGCCAGACTTACGAATATCGTGTACTAAATAAAAACCCTGATGCACTTAAGGGAAATAGAATTAAAACCCGTGGTAAGATAATGCAAATTCAGGAAAGTGGGAATAGCACATTCATATTATTGGAAACAACAAATAACGGTTATGATATATGGACTGATAACGTTGCAGTATTGTACGAAGGCAAAATAGATGTATATGAAAATGACAAAATAACTCTCTGGGGAGAAATTACAGGGTCTTTTAGTTATGAATCGGTGGCACGCTATAATATAACAGTTCCTGCCGTAAGAGCCAAATATATAGAAAAAGGTTTAAGGTAGGGTTAGTTATATCCAGAGCGATTCATAATTGTATAGTACTCATGGCCTAATGAGTTAGTCGCGGGGAAAAAGAGAAGATGATTCTAACAGTTCGTCCCACGACGGGCTGTTTTTCTTTGCCCTCACACGGACCAATCTTCCAGTTGCTAGTAGATTCACCTGGAGATATAGTTACAACGACCCGAGAACATAGACGCTGAAAGGACGTAAGACATCGATGAACAAGCATCTCCAGCGAGTAATCACAGAAATGGTTGCCGACCTAATCCGGCAGAAAAACAATCTCAAAGATTTCCCTGATGAAGTAATGGCAGCCGAGTATTCGATAGGAACAGCCTTGGACATAGCGGAGGCGATGGAACTGGATAGGCGGCAGATTCACAGGGATGCGTTGGAAGAGGTTAGGGGGTAACACCGATATCGCCAATATCACAGCAAGGAGAGCCGCCTGCGATAGGGCGGTTTTTTTCTGCTGTCGGGTAGATATTGACGTTAAGATCCGGTAAAAACCCCCTGTTCAACGTGTGCGGCTGTAATGGGCCACGTTCGATTTGAGGGCTGGTCTGGTATGAAGGGTATGGGTCGATGCGTTTGAGGCGACACGTGGCGACCTACGGCCTCGGTTGTTGGCGGGTGGGGGAGATGTGGGCTGCGATCAGTAAGTCCGTCCCACGACGGGCTGTTTTTCTTTTCACTCCACACGGACCAAACTTCCAGTTGCTAGTAGATCCACCTAGAGATATAGTTACAACGACCCGAGAACATAGACGCTGAAAGGACGTAAGTCATCAATGAACAAGCATTTGCAGCGAGTGATCACCGAAATGGTTGCCGACCTAATTCGGCAGAAAAACAATCTCAAAGATTTCCCTGATGAAGTAATGGCCGCCGAGTATTCAATAGGAACAGCGTTGGACATAGCGGAGGCGATGGAGCTGGATAGGCGGCAGATTCACAGGGATGCGTTGGAAGAAGTTAGGGGGTAGGGCCGACATCACCAATATCACAGCAAGGGAGAGCCGCCTGGGGAAAGGGCGGTTTTCTTCTGCTGTCGGGTTTGACAACCGGCTAAAAACCACCAGTTTGAACGTGAGACCACAGTAGTGGGCCACGTTCGTTTGAAATTCTGCATGGGATGGTAAGTAGCTTTTTAACTACAATCGGGTAGTACGGATATCAAAGGTACAATTACACGAATCATGACGTAATTTGTCGATAAAAACTTCCAGGAAATATAGGCTAAATGTCGAAGTACATCACAAAAATTAAAAGGAAGGTTAAAGCTATGCCTAAATACAATATTTACAGAATTAACAAATCAAGCCTTGGCGACTTATTAAAAAAGTTTGAAGATGTAAAGCTAATAAAAGTATCTTCTAAACAAGTAGACGAATTTACTATGGATTTTTATCTTTCCGAAGATCCGGGGAAAAAAATCGTATGGTGGGGAACGATTTACAAATCTTTTCTTACAAAAGAAAAAATTAACCAGTTAACAAATTTAAGTTACTATGCTTGCCTACTAATTTATAACAATGACACTTGTTATGCTGTTAGCCTTGGAAAGACACATTTTTACTTAAGAGACTATTGTGATTTAGACTTTGGCATTGATTTGGCAGAAAGAATATTAAGAAATGACAATATCTCAACTAAAAATTCCAGGTTATTTGGAAGTAAAAAAACAAAAACGTTAAATTCATATCAAGACGCTACGGAAATTGAGTTTGAAAGTGGAGAAGCCATTTTCTTTTTACGGGGCAAAACTATCGACGAAAGTCAGTGGGGAAAAAACATTAGTTGCGGCCATTCCGTTCAGTTTAGTTTAGATTTCGCTCCTAATAACTTAACTTCCTTAATAAAAAGAATTGAAAGTTCACTAAGAAGTAAGTCAATAAACACGATTCCTAGGTCGATGTTAATCAAAGATAAAAAGAAAATCAAAGAATTAGATGAGAAACTTGTAAGTGCGATAATAAATTACGATGTTCAGGTTACATCATCTGATACTAACCTTTCAGGCGTTGATTTTGTTTTTTCTCATACGGATATTTTTACTATCATATACAGGGGTTTATCCAAAAAGGTCAAAGGCGATTTAACAATAAGTGCATTAAACTCCTTTTTGTCTGAGAACAAATTAAGTCTAAATAATGAAGTAATTAACGAATTAAAAGTTTACGTAGAAAGTAGTACCGGTTCTTACAGTAAACCACTTAAGTTTTACATAGATTTTGTGCATGACCGTTGCTTTTTATTAGATGGGGTATGGCATAAGTTTAACCAAAACTACTTAGTCTTTTTAAACGATTACGTAAATAAAATCAAAACAGATTTTAGTGATTTAAACAATTTTTCAAAAAAAGAGTTTACAGATTATAAAGAAAAGTTACAGGCTGAAGGAACAAAATATACTTACCAAGAAAATTATTTTAACCTTATGCAAGAAAGAAACGGTTATATAAATTTAGATAGGGAAATAACGTTATTAGAAAGGTATCGTGTCGAAAAGTTAGATTTGTATAAGGATGAAACCTGGTACTTTGTTAAGATAGGAAAACCTAAAACACTTGGTTACGTAATAGATCAGTCACTTGTATCATTAAAAACTTTAGTAGAATTAGGCGGCACAATTAACTATGAGGGACAAACACTTACCCCAAAAATGTTTTGCTTGTGGTTAATACTTGATAGGAAAACAAAGATCCAATTGCTGTCGGAAATAAATTCGTTAATATTCAAAATGAAGCTTGCAGAATGGAATAGAAAAGTTAAGTTGGCTGGATTAGAAACATATATAAAAGTAGGCTATCTAGCTTAGCTCCTCAATTAAGAAAATGATAATTATCGGTAAAAACTGCGTTTAAAATTGTAGGGTGGAATGCATATGGATAGAATTACTGATTACATTCAAGCTATTATAGCAGACCTTTGGGTAAAAGAAGTATCTAAAGATTATAATGATCATTTCCTACTAAAAGAAGATTCCTTGAAATGCGCTTTCTACTATTACCTACGGCTGAAATTAGGTGACGGTTGGTTAATACGACATAGAATTCGAGTCTATCCTGAATATCATTTGTCAAAAAGAAGGAAAGCTGACTTGGCCATCGTTCGGGTTGAACATAAGTCGAATAGAAAAGGCAGACACTTATCGGAGTGTGTTGAAGATGTATTGGCAATAATCGAGTTCAAGTATAAGGTAGCTCACGTGGAGGATCCCTTTATTGAGGATAGAAATAAACTGCGTAGTTATGCTGAAGATTACAAGGAAGCTCACCTGTATGCTTGCTTCGTACACGAGAAGCTGTACGAAAATCCTCCATCATGGTTTGATGGGCGGCAGACGAACGGCTGGGCCGAGGGCAGAGTATCCGAACTTATTGGGTATTGGAACCTTGATGGAGAATATAAGTCCGATGTACGCTCTTATTAAGGATTAGGTAATCTCCGCAGCGATTTCGCCACCCACCAGCGAGGTCGCTTTTCCTTTTTACATAGCAGATGAGTTTTTCGGGGTATAGCAAGGGATGTTTGTAGGGTGGGGAGGGGTAGGTGGTCGGGAAGTCATCTGCTTAGGATACAATAGATGAAAAGTTCTAGGTTTCCAATCGACAGATTTTGTGGCATTATTTATATAGACTGGTTATTACGTTCCAAGGGGGAAATGCAATGGTTCCGAAGGCTACTGAAGCGGATACTAGAGCAAAATTGATAGACCCCGCGTTACATAAATGTGGTTGGACAGAAGAGCATATTAAAAGGGAAGTTTCAGCGGGTGCGATTGAAATTATCAGAGGACAGGCACGTCGACGTGCTCAAGGTCGTGTAGATTATCTATTACGTATCAAGTTAAACCCGGATACGCAACCAGTTGCTGTTGCATTGATTGAGGCAAAGGCAGAACATTTGCCGCCAAATCATGGCTTGGAACAAGGAAAGCTTTACGCGAATAGTAAGCGGCTGAATGTTCCTTTCGTTTTTTCAAGCAACGGACATTTATTTGTTGAGTATGATCGTATTACTGGTCTAACCTCCCAACCGAAGCCCATGAATCAGTTTCCGAATCCTGTCGAATTGCAGGCACGATATGAACAGGGAATGGGATTCAAATTAACCGAACCATCTGCATTACCACTACTTACCCGGTATTCTGGTGGGGAAGGTAACCGACGATATTACCAAGATGCTGCGATTCGTGCAGTGTTTGAGGCAATTGCTCAAGGCAAGAAACGAGCCATGCTATCCTTAGCTACTGGGGCCGGAAAGACCTTCATCGCCGTCCAACTATTAAAGCGTATTGCCGATGCTGGTCAACTTCGCAAGGCATTGTTTATTTGTGATCGTGATGAATTGAGATCTCAGGGAACAATCGCATTTCAAAAGGTATTTGGTTCAAATGCGATGGCTGTGTCTAACGGAAAACCGGAGAAAAATGCTCGTGTGCTTATAGCAACGTATCAAACACTGGATATCGATACCGAAGATGGCGGCGCAAACTTCCTTACAAATCATTATCCGGAAAATTACTTCAGCCATATTATCATTGATGAGTGTCATCGTTCGGCCTGGGGGAAATGGTCGCAAGTTTTTACGCATAACCCAGATGCGATTCAAATCGGTTTGACAGCTACGCCTAGACAGATTGAAGTTACGGAAAAGAATAAAGAAGCTTTGCAGGATGCGAAGATAACTGCAGACAACCATAAACATTTTGGTGAGCCTGTTTATGAATATGACATGAGCCAAGGTATAGAAGACGGTTATTTAGCCGCTTGTGAGATTGAACGACGTGATGTTTTGCTAGATGGAAAGAAAGAAAGAGAATACGGAGTCACCAAGGAGGACTTAAAGCGACGCAAGCTGTTGGCTGATGCTTATACAGGGGAAGTACTATCCCCGGAAGAGGCAAGAAAAACATATCGGGCGGCCAGTCTCGAGTCAAAGCTGATACTTCCTGAACGAGTATCTTCTATGTGCAGTGATTTCTTTAGTCATTTGCTTGCAACAGGTGGTCCTGAGCAAAAGACGATCATTTTCTGTGCTAGTGATGATCACGCGGACAAAGTTGCCGCAGAAATGGGTAACTTGTATGCGATTTGGTGTAGCACAAATGGGAAAAAAGGCGTCCAAGATTATGCATTTAAGTGTACAGCATCCAACTCTGGCGGAGATTATTTGGCTGACTTCAGAGGAAGTATGCAGCGTTATATGATTGCGACTACAGTTGACTTATTATCTACAGGTGTCGATATCACGCCACTACGAAATGTGGTATTCTTTCGTTATGTCCAATCACCGATTCTTTTCTATCAGATGGTCGGTCGGGGAACTCGAATTGATACACCGACAGGTAAGTTAATGTTTCGGTTATATGATTACACGGATGCAACTCGGTTGTTTGGTGAAGAGTTCCTAACCAAGTTTACGAAGAAGAGCGAAAAGCCGAGGGGCGGAGGTGAAGGAAATGATGACGGTATTAATGGGCCTCCACCTCCCCCTCCCGAGAGAACTATCATAGCACAAGGTTTTGAAGTAAAGATAACGGATGCCGGAAAGTACATCTTGACCATGGTAGATGGCAAGGCCATGCCTGTAACCGTCGAAGAGTACAAAGAAAGATTATCACAGAAGCTTATTCAGGAAGCCCCAACTGTGGAAGATTTTCGTAGTCGATGGGTTAATCCAAATGAGAGAAGGACGTTATTATCTCATCTACCTGACGCAGGCCACTCTGCCTTGCTTGTTCGGATGTTAGAGGAAATGGATGATTTTGACCTGTATGATGTGTTAGCGGAACTTGGATACGGTGTAGCTCCAAAAACACGTATAGAACGGGTCGAATCATTTGTTTACAAGCATGAAGGCTGGCTAAAGGGATTACCGGAAAGAGCGGCGAATACAATCAAAGCTTTGGCTAATCAATTTGCCAAGGCTGGAACCGACGGGTTAGAGAGCCAACAGATATTCAGAACACCAGAGGTAATGAAAGCTGGTGGGCTTGAATCGTTGAAACTCGTTGGTAAGCCTGGTGATTTACTGCGTCAGACAAAAGAGAGGATGTTCGTAGCATAAGATGCAAACCAAATGGAAAACATCAAGACTCGGAGATGTTGCAGAATATATAAATGGTAGAGCATTCAAGCCTGAAGATTGGAAAGAAGAAGGTCTACCAATTATCCGTATACAAAATCTTAATGATTTAGGTGCGCCATTTAACTATTTTGATGATGAAGTTGATAAAAAATATTTAATAGATAATGGTGATCTACTTGTTTCATGGTCTGCTTCTTTGGACGCATACATTTGGTCAAGAGGTCCCGCCATCCTTAACCAACATATTTTTAAGGTGCATGAAAAAACTGATATAATTGATCGGCACTTTCTTTATTATATTCTGAAATTTGTAATGGATGATATTAAAGATAAAGTCCATGGGGCAACTATGAAACATATAACAAAAGGACAATTTGAAGACGTGAAGATACCTCTACCACCAATTTTGGAACAAAGACGCATTGTTAACATACTCAATGAACAGATAGCTACCATTGAAAAAGCTCAGGCTGCTGCTGAAGAACAGATGGAAGCGGCAAGCTGTTTACTGGATGCATACCTGGAATTCTATTTTAATCCCGATAATAACGGTGAAGTTTGGCCAATCCGAAAGTTTGGAGAGATTACTTCGGAACGGCTAATTGGTTTAGTCCGTTCTTCAAAAGAACAAAGTATATTTGGTCAATATCGTTACCTAAAAATGAACAATATAACGACTAGAGGCTCTTTACAATTAGATTCTATTGTAGCGGTAGATGCAACAGAACAAGAGTATAAAAAATATCAACTTACAAAGGGTGACTTCTTATTTAATACCCGTAATAGTTTTGAACTTGTGGGTAAAACAGCGGTCTTTAACTTAGATGAAGATGGTTGGGTATATAATAATAACATAATGAGAGTTCGCTTCCATGAGAAAATTTGTTCAGACTTTATTAACTGGATGTTTCTAAGTAAAGGGATTAAAAAGCAGATAGATGCCTTTAAGAGTAACACTACAAGTGTTTGTGCAATTTACGATCGGCAATTAGTTAATTTAGATATTCGTTGTCCTCCGATTAATATACAAAAGAAAATTGTAGCTGAGATTAATGAGAAGGCGAAAGTAGTAGAACGGCTTAACATTGAAATGATAAAGTTGCATAACGAATTAAATAGTTTACCGCACAGATTAATCCATCAAGCATTTTCAGGAAAAATCTAGGAGGAACTATGGCGCGCCAGAAAAAAACAAACGGAAATGATAATGGAAAAACCCTAACGACACAACAAGGGATGAACCAGTACGTAAAAAACATATGTGACATTATGCGCAGATCTAACTGTGCTGGCGCTCTCCAATATGTCCCCGAGCTTACATGGATTCTCTTTCTTCGTATTTTAGATGAGAGAGAGCATATTGAGGCAGAGGAAGCAGAGGCCGTTGGCATCGACTTCATAACCTCACTTTCAAAGCCGTTTCGATGGCAAGACTGGGCCGCCCCTGAAGGAGAAAAGCGCAAGGAGCTTCAAGAAGGCGCATTGGGTGCTTTCTTTGGTTTCATCCACGGAGAGCTATTACCTTATCTTAAAAAGTTGAAAGACTTACCCAACGCCACGCCGCGTCAGAAGGTTATTAGCGAAGTCTTGTCCGGCGTCGACCGTGTTCGCATCGATACAGAACGAAACATGCTCGAAGTTCTGGATCGCGTCAACGAAATCACTGTTAACGCTATTGATGACACCCATATCTTTGCCCTCTCCCAGATATACGAAGGATTGCTGTTGAAGATGGGTGAGAAGGGTAATGATGGTGGTCAATTTTTTACACCCCGAGAGATTATCCGTACACTTGTAAAAATAGTCAACCCGAAAATCGGAGAAACCGTATACGACCCTTGTTGTGGTACGGGGGGCTTCTTAGCCCAAGCTTACGAGTATATGAGAAGCAGCGTTGCGGATGATTTAACCCCAGACCAACTGGAAGCCTTGAAGCAACATACGTTTTTTGGCCGAGAAAAAGAGAATCTTATCTATCCTATCGCCTTGGCCAACCTTGTTTTACACGGGATCGATCATCCTCACCTTTGGCATGGGAACACGTTGACCGGCTCAGAACAGTACGGAGGCCTTTATGAAAACGCCCCCGGTCAGTTCAACGTTATTCTGACCAACCCTCCCTTTGGCGGTAAAGAGGGTGCCGATGCTCAAACCAATTTTAACTATAAGACAAGCGCTACCCAGGTTCTCTTTTTACAACATGTGCTGGATAGCTTAAAGCCCGGCGGACGCTGTGGCATTGTCGTTGACGAGGGTGTCTTATTTCGAACGAACGAGCAGGCGTTCGTTCAAACAAAACGTAAACTGATCGAAGAGTTCAACCTGTGGTGTATTATCAGCCTCCCCGGAGGAGTTTTTACGACTGCCGGCGCTGGCGTTAAAACCAACCTACTATTCTTCAATAAAGAAGAAAAGACCACAGAGAAGATTTGGTACTATGACCTTTCTCATATCAAAGTTACCAAGAAGAACCCATTCGTAAAGGAATATTTTGACGAGTTCTTTAAGCTCATGCCAGAACGAGCTGATAGTGAATACAGTTGGTCGGTTAGCCGAGAAGAGATTGAAAAGAAAAACTTTGATTTGAAAGCTGTTAACCCGAATGCAAAAACAGGGGGAGATAGCCGTACGCCGGAAGAACTATTAGATATTATTGAGCAAAAAGGCAGGGAAATTAGTGAGTTACTGGCGCTGCTGCGCAAATAAACTAATTTCCCTTGTACCCTCTGCCCACAGCCAACCTATTGAATAGACAGGCAGTTCAGCCATCGCGGTTGGACTGCTTTATTTTTTCTGAGGACGGTGGGCCAATGACAGCAACTATCGGCGAACTAACGCTAGACACTATCCACCAGATGGACGTCAACGACGGCCTCAAGGATTTACCAGAAAGCAGCATCGACCTCATCATCGCCGACCCACCATACGGCATCAATTACCGAAGCGGCAGTCGCAAGCGAAAGTTCACCACAATCCGAAACGACGACACCATCATGGCCGACTGGCTTACCGACGCTCACCGCGTTCTGAAGGACGGAGGTGCCCTGTACTGCTACACCCGCTGGGACGTCTATGCCGAATGGTACAACCGCATCTCCCAGCACTTCACCATAAAGAACTGCATCATCTGGCACAAGAACGGCGGGGGAATGGGCGATCTCCGTGGAGCCTACAGTCCCGCTCACGAATTCCTCATCTACGCCGTGAAGGGCCGCCACATATTAAAAGGAAAGCGAATCTCCGATGTGTGGCAAGTTCCCCGCGATCCTGGCGCCACCTACGTTCATCCCACGCAAAAGCCGGTAAAGCTGGCCGAGATGATTATCGAGAAATCGTCGGAGCCCGTTGATATCGTACTGGTCCCTTTCTGCGGCAGCGGGGGAGACTGTGTGGCAGCCAAAAAGCTTGGCCGCCGGTTCATTGCGTTTGATGTGGAGCAGCAGTACATCGATGCGGCCAACGGCCGGTTGGCAGAGGCGGCTTAATTTCGTATCTCACGTGGATCCACGATTTACCTCCCGGATAGGAGTAGAACGTATGTTCCATAATGCGAACATATGTGCTAATCTTTTCTGGGAGGTGTCTTTTTATGGACGAAAGGACGAAAGCATTTTTCCAGAACAACCGTCTGTGGCGACCGTTTCTATTGCCTGAACATCGCATCGTAACCCGCGACAACACTCGGGCCGCGCTGTCAAACGAAGAACCGCTACCGGAACCCACAGAACTCCACTTGGAGGAAATGGAGCGTATGATCGGAGCGGCTCTACGTGACAGCCGGGAAATCCAGATTCGGCTACGGACCAAGCAGTGGATATCAGCGGTGCCGGTTAAGGCTAAGTCGGGGAAGTTGTTCGTCGACACAGATAGGGGAGAGCGCGAAATCCGTTTTTCCGATATCGTTGACGTCCGCGAGTAATCACGCATCGCCACAGTTCATGCTGTTTGGCCACGTGTGCCCACAGAACCGGCCGCTAATATCGTTGATACAGATACTAACAGCGAGGCACACGTTGGCGCATAGCCGGCCACCTTGCCAACCCAGCCGTGCGGCAGCCGGGCGGGGCGAGCGTGGCGGAGGTGCTGGCCAGACTAGTTAAATGAAATAACCCAACGGTCCATGGTATGGATTGAGGACTTAACGGTCCAGACCTATGAGTAACTTTTACACATACCTATGGGTAATATTTACTCATACCTATGGGTAACTGTTTACCCACTAACAAGAACCAACGTGTATCTATAACGGTGAATAGATTAGATTAACTGTAACTAACTATTATAACGTCAATACAGTCCTTTGCTCTGACTCTTGAACACGATGAACTTGTCAAAGAGCAGCGCAGGTCAGATTGCCCAGCCGCCAACAGTCTTGCAGCCTACGCCCCAACCTGCACAGCTATGATACCAACCTGGCCGTGAAGTTGCTATATGGGGTTACTGGTGGAAAGCCCTGTAAATCACCTGTCACAGTTGCTGCTATTTATCGTCATACTTAGCCTAGGTCGTAATTGGCCTGGGCTATTTTTGTTGGCCGTTTTTTGGAGCGGGGGCGTTGGTGGCGCTTGCGGTCGATGAAGACCTGTGGCCCCACGCCATTATAAAGGAAACCCCACGATTGGAATGGTTGAATGTGGTGGCGGAGGGCACTGTGAAAGATTGAGGGGCGGGCGTTCTGAGCAGCGGGCCGCGCTGAAAATCCTGATGGCGCTGCGACAATTCTCTGTAGATTGCTGTACTTGTCGTTAAATTAGAAGTAGGTACTAATTTTCAATCAAAAAGGAGTGACTGAGACATTGTCAGATCAATCGAAGAAATACGCGCTGAACGGATCGCAGAGGCTCGCTGCCGAAATACTCGCCACCAACGACGTCCACAAAATGACACTGGCCCAGATCGCCCAGGAGGCTGGCGTGAGTGATCGCACGCTGTACCGTTGGAAGCAAGACCCCGACTTCATCGCCTACCAGAACGAAGTGGCCGAATTGACCATGAAAGATTTCCTGGCCGAGGCGTACAACAACCTGAAAGATATTGTCCGTGCCAGTGGCAGCGAGAAAAACAGGCTCAAGGCCATCGAACTCGTTCTCAAGAACCAGGGCCGCCTTACCGAAGTCCAGAAGATTGAGGCCAAGGTGGAGGACAGCCGCTCTAACGATGCGATTGAGGCCGAGATCGACAACCTCAAGAAGTTGCTGGCCGAGATGTAAGCAAAGGCTTCTAGCTTTAAGCGAGGAGCCTTCGAAATCATCCTCTTTCGTTGCATTAGTCGCTGGTTAGAGATAAGCTGTGTCCCACGAAGGCCCAGTCTTCGTCGGGATATCCGGCAATCTAACCAGCGTCTATGCAAGGAGAGGACATCATGATCGACGCACTCATTGAAGAACTCCGGCAGCAAGGAAAGAGCCCGACCACCCTGCGCTCGTACATGGACAGTTGGGGCCGCTTCTCACGGTGGTACGAACAGACCAACCCCCACCCCACCCCCACCGGGGGGGATGCAGGGCCGCAGATGGCCACTCAACTGGACATAGCAAATTTCAAACGTTTCGCCTCCAGTAACTTCAAGCCCAACACCGTGGCCCTCACGATGATCCACCTCAACGTCATATTCCGGTGGCTCGCACAGAGGGGCCTCACGCCCGACAACCCGGCCGAACATGTGGACCGGGTATCTGTACCCCAATCGGCTCCCAAATGGCTGACACGGGGCGAACAGAATGCCCTGGTGCGAACGGTGCGGCAGCATGGGAGCCTGCGGGAATTGACGATGGTCACGCTGATGCTGCACACCGGCGTCCGGGTCCAGGAACTCTGCGATATCCAGATGAGGGACGTCACCCTCACCGACCGCAAGGGCCTGCTGGTGATCCGCTACGGCAAACACGGGAAGTACCGTGAGGTCCCGCTCAACGTGGATTGCCGGCGGATCCTGCTGCGGTTCATCGAATCCCGAAAGAGCAGCAGCGAATACCTATTCTACTCGCAGCGCAGCGACAAGATGAGCCCCAGGGGAGTGTCGTTCCTCATCGCCAAGTACGCAAACCTCACTGGTATCGACCACCTCACATGCCACGCCTTGCGCCACAGCTTTGGCCATCAACTTGCGGTGCTGAAAGTCCCGCTCGACGTAATCGCCCGGCTCATGGGGCACATGAAAAAAGACGGCTCTCCCAACCTCGCCATGACCAGCCGGTACACGATGCCTGGCGAGGAAGATTTGGCGAGAGCCGTTGAGGAGTTGAGCTGGGTATGACGGTAGTCGAATTTAAATCGACCACCATATCACCAAATTAACGCAGGCTCCCTTATAAACATACGATTGCCCACGTGAGCCTGGACGTTGCGACGTGTCGCGAGAGAATATTCATCTGGGGTCATTGCCCCAGGAAGATATTCTGTTTGAACGTGTGCCAACGTGCAGGCTATGTGGGGGAATCCCATGATGGCGCCAGAAAGGAGTAGGAAGCAATCGCAACAGCCGTTATTTCCAAGCAGTTTTCCATGCAGTCCGCAGTAACGCCACGGACCCTCGCCATCTCAGAAGCATTCGGCCTATCGCTGGATGAGGACCAGACCTACACCGTCTTCAACCGGTTTGATATTCAAATCGGTTCAGGCGACATCATGTACATCACCGGCGATTCGGGCAGCGGAAAGTCTTTGCTGTTGCGTGAGCTTCAGTCCCGGCTGCCGAAGGCCATTTCCACGGACGATATCGAAATCCCCGATGACGTACCCATCATTGACGGCGTTGGGCAAGACCTTGAGCAGGCGATGTACCTGCTATCCTTGGTGGGCTTAAACGACGCCTTCATTCTCCTTCGCAAATTCCACGAATTGAGCGAGGGGCAAAAGTATCGTTTCATGTTGGCTAAGCTACTCGAATCGGGTGCCGACGCCTATCTTATGGATGAATTCTGCGCGCTACTGGATCGGGAGACTGCGAAGGTGGTCTCTTTTAATATGCAGAAAATCTGCCGGAAACTGGGGAAGACGCTGATCGTCGCTACGTCTCACACCGATCTGATCGCCGACCTGCATCCATCCATCCTCGTCAAAAAAGGGCTGGAGCAGGATGTCCGCGTGGAATACCGATCCGTCCCCAACGCCCCAGCCTGTTCGCTCATTTCAAACATGCAAATCGAACCTGGCTCATTGGCCGACTACCATGTGCTGTCCCGATTTCATTACCGGCAAAAAACAGTGCGCGCCGTACAGCACATCTTCAAGCTGGTGAACGGCGATGAAGTGGTCGGCGTGATCGTCTACGTATACCCGGCGCTATCTTTGGCCGGCCGCAACGCCTACACGCCCCGGTACAAAGCAGCCAGTTCGGAGATCGCCCGGCGGCTTAACGACGAGGTAACGACGATCAGCCGGGTTGTCATCCATCCGAAATACCGCGGTGTCGGCCTGGGGGCAAAGCTTATCCGCGACACCATGCCGATGACGGGCAAGCGATACGTCGAAGCGTTGACCGTCATGGGCCGCTTCAACCCCTTCAATGAAAAAGCCGGGCTCATCCCGGTGCCGTACCAGCCAAAAGACCGGTTCAAGGGCGTCCGCAACCAACTCATTCTGTTGGGCTGGGATATGCAGAGGGCGTCGAGCTGGCGATATAACCAGGAAAAGTTGGCCGGGCTTGACGAGCGCACCTATCAGATGGTGGCCGCCGAAATCTTCCGCCGGGTGCAGCAGGGGAGGGTGGGATGCGTTCGAGGCGGCGCTAAAAAACAGACGGTAAAAACAGCGAAGGATTTTACCCTCCAGGATATCGCCGAGATGATAAAAGAGGCCGTACCTCGGGAGAAGGTTTATTTGATTTGGGAGAACCCCGATTGGAGGGCCGAAGAAGCGGCATAGCTGGCAGTAAACTCCTCAAGAAAATAACGGTAAAAACGGTAAAAACAAGTTTACCGGTCGGCGATTCAGAGATATAGTGTCACTGCAAGCCGATACCGCCAAATCACGAGGAGGAACGCACCATGCAACGCAGCACGCTCAATCCCAATCGGACCTTCGGCGTAGAAATCGAGTTTTTCGGGGTTCGCTACGACCGGGTCATCGAGGCGCTCACCGCCGAAGGCATCGATGTGAAGCACGAATCTTACAATCATACGACCCGGCGGCATTGGAAACTGGTTTATGATAGCAGCGTTAATAAGACCGGAACGGGGAACTCAGAAGGTGGCCACGAACTGGTATCACCGATCCTCAAGGGCAAAGAGGGCTTGGCGGAGTTAGGCCGGGTGCTTGCCATCCTGACGGCAATCGGGGCGAAGGTGGACAAGACCTGCGGATTCCATGTACACCACGGAGCCAACGACCTGAACCTTGACGGATTCAAAAATCTTTTCGCCATGTATTACAAGTTCGAAAAATGGATCGACATGCTGGTTCCGCCGAGCCGCCGCGGTAACTTCAACCGCTACTGCAAATCCATCGAGCAAACACAGATCGACCAGATGGCAGCAGCCACGACGATGAATCAACTCGGCGGGATCTTCCAATCGCGATACATCAAGTTGAACTTCCAATCCTTCTGGGTCCACGGCACCATCGAGTTCCGGCAGCACGGCGGCACCCTGGAACCGAATAAGGGAATCCAATGGGTCACCTTCACCCAGGCCATGGTGGAACGGGCGATGGAACAGAAAATCCGAGTCACCCATGACCGGGATGCGGTTGATCTGGACAAGCAGGAACGGCGCTTTCGCCGGATGATATTCGGCGACTACAAGGCCGGATGCCTGGATAACGAATACGGCCAAGCCTTCGTATTTCAAACGGAGCGACGCCAACATTTTCAGAGCCGGGTGGCATAACCCGGCTCCCAACCCCCAATAACACGAGGAGGGCACAATATGCTCCAATCGACGATTCGAGTACAACTTCGGGATGGGCTGGTCATCGAAGGCAATACATTCGACGATGTGGTTCGCAACCTTTGGACCGATTCTTGGGACAATTCCTCCACCGTCGAGGATTTCATGGCCGCCGTCCAGCAGCGGGTCATCCTTCAAACGGGCCGGGAGATTTCCTTCAGCGACTGTGAATCCTTCCTTCGAGAACTGCAGCGGCTCTGCCTGGTCACCGCCATCGACTGGATACCCATTCATTAATCAGCAAGGGGAAAATGACGATAAAACACAATGTACCCCGCTTCGTTCCCATCCTTTACTTCGCTTATGGCTCCAACCTTCACCAAGAGCAAATGAAAAACCGCTGCCCAGACAGCCAACCGGTTGCGAGGGCAACGGCTCACGACTTTTCCTTGACCTTTCGGGGGAATTATCGGGGCAACGGCGTCGCAGATATCCAACCTACCAAAGGACGCCGGGTAGAAGGGGCCTTGTATAAAGTCAGTTGGGATGATTTGATCGCCCTTGATCGCTACGAGGGATATCCGTTTCTGTATCAGCGCCAACTCATTTCCGTCAGCACCAAAGAAGGGCCAGTAAACGCCTTCGTCTATCGGATGAACAAGGGCTTTCACTACCAAGCCCCGTCGAACAGTTACTTCGATATCATCCGGCAGGGATATCGCGACTGGGCAATGGCTGAAACACCATTACTCTCTGCCAGAGACCGTTTGAGCCAACCTCACCACGCCGCCAAATAAGCTACATGGGGGACGGTGAACCACTGCCAGACGTAAGGGAAAAGTACAACCGCAACAGGATATTGCCGACGAGCGAGACCATAGCCGCCATGGCGATGAAAGTCACGACCATAACCGCCGCATACTTGAGCGCAGTCGGGATTTCAGACCTAACGCTTGGCTCAGTTGCTTTGCGAACAATCGTGACAGGTGTGCGGTTTCTAACCGGCGGCTTCAACCGGCCAGCAGAGATTGTGGGCAAGATACGTCGCCTCGGAGAACTCTTCAAACGACTCATGCCATCGCCCTCCTGACGATTAGTCTGTGAGGGCTTGTCTTTTTCATGTACGGCGGCGGTTTGTCGGGAAGCCTGGAACTTAATTAAGTTCGGCAATAACCTTTTCGATGTCATCCAAACATAGCTGGATGAAAGTTTGTCCGGGAAGAAGATTCATCCGGCAAACGCCTTGATAAGAAAGGATATCTTCGACGATGACCAGGTGGGCAATTAAGGTATCTTGCCAGTATACCTTTAGCTGGTTTCCGTCATCTGTCACCAGAACGTTGCCCAATTCTTCAAGATGAGGAGAAAAATTTATCTCCCAAGGACCTAATTTCATCAGAATCAACCTCCTAGCTTTGTGGTTTTTTTTCCATGATAGCAACAATATGTCGATATGACGATATACCGACGCGTGCCCTCGACATCTTTTTGCAAAATTTTTCGCTTTATCAACAGGAATATAGTGTTTTTCTGTGGATATAGTGAATAACTGCACAAAAATGGCTTTTAACAGGAAAAACGCTGTCGAACTTAGGCGCTTCAGATTGAATCTGGAGCGTCTTTTTTTTGTTTTCCTCAAAAATCCTCGGAGGTGAACTAACCCATAAACATCCTCGATCGCATGGAACGCCAGCAACGAATGGAACTGTTAGAACAGCGCGTCCAGCTATTTGACGAGGTTCGAGCCAAGCAAGAATTGAGCCCCACCATGCAGACCGAGTATATCGCCGATCTCAAAGAGCTGTACCGGCTCCGGCGGATCGACCGGTCGGAGTTTGATGTCCTGTTCTTCATGTACGAGTATTTTTCTGACGACAAAAACCCAGCAAACGAGCAGAACCTCATTCCGGTAGGCACCACTATCGACGACGCCCCTCGATTCCACCGGGAACTCTGCGATCTCCTTCGCGTGGTCTCTATCGACAACCCCACGGCCCGGATCGCCTGGGCCGCCCCACGGGGCCACGCCAAGTCGGCCTACCTCTCCAACGGCTTTCCCGTTCATGAAATCGTCTTCAATAAGCGAAAGTACATCCTCATCATCTCGGAAACGGATTCGATGGCCAAGAAGTTCATCGAATGGATCTCGCTGCAGCTCAAATTCAATCAGAAGCTACGGGACGATTTCGGCGAGTTACTTTCAGACCGTAAGGCCATGAACGAACGGGACAATCAGGAGGCGTTCCTTACCCGTACCGGCATCCTCGTCGAGGCGGCATCAATGGGGAAGCAGCTACGAGGTAAGCGGAACGGCTCATACCGGCCGGACTTGGTCATCCTCGATGATTTGGAATCGGCGAAGAACACCAACACGCCAGAGTTACGGGATAAAAACTTGCACTGGTTCAACTCCGTCGTTATGCCGATTGGCGACCCGGCCAAGACAGCCTTCATCTACATGGGCACCATCGTTCATGCGCGGGGCTTACTCCCCACGGTCTTGCAGCGGTCGGACTTTGAATCGCGCACCTACTCCGCCATCGTATCTCCGCCGGAACGGGGCGACCTGTGGGAGCAGTTCGAATCGACCTGCCGCAATCCAGAGAACGAAACCCGGCTGGATGTTGCCATCGCGTTCTACCAGACAAATCAAGAAGAAATGGATCAGGGCGTCGAGGTCTTATGGCCGGGACGCTTTTCTTATTCGCGGCTGATGATCGAGAAGGTCAATATCGGCTCCCGGGCCTTCGGTTCCGAGTACCTCAACAACCCCATCGACGAAGAGACCCAAATCTTCAAACCGTCCATGTTTACCTTCTTCGACTACCCGGAACTGCGTGACAAAATGGGCCGGCCTGTTCCCCTGGACTACTTCGGAGCCTGGGACATCGCGATGGGCAAGAATAACCGTTCAGATTACAACGCCATCGTTGTCATCGGGCGGGACCGGCGGACCGGCATCCTGTATGTCGTGGAGACCTGGGCGAGGAAGTGCCCGGCCCATGAGGCGCTTCTTGAGGTCATCAACAAAATCGGTAAGTATCGGCCCCGGATTTTCGCCATCGAGACCGTCCAAGCCCAGTTCGACCTGTTCCGTCAGGCCCGAGAGCGAATGGCTAAGGAAGGCATTTACTCGACTAAGCTCAAAGCGGTCACCAGCAAGACCAAGAAGGAAGAACGGATCGAGTCGCTGGAGCCCATTATCGAACAGGGGATTCTCCGGTTCATGAAGCACCAGCGTATCCTGCTGGAGCAGTTGGAGCAGTTCCCGAACCATGACCACGACGATCTGCCCGACGCCTTGCAGATGGCCGTTGAACTCTGCGGCGGTGGACGGCGGCGGACGTTCCATCAAAAACCAGTTGGATTGTAAAATCCCGCCACGGCCCTACATGGTGGGTGAAAAAAGTGGAAGGGAGGTCAGCAATTGTCCATCTTCTCCATTGGCGCTTACTACCCGGCACCAGAGCATCGGGAGCGGATTCGGCGATATCGGGAGAACAAAAAGCTGTTTCTCGGCAAGCACTTCGACGTATTCCAGCGGGTTCAAAACAAACTTTCGCGCAGGCAAAACGAACTGCTCTATATTTCCACGAACCTCCCCGGTGTGATTTGCAAGAAATCAGCCGATTTTTTATTTGGCGAGCAACCGACCTTCTCCGCCGGAAAGAGCGACAACTCCGCAGAGCAGACGGCAATCGAACGGCTTCTCGACACCAATGACCTCCACATCCTCAACTATGAGAGCGCGCTGTCCAACGCCTATCGGGGAGATTCCTTTTACAAAATTCGCTACGGCCAAGAGTACGGCGGGGCGGTGGGCAAGGATGTGGATCCCTTCCGGGTGATCATTGAAGCCCAGAATCCGGAGTTTGTCTTCCCCGAAACGGCACCGGGAGACGCCAACCGGATGATCGCCGTTCACATCGCCTACCCGGTGCTGGTGAAATGCGGCGACAGCGAGGATTGGGTCCTGAATGTCGAAAGCCATTATCCTGGACGGATCGTCTACGCCAAGTACAAGATGGAGCCGATTGTTGTCACGGTCGATAATGAAATCAACGAATGGAAGATTTACGCGGAGCTTCCTGGCGAACGGCGGGAAGTGCTTACGGGCGTCCCCTATCCGTTGGTCGTTCACGTGCCCAACTACGCCACGGACGATTGCTGGGAAGGTATCGACGACCTCAGCGAGAACAAACCGCTATTCGATGAAATCAACCACCGGCTCTCGCAGATCGCCTCTATCCTAGATAAACATGCAGATCCGGCCATGGCGGTTCCGGCGGGTACCCTCGGCGAGGACGAACTGGGCAATCCCATCTTTCGGGTGGGTGTAGATAAAGTCTTTGAGGTCATGAGCAAAGACGAAGTGGTCCCGCAGTACATCACCTGGGACGGCCAACTCCAGGCGGCCTTTACCGAACTGGACAAGCTGGTGAAGCTGCTGCTCATCAACGCTGAAATCCCCGAAATCGCTTTGGGCTCCGGCGATGCAGGAACCAGCGGTGCCTCGGGCCTGGCGATCAAATGGCGGTTAAACTCCATCCTGGCGAAGATCAACCGTAAGCGCCAGTATTACAACAAGACCTTGAAGCGAGTCCTTTTGATCGCCCAGCTTCTCGAAGTCGCCTGCAAAGGGCCGCAGGATTACGAAGTGACCATCCCCAAGGTTAAATTCAAGGACGGCCTGCCCGACGATGAGACGGAAATGGCGAACATCATGTCCATCCGTACTGGCGGCAAGGCGACGATCTCTCAAAAATCAGCCCTCATGTGGCTTGACGATTTGACGGAAGAACAGGCCGAAGCGGAACTGAAGCGGATGAATGACGAGGAAGCGGTGGCCGATCCGGCCATCTTTCAGCAGCCCGGTGATGACGGATGATTCCAAAACCCGTATATGAACGGGACGTCAAACGGCTGATGAGCTATTACAAGAAGGCGTTCGCAGAGATCGTCGAACGGCTAAAGGTCATTTCAGCATCGGGCGGGTTGGAAAAAGCCTACGCCGAATCGTTGCTCAGTCAAATCATGGTGATCCTACGAGACCTAGATGGCGCCACGAAATCCTGGTGCGAAGCGGTAATCAAAGAATCCTTCACAGAGGCCCAGGCGCAGACCATCCTCACATTGGGCGATGCAACCTCGATATCGGAGGCGGCATCGTCCATTTCTTTTTCCATGCTGGCGAGAGAACGGGTTGACGCCCTTATCAGCGACACCTATACGGACCTCTTGATGGCCACGCAAAACACCGAGCGAAAAGTAAAGCAGCTTGTGCGAACCGCCGTCAGCGAGACATTACGCCAAAAAGCCTTGGAACAGATGGGCCGTCAGAGCATGAAGAAGACAATCGTCGATGACCTCACGCAAAAAGGGCTGTCGGCCAAGCTAAATAGCGAAGCCTGGGTGGGCATCGTTGACCGGGCTGGTCGCCGATGGAACCTCTCCACCTATGCGGAGATGGTGGTTCGAACAAAGCTGACCCAGGCCCACATCGAGGGAACACGTGTAGAGACGTTAGAACGGGGCGTCGACCTGGCGGTGGTTTCGTCGCATGGAGCAAAAGACGCATGTCGGACCTTTGAAGGGCTGGTGATCTCCCTACATGGCTTGACGCCGGGCTATCTCACCTATGACCAACTTCGATCCACCGGCAAAATCTTTCACCCCAACTGCCAGCACCACGTCAGCCCGGTGCGGGATATGGGCTTACTGCCGGAGCGGTTACGGGAAAAGCACCGTGAAAAAGCAATAGAAGCGCAGAAGGCACTTCGCAACTAACGCGGGTGCCTTTTTTCATATTCCAATTAACCCCCACGCGGACGCGACCGCGACAACAAGCGAAGGGCAAGGAGGATGTTTTTTGGCAGAGGAAACGCAGGTTCAAGAGCAGCAGACAACGGCTCCCGAAGCTCCCGCTACCAAAGAGCCGGAAGGAAAACCTCAGGAACACCTGATTCCCAAATCCCGGTTTGACGAGGTCAACACCAAGTACAAGGACGTCCAAGGAAAGTTAGACCAATTGCTGGCCGAACGAGATACCCAGGCCAAGAAGACCAAAGAACAGCAAGGCAAGTTCGAGGAACTGTACAAGACCGCAGCCGACGAACTGACCAAGACGAAGGACGGCTACAAGACCGCAAGTTCTCGGGTTGAGCAGTTAGAATCGGTCATCAACGGCCTCTTGGAAGCCAAGTTGGAGGGCATCCCGAAGGACTTTCATGACCTGGTCCCCGGAAACCTCACCCCGGAAGCCAAGCTGGAATGGCTGGCGATGGCGGAGCAGAAAGGGCTGTTCGGCACCGGCAAACAGGAACAGCCAGTCGGCCAGGCGACCAACCCGGCGCAAGCGCAGACCACGGACCTCAACCAACTCAGTTCCATCCAGCTTCTTAAAATGGGCTATGCCCAACGAGCGTAATCCTCGCGGATTGCGCTTTTTTTATGCCCAAAAACGATTAGGGAGGAATACATTCTTTGGCATTAACGATGACGGAAGCCGCGAAGCTATCGACTGATATTCTGCAGAAAGGCGTCATCCAAACCTTTGCCCGTTCGTCTCCCATCCTGGAACTCTTGCCGTTCATGGAGATTTCGGGCAACTCGTACAAGTACAATCAGGAGCAAACTTTGCCCGGCATCGCGTTCCGTTCCGTCAATGAAGGTTACGTCGAATCCGCAGGCGTCGTCAATCAACTCTCCGAGGGACTGTATATCCTCGGCGGGGACGTTGACATTGACAAGTTCCTCGTCCAGACCCGTGGGAATGTCAACGACATCCGGTCCATCCACACGGACCTGAAAGCCAAGGCCCTCGCTTTGGAGTTTACCCGAGCTTTTTTCAAGGGCGACGCTGCTTTGCCGGGGCAGTTCGACGGGCTGCAAAAACGGCTCACTGGTTCTCAAATTATTGATAATAACGATGGATTCTTCGATTCGGACAAGCTGGACGAACTGATTGACGCGGTAGAAGGTGAACCGGACATCCTTCTTTGCTCCAAAGCGATGCGTCGTGAAATCAAGAAGTCGTTGAAGACCTCCACCCACTATATCGAGAGTGGCGAGGATTCCTTTGGTCGACAAGTCAGCACCTACGCTGGGATCCCCATCCGCATCATCGAAACCGACGGAGCCGGACAAGAAATCCTTGGTTTTAACGAACTGAACAAGGCCGGTACGGAGTCCAACACAGGCTCCATCTACGCTATTAAATTCGGGACCGAGCAGTATGTCTCGGGCCTGCGTAACGGCGGCGTATCTGTTCGAGACCTTGGCGAGATCGACAGCAAGCCCGTATTCCGCACCCGGATTGAGTTCTACTGCGGGATGGCGGTGTTCCATCCTCGGGCAGCCGCACGGCTGCGGTACATCAAAAAATCCTAATCGATGAACGGCGTGGTGGAGCGATCTGCCACGCCTTCATTTTTCGTAGGGAGGGAAAAGATTGGCGAAGTATCGGATTAAGACGCCCAACGCGATCTATAACGGTGTAACGGAGGGCGTACTTTTTCAAAACGGTGAGGCCATCGTGGAAGATGAACGACTGAAAAACCTTCTGACAAACGATTACGGATATACCGCTGAAGTTATCGGCGAGGAACCGGCGGAAGAAAAGAAGCCGAAGACCGTTGCGAAGTAGGTGAGGCGAGATGGCGGATCTAAATCTAGCCAACACCTACTTTGTCACGCAAGTTCTTCATAACGAGGAATGGACGGCAGCCGACGACGTCACTCGCCATCGCGCCTTGAACACGGCTGAAACTCAGCTTTACCGGGTGTTCCGAAGTTATCGACGGGACACCCGGCCTCTTCCCGATGAAGCGGTGTTCGAGCAAGCCCTGTGGCTCTTGCGAATGGACGAAACGGTTCGCAAGTCCCAGCAGGGCGTGACCTCCGTTTCTGTCAGCGGCCTTGGCATCTCTATGAACACGGTCCCCCGCATTTCCCCTGAAGTGATCGCCATTCTGGGCCGCCGGGTGGGGAGGTATGCTGACTGATTCCGATGAAGCAGACCGTCCTCATTCGGCGCTCCGGGGAACTGGACATTTGGGGAAACCCGGCCCTCAGCGAGCCCGTTGCCTACCTATGTCGGCTGGATTCAAGTTCGAAGCGGATGACCAACGCCAATGGGCAGGAAATCGTCCTGACGGCTGAAATCCTGCTCAAAGGGTTGGCTCCGGTGGAATACGGCGATCAACTGGAATGGACCGATGAATTGGGCCGCACCACCCGAAAAAACCCTGTTCGCATTGATGTTCTGCGGGATTTCAGCGGCAAACCCCTGTTCACGAAAGTGGTGGTCTGATGAAAGCTCGCTTCAAGATCGATGACCGTATTCTCCGGCGGGTACAGAAGGAAATTCAGAAACAGTTGTCCCGCGCCGTCCACGACTGTGCCGACGATTTGGTCCGCACGTCCTCGGAAACGGCCCCTCACGATAAGGGCGTGTTGGAAAAGTCCTATGCCAAGGAAGTGACCGCTGTCAGAAGCAAAGTAGCTGCCAAGGTGGATTACTGCGTCAAGGAAGGCCCGTTCAACTACGCCCTGTGGATGCATGAATGCCGATATCGGCTCGGCTCTGGCTCCCTTGCGAAACCCGGCGGCGTGGGCATGAGCGGCAAGCACTACCCCGTTGGAACTAAGTTTTTGACCCGACCGCTGGAAGGCGAAACTCCGGCGTACAAACAGCACATCGAACGGGAACTGCAATCCGTGATTAAGGGGGCTTAATGAGGTGAGTATCACCGAACTCATCGCGGTCCTCAAGCAAACCGCCCCCTTCACGTACTTCGCCAATACGTTCCCACCGCTGGCTGGTGATTGTGCGGCTGTCCAGCTGACAGGCGGGGGAGAAGCAAGTCTGAAAGCAAACATCAGCCGCCCCGCCTTACAGATATTGATCCGGGCCAGCGATCCGGCTGTGGCAGAGAAAAAAGCCACTGACCTTCATCAGGCCCTTCACGGCAAACGCAACTTCGACGTGGGAACAACCCACGTCATTTTTTGTGCAGCCGCACAGTCTGGACCTCTGTTTCTGGGCCTCGATGAAAACAATCGTTCTGTCTACTCGCTGAATTTCACCTTGATCACTGAGGAGGCTTGATTATTTGGCAAAAATCGCAGGCGTAGACGTGCTGCTGTACGTCCAAACGGGTTCGGATTCCGTCACCAGCCAGCCCGTATACACGGTGGTTGGCGGCCAGAGTGGAGCCACCCTGAACCGTTCGGCCAACCTGATCGAAACCACTTCCAAGGACGCCTACGGCTGGGCTGAGAATGTGGCCGGGGTGCTCTCCTGGAGCATCGATTGCGACGGATTCATGTTGGAGAGCGACACCGCCTTGGACCACCTGGACGAAGTGTTTAACAGCCGATCCACATTGAAAGCGGAAATCCGGCTGCCTTCCGGCAAGCGATACACCGGAACCTGCATCATCACTGACTTTCCCTACGAGTTCCCCCAGGATGACGCGGCGACCTACAAACTGACTTTGACCGGCACCGGGGCGTTGGCGGTATCGACAGGAAGCTAAAGGAGGTAACGGATGGCAAACAAACAGCGTGGATTCGTGGATATTGACCTGGACAAGCCTCGGCGGCTCCGCTACACCCTCAACGCCCTGGCCGAAATTGAAGATAAGCTGGGGCTGACGGTAACAGAACTGGGCGAGGCAAACCTTGGCCTCAAGGCGATCCGCACGTTCCTGTGGGCCGGGCTCATCCATGAAGCCCCGGAACTGACGGAGAAAGCCGTGGGCGATTGGGTGGATTTTGAGAACATGGCCTACGTCCAGACCAAGATTGCGGAAGCCTTTGAAACGGCGACCCGAAAAAACGATTAACGCGAGCCGACTGGGACCAACTCAAAAAGGTCGCCTTCGGCTCGCTTGGTTTTTCCCCGGATCAGTTTTGGGCGATCACGCTGGCCGAACTGCTGGACCTCATCGACAGCCGGTTTGAGGCCGAGCGTCAGCGCCAGGAAGCCGAGGATTACCGGACAGCCTGGCTGGCCTGCCACATCATGAACGCCAGCGGGAACCTGAAGCGGCCGGTAACGCCCGATAAACTGCTCGGCAAAACGGCTGATGTGAAGCGGGTTCAACGTAACGAGCAGCTTCAAGCTCTGTCGGAGTTAAAACAGAAGTTCAAATCGTAGGGCCGATAAGGAGGGAAGCGGTTGGCCTCACTCTCCAGCGTTCTTGTCAGCTTCACCGCCGATATCTCCGGCCTGCAATCGAAAATCCAGACGGCTATGGGACAGGTGAAATACGCCGGTGGACAGATGCAACAGACGGGCTCCACAATGGGTGGGGCCTTTTCTAGTTTAAAGAGCGTCGCCCTGCCTGCCATCGGCGCAATCACCACGGCCCTCGGCGGCCTGAGCATCGGCAAAGGATTGTCGTTTAACGCCGACATGGAGCAGGCGGCCATCTCTTTTGAAACCCTGCTTGGATCCGCTGAAAAGGCGCGGGACATGATCGGCCAACTGCAGCGATTCGGAGCCGAGACGCCCTTCGAGTTCCCCGGCCTGCAAAAGTCGGCCAAGTTGATGCTGGCGATGGGTTTTAGCGCCGAGAGCGTCATGCCCAACCTCCGGTCCATCGGCGATGCTGTATCCGCGATCGGCGGGGGAGAGGAAGTCCTCAATGGCATCACCATGGCTCTCGGCCAGATGGCCACCAAGGGCAAGGTGTCGGCGGAGGAAATGAACCAGTTGGCCGAACGGGGCATCCCTGCCTGGGACCTGATGGCCGACAAACTGGGCATGAGCAAGCAACAACTCATGGCGCTATCTGCCCAGGGGAAGGTCATGGCTGACGAGGCCGTCCCGGCGCTGATTGAAGCAATGGGCACCAAGTTCTCCGGGGCCATGCAGAAGCAGAGCCAGACCTTTACCGGGATGCTTAGTACCTTGAAAGACAACACGAACATGCTGATCGGCCAGGTGTTGCAGCCGGTATCGGAGCGGTTAAAAGCTTTCATGCCGCTGGCCATCGCTTTTGTGGACAAGCTATCGTCCGGGTTTAAGGCCGACGGATTAAAGGGGGCCATAGAAGGCGCCTTCTCGCCAGGAGTAGCAACGGTATTAAACGGCATCATCACTGGCGTATCAACGCTGTTCTCAATTCTGCAAGACAACTGGGGTATCATCAGCCCCATCCTGCTCGGCATTGCCTCTGGATTTACAGCGTTTGCAGCCATCAATGGGATCCTTTCCGCAGCCATCAGCGTCATGGCAGCCTACGGCGCAGCGGCGGCAGCGTTGGCCACGCCGGTCGGGATTGCCGCAGCCGTAATCGGGACGCTGGCAATCGCCGGGATTTATTTGTACACCCACTGGGACGAAATCACGAAAAAACTGGCTACTTGCTGGTCAACTATCGAGCAAACTGCAGTCTCGATTTGGACCGGTATCGGCGTTTTCTTCCAGGTTATCTGGGACGGGCTCCTTGAAACGGCTGCAGCAGTTTGGGATGCCTACTCCGCTTATCTGAGTAGCGTATGGTCCGCAATCGGCACGGCGGCCAGTGCGGCGTTTACGTCGATTCAAAGTATAGCTGCGGGAGCCTGGAACGGCATTGCCGCTATCTTTCAAGGAGCCGGCAACACGGTCGTGGCGATCGTGGCGAACGCATGGACGGCAATTTCAGCCCTGTTTTCGGCCCATACCCAAACCTTAGCGGCAATTGCCCAGGCCATTTGGAACGGTCTGAAAATCGTCTTTGCCGCAGGCTTCCTGATTTTGATCGACCTCGTCGCTGGCAACTGGGATCGCATCGTCGAAACCTTCGAGGCGGCGAAAGCCCGGCTGGGTGATATCGTCGCCACGCTTTGGGAAAGCCTCAAACGAATCTGGACCAGCGCCTTTGATACGATCCGTCGAGCCACCACCGACAGCATGAATTCGGTAAAAGATGAGATCGCCCGAGCGATGAATGCGGTAAGCCAGAAGATCGGTTCGGCCTGGGAGTTTATTGGCCGGGTTTGGAATAATACCTTAACCGCCGTGGACGGGAGCACCCGGACCATTCTCGCCTCTGTTCTGGAGACTGTAATCGCCGCCGCCCTGTCGCTCAAATCCACTTGGGATGAAGCCACAAAAACCTTCCGGCGGCTAACCGAAGAGATGTGGCGATTGGTGCTGGCCTGCTTTGCCGAGGCTCCGGGGAAGCTGATGGCGGCCATGACGGTCATCAAGACGGTCCTCCGGCAGAAATGGGAGGAAATCAAGCAAGAAGCGTTTACCATGGGCATGAACGTGGTCCGCGGTTTTGTGGACGGCATGATGAACCTCGGCGGCTGGCTCCGTAACGCCGCAGCCGGCCTGTTTCAGGGAGCTATCGATTCGGCCAAAAGCGCCCTGAAAATCCACTCACCCTCCCGGGTTATGCGCGAAATCGGGGAATTCACGGCCCTCGGCTTCATCGCGGGTATGGATCGCCAGGGGGACGCGGTGGGCGACGCCGGTCGGACGATGGCGAACAGGGCCACTCATGAAGTCGCTTCAACGGCCTACGCCCCGCGACCCTTCTCTACGCCGGAACTCTCACCGGCAGGCGGCGGCAACACCTTTCACATTACGATCCAAGGCAGCAACGCCTCGGAGATTTGGGAGCAGCTAGAACGGCAACTGGCCCGGCGAGGGGTGAAGTGGTAATGGCCGAGTCCTTTCGCATCGCCGGTATCGAACGGATTTCTGCAATCCTGCTGGAGGATATTTCGATTGAACAGGTGCTCACCCAAATGGTGGACACCTGTTCTTTTTGCATCAAGAACGTAAAGCCCACCGAAGGTGACGAAGTGATCGTGGAAGTCAACGGCAAGCGGCTATTTGCGGGGATCGTCGATACAGTCAAACTGTCCCGCCGGGTGGGGGCCTTGCGGATCTGGCAGGTGGAGTGCCAGGACTATACCTACCAGTTGGATCGGCGGTTGGTGGTGGAGACGTACGAAAACCGCACAGCCGATTGGATTGTGCGGGACATCTGTCTTAAGTACGCCCCCGACTTTGCGGCAAACCACGTCCAGACCGGTGCGCCGAATGTGGCCTTTATCATCTTCGACTACCAGCAGCCCTCTGAGTGTTTCAAGAAGCTGGCCGAGTATTGCGGGTGGGACTGGTATGTGGACTATTTCCGGGACGTTTGGTTCTTCGATCCTGCTGATACGACCCGGTCCTCGCCCGTACCCATCGACCAGACGTTTCCCCTCCGCAACATCAAGCACGACATCCAAATCCAAGGGCTCCGCAACCGGGTGTACGTCCGGGGCGGTGTGATGCTGTCGGATCCCTTTTATTACGAAACCAAGGCAGACGGGTTGGCCCGGATTTGGATGCTTCCCCATAAACCCCATGAGTTGAGCTTTCAGATTGCTGGGGTGCCGGTGTCGGTGGGGATTGAAAACGTCCATGACGAGGCCGAGTACGCTTACCTCCTGAACTACCAGGAAAAGTACGTCAAAGCCAGCCCTCAGACCGCAACGACACCTGGCGGATCAACGCTCTCTTTCACATACCGCTACGACATCGACGTAATCACCATGATCGACGATATCCGCTCCCAGCAGGCTGTTGCGGCGGTGCAGGGCGGCGACGGGGTGTACGAACATGTCATCGTCGATCCCAAGCTAACCTCCATTGAGGCGGCGGAGGCGGCAGGGCAGGCGGATTTACGGAGCCACGCCAATCCCCGGGTGAAAGGCAGCTTCGATACCGAAACAGGCGAGTGGACACCGGGACAATTGATCGCCGTGGACTTACCAGACATCGGCGTCTCTGGAACGTACCTCGTCCAGTCTGTAACCCTTTCGCCGCTGACGCCGGATCAATGGACCTATCATGTGGAGTACGGCGGCCGGCTGCTCGGCATCCCGGATGTCTTACAGGCGCTGGTCAGCAGCCAAAAAAACGCAGGCTTGAACGAAACGGCCCGGCTGAACAAGTTCATCTATGGCACCGAAGGCTTACAGGTTGGCGACAGTCTTGTAACCAAAGCGGCCCAGCTGCCCTTTGTGGTTGAGCAAAGTCTCGAGTTCGAAGCAACCCCCTTAAACCCGGTCCAGACGCTGTTTGCGGAGGCCGGGTTTTTGTCATTGTGGACCGTTGATTCCAACACGTGGCCCCAGGTTGAGATGGCGACCAGTTTGGACGGAATCGCTTTTTCTCCTTGGCGATCTGTTCCGCTACATCAAACGATTGACCTGCAGAACCCCGGTTATGTTCGCTTTCGGGCTCTATCAGGACGAGTACAGGGGCGCGTCTGGAAACGCCCCTTTGATGAGACCATGACCATTTGCAACGGGGTGGCTATTTGAAAGTTAACGTAAAAGGCGAGTGGTTCTTCGAGTATTCCGATGGCACGATAAAAGGCCCGCTGAACAACTTCATCACCCAGGCCGGTTTCGGGTTGATCGCCCAGAACATCGGCCTACTGCCCAGCCCTTACCTGGTCATCGGCGACGACACAGCGCCCGGCGAGACCATCGCAGAACTGCTGCGAAAGCCCGTATCATCGGTAAGCCAATCGGGCAATCAGGTGAGGTTTCGCACACAGCTTCTGCCGGGGGAGGCGAACGGGGATCACCGCAAAGTATCCATCTTCGTGGGAGCCACTGATGTTGCAGGAACGGGCACGATGCTGAACCTGCTGGTGCAACCCTGGTCGAAAAGCGCCAACACGGTCTTAACTGTTGAGGCGAGGATTACGGTAAAAGGCGAGTAAGGAGGGACGAATATACCGATCAACGCGTTTAAGGCCGGAGTGAGCGTTCTCGACGAGGCCACGATGAACAGCCTGCTCACATTGCAGCCGTTCTCGCTGATTTACGACGGGGTACAGAAAGATGGAAAAACCGGCTCCGGCATCGCGGAATTTGACTGTGCCAGCTACGACCACGCCATCCGGTTTACGGCGGCTAATACCACGGAGGTTGCTCGGGTTGAACTGGAACTGGCCCGGCATGGTAGTGGGGCCGATGTCATCATTGAGATTCGCTCGGGCCTGGCCGCGAACGGCAACTCCGACGGGACAACGCTCAAGCGAAGCATTCTGCCAAAGGAATTCTTGCCGGAAGCCCGAGGGTATTTCAGCATCCCTGTTGACCTGACTGGGCTTACAGCAGGCGCCATCTACTGGTTGGTGATCCTTCGCGGAGGCAACGCTGTGGATCACTTTCACCTGCATGGAGAAACAGGGTTAGATGCGGCCTACCCCAGCTATCGTCGGCTCAACCCAGGTGCTTGGGAGGAAGAGAGCGCCGTTCACTTCAAAATGTTTGCTGGTGAGTCGGGCGAATTGAAGCACGGCGTGTACGGGACCGGTTATACCACGCTGGAATACGCAGGGGAAATGGTCAGCAGGGTCTATCGGTATCTTCCACCAATTGACGGCCATGCCGGAGGGATTCGCGACACAGTGTCCTATGCATGGGTCGGCGAGTATCTGAAACGAGGGGGAACTGGCTGATGTTTGGACTAAGCGAGGCTATGCTGTCATTCTTCCGACGGCAGATTGGATTACGAACGGACGCCAACAATGCCGCCGGGAGTTTACACGCCAAGGTTGGGGACCTGAAAGCCAATAACACCAGTGAGCACACGGCTATTGCATCGGCCTTGGCCCGAACGCCCTGGGCTGCCGGAAAAAAGGTTTATATTGCGAGCGGCTTCAACGCCACAACATATCCTAGCCAAAACGACGTAGAGGTTTTTAATATCACTGGGCCTCTGCATGTTCTCGGCGGGTACATCGAGTTCATGTCGGGAGCCTCCAACTTATCCTACAAGCTGGAAGTGGATGGTTCTTTTATTATGAACGGTGTTTACGGGAGCACGCTAAACCACCCTTCTACCGGGGTATGGATTTGGCGGCCTTCCACGGGCGATTATTTTGGCACAAGCCACAAATCTCTCGCCTTTTTCCTGCCGGATACGTACACGCAATCATTCTACTCGCCTAACTCTACGTACACCTACACTTCATTTTCAGGCACTGCCATCTTTACATTTCCACCGCTCTTTTACTCGGAATCGCGCATCCGCCTGACCTTCTCCAATACGTCAAGCAGTTACCAAAGCCCCTCCCTAAAATGGGGCATCTTCTATACCCGAGTCTAAGGGGGACGCCGATGATTACGGAATACGTCGTTGAAAATGGCTCCGTCTACAAAGTCGAACGGGAAGGGGGCTGTCTCCTAAGCAAGTCCTTTTTTTGCCCGGAAATCCAGCTCCATGTGACCAGCCTAAAATCAGGCGTCCGTGCAGGGGAGGCTATGCCCGTAACGGTTGAACTCCGGAGTTGGAAGAACACCCCATTGTCAGATGCTGCGGTTCTAACCGTTCAAGTCGATCTGGAAGGGGAGAACCCCGTCGTCTTAAACCTCGATATGGTCAACGGCAAGGCCGAATTTGACTTTGTGGCGGAGGCAGCGGGGAAGTATCGGGTATTCGTACAGGCCCAAAACACCGTTTCGGAGCCGATGTCCTTTGAGGTGGAGGTGTCGTAATGGCAAGACCTACGATTCGGATCCCCAAACCGCAGAGCCAACAAACAAAGGAATTGCGTGAACAACGGTTGGCCGTTCTTTCGGAAAAGCGAGCGAAGGGCACAAAACTTACCCTGGAGGATATGGACGATAAACTCAACCTGATTTTGGAGCTAATAAAAGAAATCCGGCGATAACCGAAACCCCACAGCAGGGGTTTTTTGATTTTCCAGAGGGGGGAAGGGATGGATAAGCTGATTTCCGTCGCATTGGAACAGGGTCTATGGGCTGCCTTGTTCGTGTCTTTGTACCTGTACCAACTGAACGACAGCCGCCGACTGCAATCCGAGGCCAAGGTCCGGGAGGACAAGCTGACCGATTTTCTCAAGGACGTTTCCCGGCAGTTTGAGGTCCTGGCAAAGCAGTACGAGAAGCTATCCTGCGACGTGCAAGAGATCAAAATCGATATTCGAGAAAGGGGAAAAGCGTAATGGCAAACATCATTCAGGACCTGGTCCCGGTGGGCGCGAAAAACCGGCCCGGCAACGCACTGACGCCCAAGTTCATCACCGTCCACAACACCGGCAACAGCACCAAGGGGGCCAACGCTGCCGGTCACGCAGCCTTCATCAAATCGCCCGGAGCCGGTTCGACCAGTTGGCATTTTACCGTCGACGATCTGCAGATCATTCAACACATCCCCACCAACGAGAACGCCTGGCACGCTGGCGACGGGTTGAACGGCCCCGGCAACCGGACCAGCATCGGCGTGGAGATTTGCGAGAACAGCGACGGCAATTTGGCGCAGGCGGAGACCAATGCAATCGACCTGATTATTGATTTGATGAAAGAACACGCCATCCCGCTCAGTAACGTGGTTCCCCACAAGCATTGGACCGGCAAGCTCTGTCCGCACCTCATCCTGCCCCGGTGGGACGCCTTTATCGCCTCCATTGCTAAGCGGCAACAGGAACGTATCCAGGCAGAGAAGCTGGCGGTTGTACCGGACTGGGCGCGGGAGAGCGTAAAAAAGCTGATGGATAAAGATGTCCTGACGGAGCCCGCCGGAGACGCTACGTTCTATCGTTTGGTTGTCATTCTGGACCGACTGAAATTGATCGCATCGTAACCAGAAATGATTGCCAGCCCCTATCGTGTCACAATCGACCCCCATTTCTCGCATTAGTCAGTGTAGGCGTTGCGGGGGAAGGGAGGTGATGGGTCATGTTCGAACCGGCTGTTGTCGTTGCGGTCCTCATCGCGATCGGCCAGTTTGCCAAGCTGTACATTGACAGCAAGTATATTCCGCTGGTGACGCTGGTCTTGGGTGTTTGCGCCGGGGTCATCTACATCCCAGCAGACACGCTGCAAGCGGGCATCCTCAACGGCGTTATCGTCGGGCTGTCGGCAAACGGGCTTTTCGATGTAAGCAAAACACTGCACATCAAAACAGAATAATCGCTTCAACCCACTGGCTGCTCATTGCGGTCAGTGGGACTGTTTCTCGTTTATGGGCCAGAAAGGGGGGGACTACAGTGGAGAATCAGATGTTTCGCGTCGAGGTCAACCAATCGTTCAATGTGCTGGAGCAGACGTGGGACAATCACATCTATTTGAAACTCTACGTCAGTATGTTTGCCAGCGGCCTCGTGGCAGAGTTAGGGCCGGAACGCACCATTACGCTGCTGGCGATAGCATCGTTTATGAACGAAAAGGGCGAGTGCTATCCCACGCAAGAGCAATTGGCAGAGCGGTTGGGCATGACGCGAAAAACAGTTGCCAAACACATTCAGTCTCTGCTGAAGTTTCGCTACGAGGATCGCCCGTTGGTGCTACGGGATAAACGAAGAAATCCCAAAGTGTCTCCTAACGTCTACTCCGTCTACACGGTGCTGCCAATGTCCCAGGTTGCGATCTTTGACAGCAACAATACAGCTATGGGTAATTATGTACCTCTAGGTGGTAGTGCCCATACCCCCTCTACGGGTAATACGGGGAAAGCCATGGGTAAAACTGAGCCACCTATGGGTAAAAACGAGGACGGATCTATGGGTAACTGTTTACCCACTAACAAGAACCAGTTAAACCAGAACCACTATAACAAGACAATAAACCATGCAGAGTCAGGCCAAGGAACCGTAGGAACTCTTATATACGACCTGACCAAGCCCAGAGACGTCATCCAATCTTTCTGTGACCGTTATCGGGACAAGTATCATGTCGATTTCAACCCTGTATGGGGCCGGGACGTAAAGCGGGTGAAGACCGATCTGCTGGCGACCTATTCCACCGATCAGATACAGCAACTCGTCGACACCTACTTTGAAGAATACGACCAGCGTTGGCGATCCAAAGCCTACCCGCGCCCGGCCATTGGCTCGCTCTGCTGGCTGGCCCCGCAGGTGCTGGCTGTCGCACAGGAAAGGCAACCGCGCTGTAATGTGAAAAAACACGGCGGTCGAAACGTCGATGAAATCCTGGCAAGGCTGCAACGGGGAAGCGAGGAGGAGTGATCGTCATCCATTGTCTGCTCTCATCACAATGCAAGAAGGCTGGCGACGTTGCCCTGTGCCATGCCCATTGCTACGCCTACCTAAAACTACACGGGGCAAGCGGCAAGGGCGGCTTGTTGGGGCACACAGGCATTCCTGTGGCCTATGCAAAGGTAACGGCGAACCGCCTGCCCTTCAAATCCGACAACCCAGAGGCGCACCAACTGGTTTTTGCCTACTGCCAGAACGTACTGCAACGGGTAACGGAAGGGGTGGGGCTGTATCTGTACTCCGTCCCCAACAGCGTCAATCCAAAAGGAACCGGAACCGGCAAAACCACGGCTGCCGTCGCGATCCTTCATGCGTATTTGGTGGCCCGAACGATTCAACACGTGAAGCGGACGAAACCGATTTTCCAGCTACCCGCGTTATTCGTCAACGCATCAACGTTCCAGAACCGGTTCAACGCCCAGTTCCGCGGACCCCGTGAGATGCAAGAAAAGGCCGCTGTCGCCTTTTACGAGTGCAAGATCGATATGGCGCAAGCAGAACTGCTCGTTCTCGATGACGTGGGCGTACGAGAGGCGACAGAGGCATATCGAAATGAGTTCTACGAGGTCATCGACCATCGGTGCGCCAATCAGAAAGCCACCATCCTTACCTCGAATGAACCGTTGGAACCGATCGCTCGGTTACTGGACCCCCGTATCGCCAGTCGCATAGGGGGTATGACCATTCCCGTTTCCTTTGAAGGGGAAGACCAGCGAAACCGGGCGATGCTTGGATGATGATGTTACCGCTCAACAAAACAAAATCTCAAAAAAACTTAGGAGGACAAAATTAATGATGAACATGCAAAAGGTATTCCACTATGAGGGCGCGCAGGTACGGACAGTTGTAATCGACGGTCAACCTTGGTTTGTGGCAAAAGACGTGTGTATTGTTCTGGAACTCAAAAACCCAAGTGCTGTTATTCAACGACTAGATGATGATGAACGGGCTAAGTTCAACTTAGGTCGTCAGGGAGATACGAACGTTGTCAATGAACCCGGGTTATATAGTTTAATCCTTGCTAGCCGCAAGCCCGAGGCCAAAGCGTTCAAACGCTGGGTCGTGCATGAGGTGTTGCCCAGCATCCGCCAGACCGGTTCCTACACCATCCATAAAGAGAAGCGGCCCGACTTCGAGGGGAGGATCCTTCCCACGAACTATATGGAGGCTTTGGATGCGCTCGTCCAGACAGAGAAAATGCGACTGGTGCTTGTCGCCAAGGTCGAGGCTGACGCGCCGAAAGTGGCGGCCTTTGATACCTTCATTGATTCTCACGGGTGGCAAACCATGTCGGAAGTGGCCAAGGCGATGGATGACGGCCGCAACAACACTTATGCGACGCTTCGGGAGAACGGCATTTTGATTAAGAACGGCATGGACAAAAACCTGCCGATTCAAAAGTACGTCGACAGCGGCCACTTTGCCGTCAAGGAGATCACCTTCAAAAATCCCTATGGACAGTTGATGAGCCGCAGCCGGACCTTGGTATCCCCGAAAGGCGTGGAATTGGTTCGCAGAGTCCTTTCCGCTAGTAAAAGGGCGGCGTGAGTCAGTTTCAGATTATCTTGATTTGAACACAGGGGGAGGAAGCGGATGCAGGAATCGCAGTTGCTGTCCAAAGTGATCGACGAAAACGCCTTGCCTGTATTGAACCGCTTCAACGTGGATCTCGGCGACTTTCCTACCTTGGGCGAGGTGTATCTGTTTATACGTGAATATGTGCGGGAGAACGGTCGTTCACCGGATTATCGGACGGTCGTCGCCCAGTTTGAGAACTTTGAGTATATCCCTGACGTGCAGGATTCCTTCAAATATCTCTGCTCCCGGCTCAAGGCCCAAACGGCCAAGCGACGGGCATTTGAACTGTTGCAGCACCAGGCGGCCAAGAAGTTTAGCGAACTGCCCGGTGATCGGTTTATCCAGTGGTTAAAGGAAGAAACCCTTCGCATTGAATCGACCACGCAGATCCGTTTCGACCTTGGCACTAACTTTGCCACCAATGGGGAAGAACGACTGTCGTGGTATGACCAGGCTAAGGAGCAGCGCACCCGCAACTATATCCCCACGCCATACCCCGGCCTTACCCAAGCCCTAGGCAGCGGATTTGAAGTGGGCGACTATATCCTGCTCATGGCCTTCACCAACCGGGGAAAGTCCTGGTTGGCGTCGCATATCGGATTGACGGCGTGGGAGAACCGCTTTGGGGTGCTTCATTACTCGCCCGAATTGTCCAAACGCCAACAGGCGCTTCGGTTGGATACCTTGATGGGGAAGTTTGACAACGTGAAACTCCGCCGGGGGCTGTTGGAGAACGAATCGCAGTATTTTTCCTACCTGAAAGCTTTTTCGGCGGAGACGGCAACGGCTCCATATTTGATCAAAACCATGGAAGACTTACCGGATGGTCTGTCATTAGAAGCGATTGAAGCGGACCTGCAGATGAACCCCAACGTAAAAATGGTCATCATCGACGGCTTTAACCTCATGAACCATGGCCGGGGCAAGATGAGGGATTCCATGTCCTACACTTCGCGCCGGTTAAGACAATTGTTTGGGCGGTACGCAGTAGCCGGGCTGGTCGTACACCAAACGCCAGGGGCGGCTGAAAAGGAGAAGCGAAAAACAGATGATGAGGGCGTCCATGTCGTAAAGCCACCGAAGCTGACCGATTACTCGGAAACAGTGGCCGTCATCCAGGACGCGGCAACGGCGCTCACCTTTGACGCGGGTGACGGTATCGGCAAAATCAGCATTGAGAAAGCCCGGGAACCCAATGTGGGAACAGTGATCGAATTGGTCTGCGACTTCAATCTGGGCGTGATTCGGGAGAGCGATGTGACCGACCTTTTTTGAATGAGAGAAAATTCCAGTTTGTTTCGTGTCACAATCGAGAGTCAATTTTCGCATTAAGAAGATGTATGGACAAAACAGTCCGACAAAAAAACTGAGGAGGCTACACCATTGAAAACATCGCAGGTTATCGAAAAGTACGAACGTCCGGTACTCAACACAATAGCTAACATTAATCCGGAGAAAGGAACTGTTGCTAACCCAACGCGTCTTCCTCAAATCATTGACTTTGAAGGCACCGAGATCCGCACTGCAGTCATAGATAACACATTATGGTTTGTCGCGAAAGATATCTGTGCCGCCATTGGTATCGGCAATCCTTCGGCTAATCTGATGAGACTCGAAAGGAATGACAGGAAGCTCCATCCCGTAGAGACTTCTGGGGGCACACAGAATATGTTGATGATTAACGAATCCGGACTATATCAACTTTTTTTAACGTGCCGCAAGCCAAATGCAAAGCAAATCAAAAAGAGGATTATCCGACAAGTAGCTTCTCATCTGCACCAATCGAATCTCGATAATAGTGAGACTGAAACATCAAATAATGAAAGGATGCTATCTGTGCAATCTCAAAACGTTCATGTTTTCGACTTTGAAGGCCATTCTGTACGAACCGCACTCATAGAAGAAACAATCTGGTGGGTTGCAAAAGATGTGTGTGATGTACTTGAGATAGGTAATCCAACAAAGGCACTTTATAGACTCGATGAAGATGAAAAAATGACTCTGATGGAGAGGGAAACCCTCCTTACGATAAGTAAGGAGCCAATGATAACCCAGTTAACTCTGGTAAATGAACCCGGTTTGTACTCACTGATTATTGGTAGCCGCAAACCCCAAGCGAGATTATTTAGAAGATGGGTGACTCACGAGGTAATTCCGAGTATCCGAAAGACGGGGCAGTACGCCATTAGTGAGGGTACTCCTTCAAATGAGAAAATCGATAAGCTGGCGGAAACGATAACGCAAGCAATGGGTAGCATTACGGAAATTGTATCGCTCTCCATTAAAAACTCTGCCGATATGATGACGGCAACCATGGACACCACCAATACCGCGATGAACGCCATCCATCAATTGATCAAAACGTTAGAGCCCGTTCTAACCAACGCGATCAAACCGGCTCAAACATCACCCTCCATTGATGACCACAACCTGGCTGCCCGCATCAAAGAACTTCGTGAGACAACGCCCAACCATAAACTCAGAAGCTATGTTCACCAGATGGCCTCGTGGAGTGCAAAACCGGCCGTTCATTATGGTCGTATGTACGCGATGTTGGCAAAAGCGACAGGCTTTGATGCTCTCGAAGCGTTCAAGCAGCAGCATGGGAGGAAGGTCAATAAAATCACGCTGGTCCAAGAGGCCGGCTTGCTGCCGGAAGCGGTGGCGATTATGGAAACGGTCATTCAGAACGCGGCATGATTACGCTGCACGGGCAGGAGATCGAGGTTGATATCGCCTCAGAACTTCGACGGTACGACTGGAACCGGCCCCGGTGGACAGATACCAAGTTGTTGGCTTGCTCGCCCTTTCGGCCCGAACGACATCCATCTTTCGCGATCCGACTGGACACTGGTGTCTGGATCGATTCCGGCGGGGACGATCCAGAGTGGAAGAAGGGAAATCTTCCTCGGCTGTTATCGTGGCTGCGAAATGAGACCTATGAGGAAACCGTTGATTATCTGCTGACCCAATACGGCGTTCACACAACCGACGTGGATTCCCTTCAACTAAAAATGCGCCCGCTTTCGATGGAGACGGAAAGCTGGACGCCCTTGCATCCCGATATATTGGTTCCTTATCGCTATCGGCATCCCTATCTGGAAAAACAGCGAGGTCTATCTGAACAGATTCAGCGGTTCTTCAATATCGGCTACGACCGGAAGCGTAAAGCGATCACCTTTCCCTGGCAAGACCGATCCGGCCACCTGGTCAACATCAAGTATCGAAGTGTCCGGGACAAAATCTTTTGGTATCAAACCGGCGGCCAGCCGATCCGCAATCACATCTATGGATTGAACCATGTCATCCGTCTTCAGAAAGAACTGATGTTCATCGTCGAAAGCGAGATTGACGCCATTACCCTCTGGGAGGCCGGATATGGCGCAGTGGCTCTCGGGGGAGCCCATCTTTCAGCGCGGCAAAGGGATCTTATCATTCAATCCCCCGTGAAGGAGGTGGTAATCGCCACAGACAACGACCTGCCGGGAAGACGGCTGGCGGACAGTATCATCCGACAACTCGGGGGTTATCTATCTCTGCGAGTGATGGAAATTCCGGAATACGCCAAAGACGTGAACGAACTGCCTCGGGACGTATTGCTTCACGCTTGTCAATCACTCAGAGACGTTGAACTTGGGCGTCCCCGTGACAGCGTCTTAGCCCCTTTTATCGCAGTCCACAGGCCGTAGATAGTGGAAAGGAGGAGTATTGCCGATACGAAACCCATGATGAGTTGTACACGTGATTCGTTCTTCATGATTTGTTCGGTTGGATGGAGTTTTCTCATGTAGTATTCTGCGATGACGTCAAATACTTCACCGATGCTGGATGGATTCACCAATAAATATTCTCTTCCTTCGTATTCCACCTTCGCCATGGCGACAAGTTTCTTCAAATCCCGTGAAACGCGTACTTGCAGAAAGAACCAAGCCCCGAACAACAAGCTCGTAATCGCACCGGAGACAAACATGGACAATAATCCCGATAAGAGCCTGGATAGCGTGAGTCTGTTACAAGAAGATTCCACGGTTTGCCCTCCCTTAACGCCTTTTTTCTGCTTCCATTTCTTTAATTAGTGAACGAAATGAGTTGTATACCTCGTCATAAATTCCCTTTTTTTCTTTTTTGGTTAACTTTTTGTTTTGATTGAGTTCGATGAGCAGCTTTTGAAATTGCGGGCTTTTCTCAAGTTCAGTCGTCGCTGTTTCAGGAATCCTGCCGAGTCGTCTGTAGATTTCACTACTGTCGATTCCATAGAGTTTCGCCAGGTCTTCGACTAATTGATCGCCAGGAGCCTTCAAGCCACGTTCCAGTTCTGACAGGAAGTTTATGGACACGCCAACCTTATCGCTTAACGCGGCCAAGGTGAACCCTTTTTTCATCCGTAACCCCCGCAGATAGTCACCCGTATTGGCGTAGCGTAGCATCTGCTGGGCTTTCTCACGACCGGTTAACCGCTTCGGCATGAAGCAACCCCTTTTCTTAACTTTCCCCGGTTGGAATCGATCATAACTGGTAAAGCCTTGCTTCCAATAATCTACACCTATTAATACTGTGTAAATTGTGTAATCATTAGCCCTGTCATTAATTAAACCATAAAGATTACTTGAACAACCGATGAAACGAGGAAAGAAGGAAAGGGGTAGCGGCTTGAACGACCAGAACAAGATCGATGGCTTTGCACTAGAGTTCGCCAAAACGGGGGATGGTCATTCATTTACGGAACTGCTGCGGCTTATGGATCCTATCCTGAAGTACGAGGCTCGAAAAAGGGAAAATCATCGCATTCGCTACCAGGACATCTATTCCGTATTTCAGGAAGCGGTTTGGAAGGCGGCCATCGATTTTGACGGAAGGACCTCGTTTGTACAGCGATACCGGGTCATTATGCTTCGGGAATTCATTGACTTATGCCGGTATCATCGAGCGATAAAGCGGGTCTCAGACACACTGCAAACTACTGATTTCGATGAGAATACGTTGGACTGGAATTCCATATGTAAAGACGATGTATCGACCGTTGAGCAAACCGTCGTCGGAAACGCGCAAAAAAAAGAACTGCTCGATGGTTTTGCGAGAACCAACGAGCAGCAAGGAAAAATCATTAAGCTGTTAGATTTCGGCTGCACCTTTCAAGAAATCGCCTCTGTCGTGTTCGGTGCGAGCGAATACGATGCGAGATCGCGAAAGGGGGTGCAACGAGCCAAAGAAAAGTTCAAAGAGTACCTCGACAGTGTCGCCTAACTCAAAGCGGTTACAAAAAGCGTTTCAGCGCCAACCATACAATAATCAATTTCACGGAGGGTATTAAATCATGAGTGTAATCACAGCGAAAGGCAAAGCTGCCAAGGAATCTGCCAACAAGAAAAACTCATCTATCGATTTCAAAAAGGTGTATATTCGGTTGAAAGACGGCGATTCCGTTCGCGTTCGCCTGCTGACGCCGGAGGATTATGTGGAATACAGAGCCCACAGCGCCTACCTGCAAGGGATTTTCACACAGCCCTGCATTCATCCCGCCGGTCAAAAATGTGCCCATTGCGAAGCGGGCCATTCGGGGCTGGAAGAATTCCAGGGACTTCGGGCGCGCAAGCGTTACCTTTTTGCCATGGCCGATCTCGATGAGGGCATCATCCGGGTATTCGATGCCAGCAAAGGACAAGCCCAGGGGATCATTCAGACCATTGAACAGTACACCGATCACTTGCGGGATTTGGCCTTCGTGTTCAAGCGAACTGGCACCAAAGTGGAAACGAGCTTCACGCTGAATCCAATCATTAAGCTAAAGCCTGAAGACCAGGAAAAGTTCGATTCATTTAATGAGACGACGGTGGAAGACGATTTCTACGAAACGGTTCTGCAACCGCGCACCCGCCAACAGCAAATCGAAGAGCTAGAAAAGGCAGGCTTTCCTATTGAGCGATTTTTCGGCAACGAACTGCAGGACGACGGCGTAAAGCCCCTCGGAGAAGCGGAGGTAAAGCCAGAGGATCTTTTTTAAGGAGGCCATCATGAAAAGCGGGAGGTCGTGACTGTCGAGCTAAGGATTGGATTATCAAAACCTGTTGTAATTGATGTGTCTGATCGGGTTCAAAATGCTCAGCTACGTAAAGAGATGGCAAGTCGGGAGCCCACTTGGGAGGAAGTGTGGCTCTCCGGTTGGGTCAGCCATACCGGAGCCAAGAAGAAAGCGATCTTTCAGACGAACCTCTCGGACCTTGATAAGGGACGATTGAAAACGGTAAAGGCGGCCATCGATTCCGGCGAGATCGGTGTGGGTGTCGAGAACCTGAAGAAGTTCACTAAGGCCCATGCGTTGCGGCTATGGCGTGATTTACAGATGCAGCGCAAAGAATCGGTGCTGAAAAACATGGTCGCGAATACGCCGGCCAATTACCGGCTGATTCAAACAGAATCACAGCTAGACCAGTTGATCAGCGACCTACGAAATGAGCCTATCATAGCATTCGACACAGAAACGACCGGTTTGGACGTTTACCACGATGTAATTGTTGGAATGTCGATCACGTTGCCCAAGGCCGATTACCACGTCTATATCCCGGTGGCTCACAGAACGGGGAAGCAGCTAGATCGCTCTATTGTACTCGCTGCCTTGAAGCCGATTCTTACCGACCCGGCTATCGGCAAGGTGCTGCACAACGCCAAGTACGACATCCACATGTTGCTCCGACACGGCATTCGGATGCAGGGGCTCCTGCACGATACCCGAGTTGCCATGGCCCTGTTAAACGAGAACGAGCCTTCCTTTGCCCTAAAGAACCTGGCGACAAAGTATGGGAAGTATTTCGGGTTTCAGGACAGCAGCCATACCTTTGAGGAGTTGTTTGGGAAGACCCGCTTCGATGACGTGCCCCTGGACGTGGCCCTCGTGTACGCCGCCAAAGACACCCACCTTACGTGGATGTTGTACCTATGGCAGCGTGAGCATCTACAGCGGCTAGCGAAGTTGTCTCGGCTGTATCGCGAACTGGAGAATCCGCTCATTGACACCTGCGTCGAAATGGAACAGTGCGGGTTCCTCATCGACCAGGGGTATGCCCAGCAGTACGGCGGTGAACTCAAAGCCGAGATCTCCGAGTTGGAAAAAAACCTAGTGGATCACTTTGGGGAGATCAACTTTAATTCGCCCGTTCAGTTGGCCCGTAAGTTTTATGACGAATTAAAACTACCCGAGGTTAACGACCGATCCACCGATATGAAGACGCTGAAGGCTCTGAAGGACAAGCACCCCGGCATCGAGCACCTGCTGAAATACCGGGAACTCTCGAAACTTCTCAGCACCTACGTTGAGGCGTTGCCGGAACGGATCAAATCGGATGGCCGAATTCACGGCTCCTTCAATCAGGTGGCCACCGTGACGGGCCGGTTTTCCAGCAACGAACCCAACCTTCAGAACCTGCCTACGAAAGCCCGGAAATTGATCGTCGCGCCACCCGGCAAGTTGCTTGTCGGCAGCGACTTCTCCCAGATTGAACCCCGTGTGCTGGCCCATATCAGCGGTGACCTTCACTTACAGGAGCCTTATCTAAACGGGCAGGACCTGTATTCCACCCTGGCGAGCCGGGTATTCAAGGTGCCCATCGAGGAATGCGGCGACGGCTCCAAGTACCGGAAGATGATGAAAGTCGGTCTGCTAGCGATTCTCTACGGGACCAGTATGTATACCTTATCGGACCAATTAGGAATCACAGTAGAAGAGGCCCAACTGTTTATTGGAGATGTCTTTAGAACCTACCCACAAGTTTATTCCTTCATTAAAGACACGCACCTATTGGTCAAGGAGAACGAGTACGTAGAAACCCTCTTTGGCCGAAAACGGCGATTCCCAGGTCATCGCCAGAAAGCCAATCTCTACGATGCTCTGGCAAAAGAAATCTGTTCGATCCTTGGCGTCGAGGAACTCCCGCTGGATATCTGGCGAAACAACGACATCCCCCGGGATCTCAAACGCAAATTCTACAACGTCAAAGGCGAGGTAGAATCCGTCCGGCGGCAAAGTGTCAACGCCATCATCCAGGGAACGGCCGCCGATATCATGAAGCGGGCGATGCTCAACCTGAACCAGTATTGCAACAGACGGGGCTGGTCTCTCTGCGGCACCGTACACGATGAAGCGTTGATGCTGGTGGATACGAACATTACCGAGCGTGACATCCAGGATATCGAAGCGTGCATGACCGCAGCGGCCTCGCTGGCAGTGCCGCTCAAAGTGGATACCGAAATCATGACCCGATGGGGCGAAGGGATAAAGAAAGGGGAGTGGTTTGCATCGGCAGCTTAGTCAACCGAGATGGCGCCAGGGAACTGCGTGAGGAAGTGGTGTCCGTCGTTGCCGACCGCGGTAACGAATTGACCACAGCTATCCTCCAACATTTTGATGCGATCCATTCCATTGAAGAAGTAAATGACAATGACATCGAAAAGCTGCTCCTGACGGACGAATTGGACGGTCTCAACAGCGATACGAGAAAGCTGGGGTTTCAACGGGGTTTGGTGACATTCTCGCCTTCATCGGCCTACAAATGTGAACGGGAACTTTATTACAAAAACAAACGTGTGGAAGCCGCTTTTGTTGACCGCTTTCCATATCAGCGACGGTGGACCCGCAACGGATCGGCCGTTCACCGGGCGGTGCAACGGGATCTGCTCTATGCCGAGACCCAGCTGGATTCTCCGCAGTTTACCGTGGTGCGAACGAAGACCACCAACCGGCCGGCCTGGGAAAAGAACATCCGTCAGGTCCGCCAGTTTGAACACAACGGTCAGCGGTTCCAATTGTACGGCATGATGGACGGCGTGTTGCTGTACCAGCCGGATGGCAGCAAGATCGGATTTGAGTTTAAGACGAAGTCATCGACCATCGGGGCGATCGGCTCGTACCGGCTGAAAGATGCCCAGGAGGATCACAAGGAGCAATGCATCGCCTATTCTCTGCTCTTTGGCCTTAACGAGTTCCTCATTGTCTACGAATCCCTCGCGAAGGACAGTTGGACCAAGGGAGCCGAGGCAAAGCCAGACATGCGCGCGTTTTATCTGAAGGTTACCGATGAAGACCGCAACCGGCTCTTGGACAAGTTCGCTGTTGTCGCCCAGAAATGCTACGCCAATGAAATTCCTGCCGCAATGATTGAGAAGTGTTTTTTCTGCCTGTACAAGCCCCACTGCCATCGCATGAACGAACAGGTGGCGGCCTAAATGGGGCGGACCAATTATCAGCGAGGCTATGAGATTGAGCGAAAGATTGTTCACGAACTGACCAGCCAAGGATATCTGGTACTCCGGTCTGCCGGTTCGCACTCCAAGGTCGATGTGCTGGGTATCAGCCGACGGCGGATCCTAGCGGTGCAGTCCAAGCGGACGAAAAAGTTCTCTCCGGCGAATTACCGCAAAGAGATCGCCGACATCCAAGCAACCATCGCCCAGCACAACCTGGATGATGTCATCGACTTTGAACTCTGGGTGTGGGTAGACCGGCAAGGCTTTCGCAAGTGGCAAGTAAGGGCCAGCCACGTGAAGGAGGTGGCCTGATGCAAACGGTTCGCGTGGCGGGGTTTCATGACTTCAACACCACCGACGCCAACGGCATTGCCTTCAGCATCTTCTTTCAAGGTTGCCGTAAGCGGTGCCCCGGCTGCCACAATCCAGAATTGCAACCCATGGACGGCGGGGAGGAGATGGCGATTGATGACATCTTCGCCCGGCTCCGAAAGCACCGGGCGGTCTACGATTCCGTGGTCTTCCTTGGCGGGGAGCCCATGGAGCAGCCAGAAGCGTTGCGGACCATCCTGGCTGCCGTAAAATCCTTCGGCCTTGAGACCTGGCTGTATACCGGCTATGACCTGAACAAGATCCCCGAGGTCATCATCGACCTATGTGATGTCATTGTCGCTGGCGAATATCGGGAGGACTTACGCACCGGCGCATTCCCCGCCAGTTCCAATCAAATCGTGTACCATCGACGGAAGGAGAGGGTGGCTTGAAGTTATCGCTGACCTTTGAACCTGGATTCCACCGTCTCTATCAGAAGTTTGCCAATGATCCTATCGGCCTCAAGCTGCTCGAACTCGAAGGCATCAGCCCGAACAAAGTGGATGTCGGCCAGATGTCCCACGACTACTTCACCAAGCGGCTGGCCGATACCAGCGTGGATCAAAACGCCAACTCCAACGAGGAACTGTCGGCAAACAACTACCAGGCCGAAGTGACAAAAGGCATCTTGAAATTGGAGGGCTACTACCTGCTGTGGCGATACAGCAAAAAACGCTTCGGCCTCCACCGGGCCAACCAGATGCTCTCGGCGATCTGGCGGGGGGAGCTGTACTTCCACGACAGCTCCGGCCAAGGGATTCAAGTACCCTATTGCTTCGCCTTCTCCACATCAAACCTCATGATCGAGGGGCGGCAATACGGTCAACTTCATAGCCTACCGCCGAGGCGTTCGGACAGCTTCGTGGCCCAAGTCACGGAAGTGGTCATGGATTTGAGCCAGGAGTTTGCCGGTGCGGTGGCGCCAGGGGATTTTATCGTCAACCTGGCGTGGTATCTCAAAAAGGAAGGTCGCGATCCGGAAAGAGCGGAGGACCGGGCCTATATCGAGAACCTCTGGCAAAAGTTCGTCCACGTGGCCAATAACAAGTTCAGAATTTCGGGCCAATCGCCCTTTTCTAACGTGTCTATCTTTGACCGGGAAAACCTCAAGAAGCTCTTTGAAGAGTACCGGTATCCCGACGGGACGGAAGTAGATGTCGAGTATGTGATGACCGTGCAGAAGGTAATCGCCGAGTTCTTCGCCCAAGGCGACCCGTCTACTGGCCTGCCGTACCGCTTCCCCGTCATGACGGCCAACCTGTCGGTCGATAAGGATCGGCGACCCATCGACGAGGACTTCCTGGACTTTATCAGCCGGATTAACGTCAAACTGGGTGTGCTCAACATCTACGCCAATGAAGGCTCCAAGATCGCAATGTGCTGCCGTTACGTAAACGACACCGAACGGATGAAGTACAGGGCCGATAGCTTCGGCAACGGCGGCCTAAACATCGGTTCCCACCGAGTGGTGACCATCAACTTCCCCCGTCTTGCGCTGGATGCGCGTGACGAGAAGCATTTCTTTGTTCTGTTGGATCGCCGGGCGAGAATGGCAAGAGATTTGCTGCTGGTCCACCGGGAAGAAATCCTTCGCCGCCGAGTGAAGAAAGGATTCCTGAAGTTCTTCAAGCCCCTCGATTGGTTCTCGCTGGACATGCTGTTCTCCACCATCGGCATCCACGGCCAATATGAGATGTGCGAGTTCATGGGGCTGCCGATGGAAACCGCTGAGGGCCAGGCGTTTACCGAAAAGGTACTGAAGCGGACGGAGGAATACGCCGCCATCTTCAGTCGGGGAACAGGTCATTCCTTCAACACCGAGGAAATTCCTGCGGAAAGCACGGCAGCTACCTTGGCGAAAAAGGACCGGCTTGTCTATGGAAAGTTGCAACCCTTTGAACTGTATTCGAATCAGTATGTCCCGCTCATTGCCGATATGGGCACCGTCGACCGCATCAAACTGACGGGCCGGTTTATGAAACACGTCAGCGGCGGCGGCATCCTTCACCTGAATGTTCAGGAACAGATCACTGACCCTTATATAATGAAGAAACTCATCCTGATTTCCTTATCCGAGGGAATTGAACACTTCGCCATCAACTATGGATTTGGCATTTGCGCCCACGGTCATATGGCGATCGTCGGCACCGGGACTACCTGCCCCATCTGTGGGCAGCCAATTACAGATCATCTGACGCGGGTTATTGGCTACTTTACACGAGTGTCCTCATGGGGAGATGTGCGAAAGAATTACGAGTATCCAAAGCGGAAGTTTCATGAATTAAACAAGGCAGGTTAGGGGGAACAGATTTGAACGTTGAAATCATTCGTCTTCACCCAGAGGCCATTTTTCCCAAACAACAGACGGAATACGCTAGTGGTTTTGATCTTCACGCTCTCGGAGTGTTTCCTCTAGACGAAATTGATTGCATTGAAAAAAACTTAGGCTATCAAGAGTTTTGGGTAGAACCAGGGGAACGCGTTCTTGTTCGGACAGGTATTGGCATCCAGCTACCTGTGGGTGTGGAGGCTCAAATCCGACCCAGGAGTGGATTGGCATTAAAAGAAGGGATTACGGTGCTGAATTCACCAGGAACCATCGATGCTGATTATGCCGGTGAGCTTCGCGTCATTTTAATTAACTTTGGTGAGGAACAGTTTCGCATCCTTCAAGGGGACCGGATCGCTCAAATGGTTTTTCAACCTGTTTTATTTGGCGTAGATTATTCAGACTCAGTAGACCTTAGAAAAACCAAACGAGGCAGCGGCGGATTCGGCCATACCGGAACAGAGGGGAGGAAGACTGCTTGAGCCGATTTACGATTGACCTCACTCCCATCTGCTGGAGTGAACGCACCCACCTTGAGCCAGAACGGCTGACCGATCTCCGCAATCTGGAGCAGTTCATCAATGAGAACTATGTCAAGGAAGGATGCAAGCCGGTCCAGCATGGCCGAGTGATCGCATTGCGGTCTACCGATAAGGGGCGAAAATCCTCCGCCTTCGCATCAGCTCTTTACCTCGGCAAGTACGACGACATGGGAAACACGGATCGGTTCCTCAACGGCATGGTCAAAGCAGGACATTCTTACGAGCCGATCCGTGGCGAGACAGTGACCTTCCTTTTCATCGGCGTGAGCAAAACGGTCTACGACCACCTCATCACCTACACGCTTCGGAACCGTCGGATCGCCGGAGGCTTCCGGGCTAATAAACCTTGGGGATATGTAATTCCCTATGAGGCACGTGACCCTTGGCTATATCACGGGATGATGGAGGAACAGCTTGCTAGGTGCAAGCAAATGAAGAAGGATCATCCTAGAGAACCGTTGCAAGCCATCCGCTCCCTTTACCCCATGGGCGTGATGATGCCTCCGTTCATGCTGGATTTTTCCGAGGAAGCCCTGGTGAAGCATGTGTTCAAACAGCGTATCTGGGAGCGTGGTGCCCAAGAAGATACCCACGACGTGGTTACTTCTATGTTTGAAACGGTTCGCGCCATGGACCCCCTAAAATGGGACACGTTGAAGGAACACCACGGTCCCCATATGGAGGGCCATAACCGGGCCATGCGGAAGCTGCGGGAAAAACGGCCGACCCTGCGGGATTTGATTAGCCAAAAAGAAAACGCCCAGGCCGATCTGATGGACCTGGACGTCTATGAACTCCTGATGGATACGGTGGGGAAGCTGCCGAAGACGATGTGGGATAAAGCGAGTTAGCGAAAGAGGCTACTTCATGACTTCTAAATTCCTCAGGATATCCTGTAACTCCTGAAAGGTAATTTCACCTTTGGCATATCGCCTTTTCGCAACTTCAGCCGGTGAACTGAACCTTTTATATGCGATGTAGGCTCCTATGATAAGTAAAACGGGAATGCCTACTTTAACGAACACAAGTAAAAGGACTAGAAAGATGGAACCTACGGTTAACTCTAACATCCCGAGCATTAGGCACCTGCCTTTCAGAACTCTTCTCGTCACCATTATAACAAATGAGCTTTGCTTAAGAAATAAAAGGAGGTCATCCATTGGCATCAGATACACCGAAGAACGTGGTTCTGACTGGAGACTCTCTGGATATCCTGAAGTCCATTCCCGACAACTCCATCGACTCCTGCGTCACCGACCCACCTTATGGTCTTTCCAAAGAGCCCAATATCCGTGAGGTTCTCTCCAAATGGATGGCCGGTGAGGACTACACCCACCGAGCTAACGGATTCATGGGCAAGTCCTGGGACAGCTTTGTCCCGGGACCGGCCATCTGGAATGAGGTATTCCGCGTATTGAAGCCGGGCGGCCATATCCTGTGCTTCTCCGGTACGCGAACACAGGACCTGATGACGATTTCCCTCCGCATGGCCGGGTTTGAGATCCGAGATGTCGTTGAATGGCTGTACACAAGCGGCTTCCCCAAAAGCTTGGACATCAGTAAAGCCTTCGACAAACGGGCCGGGGTGGAACGGCATGTCATCGGCGAACGAGAAGTGCCGGATAAGCGCAACGGCCACGGCAGAGCCGATGGTTCCTCGTTGTTTGCCGGTGAGCAGACGGGGAAAATCGTTCATCAGATTACCGAGCCTACCACGGACCTCGCCAAACAGTGGCATGGTTGGGGGACATCGCTAAAACCCGCACACGAGCCGGTAATCTTGGCGAGGAAGCCTTTGCTAGGCAATACCTGCGATACCGTTGAGCAGTATGGTACTGGCGCCATCAACATTCGTGACTGCCGGATCCCCTTCGCTGACGAAAAGGAACGGCAGAAGCTGCGGCACCATCCTGTCGAGAACAACACGAACAGTTGGAAGAACACCAGTGAGGTCATGGGCTACATGACGGAGGACGGCCTGCCCCCGGAGGAAGGGCGCTTCCCGGCCAACTGCGTGACCGTGGACGCCGATGAATGGTACAGCCCTTTCTTCAATATCACGCCGAAAGAACTGTCCAAGAAATCATCGAAGAAGGATCGCAACAGCGACTGGCAAGGCAACGTCATCGACCTGGAGGAGCGGCGCACCTATCCGGGATCGGGGCGCGGCGTCATCAACAGCAAGTACACGCTGGACGGCAACGAACGAAAGCCGGTAAAGAGCCGCAACCATCACCCGACCGTGAAGCCCGTTGAATTGATGGCATGGCTGATTAAACTGGTCACGCCGCCGGGAGGCATCGTCCTCGATCCCTTTGGTGGCAGCGGCAGTACAGCGGTAGCCGCCCGGAAGAATGGTTTTAACTTCATCTTAATTGAACGGGAAGAGGAATATGCCGAGGTCGCCAGGGCCAGGGCAGCGTAGAAAGGAGCACATGCTTGGGAAAGGTCATTGAATATCGCAAGGTTTTGGCGCAGGCAGAAGGGGAGGGCCGTTTGTTCATCACCTTCATGAACGGCATCACCAAACAAATGAAGCCTGGCGAACAACGAAAAGTCCACGGGCTTACTCGACGGGATATTTATTACTACGAACGGCTGTTCAAAAAGCTCGAGGTTTTGAAGCGATGGGAAGCCATCGACAATAAGAGAAATGAAAGGAAGATCGCATAATGACAGGAGTTCGAATTGCACTGACCGGTAAGATGCGCGCCGGCAAGGATTCGGTGGCGGATTATCTGGTAAACCACTTCGGTTTCCAACGGTATGCTTTGGGGGATGCTCTCCGCGCTGTCTGCAATGACCTATTTCCCGACGCGGCTCAAAACGGCAAGCCCCGCGAACTCTACCAAGACGTTGGACAAGCCCTTCGTCAAATCAGCCCGGACGTTTGGGTGAACTATCTTCTTCGGCAAATCGAGGAGGAAACGGGGCCGGACGATAACATCGTGATCACCGATCTCCGCCAGTGGAACGAATACTTCGCTTTGCTGAAGGCGGGGTTCACCATCGGCCGCATCCGGGCATCGGAACTCACACGGCTCCGCAGGATGAAGGCGATGGGGGAGACGGTCAAGTATTCTCGCCTCCGCCATGAGACGGAGCAGACGGTCGATAAGTTCTGCGTGGATTTCGAGATTACGAACGAGGGCTCCCGGCAAGAACTCTATAACCTCGTCGATGCCGCATTACTCCGTCTGAAAAAGGAAGTGGCCTAACTGGGGAAAGTCATTGACCTGGCCACCAAGCAGAAACGGCTTGATGATGCCTATCCGTTAGAGCAGGAGTATGGTATCTACGCCCTTCTGACGCAACTACACCATATTCGGGAAGGACGGTTTCTTCGCGGGGATTACGATGCCAGCGTTTTATTATTGGACCTGGCGCGGCTGATAGAAGAGGCCCGGCTGAACCGACGTCAGATGCAGGCGATGCAGTTGGTCTTCGTCAGGGATTGGACGCAAAAAGATGCCGCCCATTGGATGAACATCTCCCAACAGGCAGTGAGCAACCATATCCGAACGGCAATCCAGCGGATCGCCCAGGTAAACGAAAGGGAGGAGGCGGCGTGATGTATGAGGGCATGTTCTCGCCGGACAGGAATTATAAGTTAGTATTCGAGGCTGCCGTTACGGAACTGGTGAAGCGTAAACTGCCGGTGCCCTGGAGGATCAAAACAGTCGATGATTTGCTTGAGGCGTATGTCTCACAGGTGGGTGAGGTTCCTGACGGTATTCAGCTTGAACGCCTGGCTAACTTCATCCTGAAGGATTCTACGAACCGGCCGGACAAAGTGAGCCACGAGGAATACCCGGCTATGAATGAGGATCAACTGAAGGTCCGGCAATGGCGGGAGATTCCTTTCGAGTTTATTGGTAAGGCGCCATCAGATGTAAAGCGGCTGGGCATTCGGCTCAAATCAAGGAAGCACGATATTACCAAGCAGCCCAACAAGAAGAGGATCGCCTAACGGCGGTCCTCCAACCATCACCTATCATATTCCATAGAGAACTGGATAAGCTTGCCCTACTCAATCTTTTAAGGGGTAGGGAAGAATGGCGAAAAAACGAGCTAATGGTGAGGGCAGCGTATTTAGAAGCAAGGATGGTTACTGGAATGCTCAGATCACAATTGGTCGAAAGAAAGACGGTCGACTTCATTACGTTCGAAAACGGTTTAAGACAATGCAAGACGCTCTCGCTTGGAAAAACAAGTCTATTCATGAACTACAACAAAAACGGTTTCTTCTACCCAATGACATTACCCTCGAAAAATGGCTTCAGTTGTGGCTAGAGACTTACATCAAACCAAGTGTTCGTCCAAAGACATGGGAAAATTATGAGTATATTTGTCGGTGTCATCTCGTCCCGGAATTAGGGAAAGAAAAGATTCAAAAACTAACCAGCTTCCACTTTCAAAAAATGCTAAGTGATAAGCGCAATTCGGGTCTATCAACTCGAACAGTCGACCTAATTCGAGTAGTTACAAGAAGTGCATTTGCCCAGGCTGTAAATGAAGGAATTCTCCTTACTAACGTGGTTGATAAAGTCCGTAGGCCAAATCAAACTAAAAAAGAAATACGAGTTTTGTCGACAGATGAATTGCAACGATTTGTCCAATCAGCTATGTCTGATCGATTAGGAACTGCATTTGCATTATTACTAGGTACAGGTTTACGGCTAGGGGAGCTGTTGGCATTACGATGGGACGACGTCGATTTTTCACAGAATCTTATCCGAATACGTCGCTCAGCAATTAGATTGAAAGCACCGGAAGGTCGAAGAAAAACAAGAGTTGTGATTCAAGCACCCAAATCAAAGAGTGGGAAGAGAGACATTCCCCTGTTCGATGTGCTTGCAAACCTCCTTAAAGAATGGAAACGGGTTCAAGTAGAGGAATCGCTGACATACGGGCATGAATATATAAACAGTGGATATGTCGTCACGCATCGTAACGGCACAATGATGGACCAGAGTAATCTGACACGTGCTTTTCATGTATTACTAAACAAAGCGAGTTTGCCAAAAACAAATATTCATGCCTTACGCCACACCTATGCAACCCAATTGCTTGAGAAGAATGTGCACCCAAAAGTGGCCCAAGAACTTCTTGGTCACAGCAGCATTACAGTAATCATGAACACGTATAGCCACGTCTTACCTGAAATCAAAAAGTTATCGGTTAAAAAACTGAATGGCATGTTCGGAACGCTTTCACCCGACTATTGCCCCTTCCCTCGGGGAATGGATAATCTGACGATATCCAAAAGGGGGCAATTACGTTGAGTCTTCAGGCATGGCTACTCCTTGGGCTGAACATTATCATGCTGTTGGTGGGACAGGTTCTTATAAAGTGGGACCTCGACCGGATGGGCGGCTTTCAATGGAATAACCTACTCGCCACCGTTACCTCTCCGGGAATACTCGGGGGCGTGCTGGCGCTGACGGCGGGGTTAGTGGTATGGTTCAGAGTGTTGTCGCTTGCCCCGTTCAGCGTCGCCTACCCGGCCCAAAGCTCCAGCTATTTAATCGGTATTATCCTAGGGTGGCTGTTCTTCGGGGAATCGATCCCAACGATCAGATGGGTTGGCGGCTTGGTGATATTGCTGGGGGCGTATCTGGTTTCGGTGGAATAGCGCGCTCCCTTATTTGCCAGCGCAAGGATGATAAGATTAACTTTACTGATCATGGACGTCTAGATAAGCTTACACTGCTCCAAGACCAAACCAAAAAACACCATCAAGGAGGGGCAGTATGGACGAATTCATGAGGACCGGCTTCGGAAGGAAGTTCTTCGAACGGGATATCCCGCAGTTACTCGGATCGCTGGCCGCCATCGCCAAGCAGCTTGAGAAGATGAATGAGCGACTCGATAAGCTAAATGCCGATAGGGAAGAGGGTAGTAGGCCCGAGCAGCCGTAATTGAATAGCGAAGGACACACGGCCTCCGGCAACGGAGGCTGGTTTGCTCTTTGATAACCGAATAGAGAGCCACGACCTCTAAGCGACGGCGGTTGATCAGAGTGCCCTCGCTTGATATCTGGATAGACGTATCCTTCGGGATGGTTGGACAGACTTCACCGTCAGTCGTAATGGCAGACTGCCCCTCGGGTATCCTGGGCAAACTCGCCTGCCCTTTTGGAGGACGGACTTCCCCTCAGACAATGTGGGCGACTATTGCTGACGGACACTTGGCCAGTTGTCGCCGGTGCTGTCCAAGAGTTGCTGGCCTAACGGGGATGCAGCCTGATTGGCCTTACCGTGGCTGATGGCATTCCATAAACAGTTCAGCCAGCGGGCTATCGCCAACAATCCTAGCCCATCCTTGAAGATACACTTCCCGTATGCGGTTATCAGAGAGCAAGCGGTGCCGGTGCTGTGTCCATAGATCGACCTCCTTCGTATTGAGATTGAGATTCTAGCGGTATTAGCTCAAGGTAGATTTAGTTTTGTGGGGAGCCGGTCAAGGTCGATAGAGTCCCTCCTCTGGAATGTTCGTTGAGTGACGGTTGTTCGCGAAATTAGCTCAATCTTAATTTGTCGGGAAACCGGTTATGGCCTATAAAATTCCTCCTTGGCGATGGTGGTGGGGTCGTGGACATCATCGCTCTAGTGGGGGAGGAAGTCAACAATAAAAGGATCGTATTTTCGGTATAAGCTATTTATGCACAACCCCTGGTTTAATTTTAGCGTTTTATATTAATTAATTTATTCAAAAGTTCTTTTGTTTTATAGCTTTTAAAATCTTTTGAAATCTCTTTTAGCCATGTAATTGCTTGATCAATAAACTCATAATACGAAAGGACCGTCGCAAAATAAAGGGCAAATTCAGCATATTTCTGAGCGTGAAATACTTTACGTTTATCACTTCTATAGCATTCGGATAATATATCCATTGCTTCTATCATCTCAGTTATAGCTAGACCAGTTTTTATTTCTTTGTTAGCTTCAAACAAAACAATTGCTCTTGTGTTTTTTATACTAAAATTATATCTATCCATAGTAATTGCTTTATCAATATCGGCAAATGCACCAGGGTAATCTTTAAGTTCAACTTTGTACAGCGCCCATTGCTGTAAAGTGTAAGCGGTGGGGTTATATGAGTAAATTCTCTTATACAATTCGTGTGCTTCATCATTAAATAAGCGATAAAATAATTTCGCATCATATGCAGTGCGTTTGAAAACATGGTATTTATACGTTTTATAGGGTGATACGTTAAAAACAAACTTTTTAATAGTTTCTGCATAATCGGCGGAATGTCTATACATTAACAATTTATTAACGTAATGCGAAAATAAATTCGACCTTAAATAATAAAATTCTCCATCTACTTCATCTTGGGTTAACCGAATATCAGCTTCAGTTAGTAACATCTTTACAGTAGATAATAGCGTAGAAATTTTATCGTAATTAGTAATATTAAAATAAGAACACAATATATCAATCGATAGCGCGGAATTATTTACAAATAGATAAGACGTTAATTTAATAACCTCGAATGCATCTGGTGTCGTTGCTTTTATTCTTTGAAGAAAAGTTTGTATTTTTGATTCAGTCATTATATTCTTTACATTATTAGACATCATTTCAAGCATTGAAAATCTTTCAAGCCTATTTTTTTTATAGGCAAAGTTATCAGTACGCAAGGATTGAGGGATTTTTTCATAAATGCATTGGGCTTCTGCTAAATCCAACTCACTAATATCTATTTTTTTATATATTAATCCACTAATAATGTGCTTCGTGGATTCAAATGAATGTTCATCTATAAATCCTATAGTCTTGATATTAGGGCAACTCGCCAAAAGATAATAAGCATACATGTCCTCAGAACAGTTGTCTACTAAAATCGTTGCGTCAACTCCTCTAAGCTCATTAATTATATGCTTGGAAATTTCAGGTGTTAAATCTTTAACTACCAGCTTCATATTTGAATTTAGTTGAAGAGATAATTGCATCATATCAGTTGTTTTTCCCGAAAAGGGTATTCCTACAACTATAACATTTTTATTAGCTATTGAAGCTTCGTGGATTTCGTTGATTTTTTTTGTTTGGAATGCTTGATTCGCTATAATATTATACCAATGGGTTCTCGCATTAATATAATATTCATTTACCGGGACTGCTTCTACTTCATTTATTGTCGGAACTTTGTATTGAGCCAAGAACGGTGAATCAAAACTTGATGTGATAATTTCTTCAGACTTAAGTTCATCTCTAATCCACTGGAGAAAATCTTCGGTAGTTCCTTCAATAATGTAACAATTCATGTCCCTATATAGTTCAATATTTTCATTTCCGGGAAGACATTGTATCCAGATATTCTTTTTATTTTGAGATTCTAATATTCTCCCAATAGCACGTTCAACACCAGAGTCATGAAACCCATATCCGATAAATAACGTTGGACATTCCATCAATTTGGCTATCATTATATCAAAAAGATCCCTATTGCTAATATCTACTGTTGCTAAATCAAATTTTCCAAAATATAAAGTTGAATAGATATTTTTAACGTCACCATGCAAAGGTATATAAGAGAGTGCTGATTTACTCCTTTTCGTAGCTCCATAATAGGTTAAACTATTTAGATAATATTTATTACTGTTATCCATAACACAATGAATAATATTGTCAATATTTGTAGTAATAAAGGAATTAATGTTAATTTTGTTTATTTGATCATACAACGGATTGTATGACTTTACAGTAAATTTTTCTCGTAAAAATTCTTGATAACGTTGTTTATATTTGGTATTAACAATTGTAGAAATTCTTTCTAAATCATTTCCGTACCCATGTTTTAAATCAAAAGTCGTGCAAATCTCCGAACAAAGTTCTTTCGCATCTGGTAATTTATTTCCTTGGGTATCGGGAAGCTTTGAAAATCCTGCACCAGCAAAAAAGTTTATTCCGTGTTGCAAAGTTTCCTTGAAAAGCTCAGGCATTTCGACTTTTAATCCCATATATTAAACCTCCTAAATCATAAATATATTTTCGAACCATATACATTTTGCTTTGGGAAACAACTGCTAGACCCTCGCGTCTCCATGCAGGTTATATCTGTCGCTAGTTGGGGGATTACGATATATGGGATCGGAATTATCTCTGCGGTCCTAACTTTTCATTTCTATGTTTTTTCTTTGCTTACTTCGAGATAAAAATCGTTTATCCAGTAAATGTTATCTGCGTATGAATCTAATTCAGATGCAATTCCGTAACGAAATACACAAAGCTCGAGTCTTTTTCCTAGATTTTTTTTCATAAACACAATTGCATCTTTTAAGTCACTATCACCTGAAGATAAGATTAAATTATCATACTGATGTTGGTGCCCTAGACTTACAATCAGTGTAGCGAGACCAACATCTACACCTTTTTGAACTGGCAAACTATACTTCATTTTGCAATGGGGACAATCATATTCCTTTAACTTTAATTTATATAGTATCGGTATAATGTTTGGCCCTTCTGGTTTAGGTTTTTGTAACCAAGTATGAAAGTGTGTTTGTCTATCACTCGGTGGATCATGTGTACAATTTAGATAATATGCTCGATCTATTTTTCCGTCCATTTCCAACTTATTTTGCAATTTTAGATAGTCAAATGCATAAGAATTACTGACTGATTCTTGTCCATTAAATAAATACGCAGCATCTATAAGCCAAATGGTTCTCCCTATTCTCATGTAATCACCCCCACGTACAATTATAGCATCATAAGAAATAATTTCCATACATTAATAGCTATGTTTTATTCGCTGAAAATCTCATCTTATCTATTCTCCGCTTGACTCCTAACCCCAACCTAATCAAAACTGTCCACTGACCCTAACTAACCACAGGGAAGGTGGACCACCATGACCAGACGCAACAACGGCGAGGGCAACGTATACCTCCGTAAAGACGGCCGCTGGGAAGCCCGTTTCTTCCACACGGACCCTACCACCGGCCACAAGAAACGCTACAACTATCTCGGCAAGACCCACGAAGAAGCCTACAACAAGATGATCACTGCGAAGGCAGCGATCCTCACCGGCAACTTCGTCGAGCCCAACAAGATGGCCGTAAAGGACTGGTTGTCCTATTGGCTTGCCGAATGTATCCAGCCCAACGTAAAGCCTACGACCTATGCCCAGTACGAAACGATGGCCAGGGTTCATATCGTGCCCACGCTGGGATCGCTTGCCCTTCAGAAAGTGCAGACCTCCGACATCCAACGGATGTACAACGTCAAGCAGCAATGCGGCGGTGCCGATGGGGGAGGGTTGGCCCCGAAGACGATCCGCCACATTCATAATGTGATCCACTGTGCCTTCCGTCAGGCCGTTGAGGAAGGCAAGCTGCTGAAGAACCCGTCCGACGCAGTTAAGCTGCCCAAAAAAGAAAAGCCGGATATCCGCGTCATGAAACTTGAGGAAATCCGGCAATTTCTTAATTTGATTGAGACGCATCGATTCTACCCTGCATTTCTGCTGGAGATTCGTTTGGGCCTGCGTCGGGGAGAACTGCTGGGCCTCCGCTGGCAGGACATCGACTTTGAAAAGCGGATCCTGTATGTGAGGCAGACGCTAATCCGGGTATCTATCCCTGACGGCAATGGTGGACGGATCAACCGGCTGATCTTCCAATCGCCAAAGAGTGAGCGCAGCAAACGGCCGCTGCCGATCCCGATGGACATTATGATCGACCTTCATAACCACAAACTCCGTATAGAAGAGGAACGGGCTTATGCCGGCAAGAGTTATAAAAGCTACGACCTGGTGTTCTGCCAGAAGGACGGCGCGCCGCTGGACCCGCGTGGCTTCTCGCGGCTGTTTGAAAAACTGCTGAAGGACGCCGGGCTGCCCAAAACGACATTCCATAGCCTGCGCCACACTGCCGGGATGCTGCTGCTGGCCAGCTCGAAATCCTTGAAGGTAGTTCAGGAGATGCTGGGCCATACCACCATTCAGACTACGGCCGATATCTACCTGGACCACGTGAGCGTGGACGATATGGATAAAGCCCTCGCTCAGATGAACGGCATACTGCTCACAAAAAAAGTTGATGAAAAATGCCAAGACGCTGAGTGGAGTTCGATTTTTGGGCAGACGCCAATCCAGACGCCTATCGATGGCGCCACGGGGAATAACAGCGGGGGAGAGCAGTAGTGGGTTATAATGGAGAGCCATTGACGTGGCGGGTAGGCGGGGTTAGAATGAGGAACATAGTGGCGCAGCTTGGTAGCGCGCTTGGTTCGGGACCAAGAGGCCGCAGGTTCGAATCCTGTCGCCCCGACCATTGATTTTATTGGGTTGTTTGGATGTATGGGAGTGTTGCGGTGGGGGTTTGACGCCTGGCGTGACGCCTGCGATGACGCCACGTATAAATTCAGATGAAGCAGTTCAGGTCCAGGATTAGCAGTCCTGGGCTTTTTTGCGTGTGTGTTGTGGGGTGTCTTTAAGCTTGTTCAGCTACTTCTTGTTTGATGTAAGTCTTTTTGCGATTGCAAGTTTTAGTTTAGGTAAATAACTCACTTCTCCGGCAAATTCGTCATACCATCTCTGATAAAGAAAAATTATTGGAAGGTGTCCAATCAATAGAAAAAAAAGCCCTAAATTACTCATAGAGTTTAACTGATAAAGTCCGACTTTCATAAAAACATAAGGGCTGATGATAAACGCTTGTAATGCGTCTATCACAAAGTTAACCCCAAAAAACAGCCATACATTTGGATAAGTAAAGTAAAAAACAATAATAGTAGTTACTGGTAAGAAACCATAAGTAAAAGACGACACGCTTGTTAGAAAAGCAACGTTACTTGAAACATTCCACCAATTCAGCACTTCAGCTGTTTGGAAAAGAATGGTGTCGACTATGGTTGTGAAGAACGCAACAGATAAGAAGCGTTTAACTCGTTTCATATTTAACGGTATCAACAAAAACCACGGTAAGATAAGCAAGACCCAGGATACTGCTGTACCCAAAAATATCAACTCCGTCGTATATTTTAATTCAAGGTGTCATTATTTTTGGCGATAGGCAGGTTTATTATTCTTAAATTGATAAGATAAAGTAATGGGCTTTTTTCCCGTGACAACTGTTTTTAAGTTCAGATGGCTAAGACAGGCCTCCGCAAGCTCAGAGCGTACAGAATTGATGGATTTTAGGCCACAGGGTACGCCTCAAAGTCTTGATCGAGCAGGACAAAAAGTGGGCAGGGGAGAGGTACCTGAATTATGACCTGATATTCTGTGCGAAGGACAGCAGTCCACTAGACCCCAGGGTGTTTACGCGGATGTTCGAGAAGCTGTTGATCGAAGCTGGCCTGCTAAAGACGACATTCCACAGCTTACGCCATACAGCCGGGCTGCTGATCCTTGAATCGACCAATTCGCTAAATTATCCAAAAGAATTAAAAGAACGGGTATTGAGAGAAGCAGGCTAACAGATTAGTTAAATTATTTATACGTCATTGTGTTCCTTCTTCAAAAGTTATACAATGATGTTGAAGGTAGTTTTCAGCGGGAGAAGGGGAGATGTTTTCAACGAAAATTACAGAAGTCAGGTTCAATCGCGTTAACCTCCATGGCTCCGTTAAAGCACTTGCTTCTGTAACAATTGACGATTCGTTTGCAGTTCACGAGATTAAAGTGATCGAAGGAAAAAACGGATTATTTATCGCGATGCCAAGTCAAGTCTTACCGGATGGAACCGTTCAATTCGATGTTCGATGAACTTGCGTCTATTAAATTAAAATAGTTGACCCCGGCTTTGAGGCTGGGGTTTTTCAATTTGTGCGTTATAAACCTTATACATTTTTAATGTTTTGAATTGTGCTAGTTCAGGACATACGATATACTGTCATTGACAAAACTTTATAGTCGCTTTGCCACAATCAAAAAGTCAGGCGGACCGCCCGCTGTGGGACACGTTGCCCTAACCCGGAGGATCTGATATATTAAACATGCTATTGGTGATATATGTTTCATTCCAATAGCTTTTTTATGTAAGGGTAATATATCGAGATATCTAGTAAGGAAGTGTGTTTTTGTCTACCCAACAAATTCCGAATCGTTGCTTAACAAAATTTACTGTCGACTGTGTCCATTGTTTTGGTTTGTGCTGTGTAGCGTTACCGTATTCTAAATCTGCTGATTTTGCCGTTGACAAAAAGGCGGGAATTCCCTGTAGCAATCTGCAATTAGATTATCGTTGCAGTATTCATAATAATTTAAGAACTTGCGGCTTTCGAGGCTGTACTGTCTATGAGTGTTTTGGAGCCGGTCAGAAGGTTTCCCAATTCACGTACAACGGAATTGATTGGCGAGAGAACCCCCAGTCAGCTCGCGAAATGTTTGATGTATTTCCGATCATGCAGCAACTTCATGAAATGCTCCGTTACTTGAATGAAGCGTTGAGCCTTGAAGAAACTCGGCCGATTCATAAAGAATTGCAGAAGGCGATTGAAGCAACGGAACAGCTTACAGATCTTACTCCCAAGGCCATTTTAGAGCTTGATGTGCCAAAACACAGAGTCATTGTGAGTGACTTGCTTATGCAAACCAGTGAATTCGTCAGAGCAAAAGTCAGGAAAGAAGCGAAACAAAGGAAACTGAGAAATATAAGCAGGGGGAGCAATCTAATCGGTGCGAATTTAAGAGGCGCAGACCTTAAGGGATCTAATTTGAGGGGCGCCATACTCATCGCCGCTGATCTCCGAGCAACCGACTTACGAGTGAGTGACTTTCTCGGCGCCGATTTAAGAGACGCTGATTTAAGCGGCGCGAACCTGACGGGGAGTATTTTCATTACACAATCTCAGGTAAATTCGGCTAATGGCGATATCCATACCAAGTTACCGCCTTCTATAAGCATTCCCGACCATTGGCTAGGCTCAAAGATGTAGTTTGGCATACAACTACAGGGCGCAACACTCGTTAGAGAAATTTTTTAAACCCTTGAACAACATCCAAGCTATATCCGATTGATTGATAGAATCTGTGCGCCCCTTTCCTGTCGGTCCTGGAAACAAACATGATATATTGGCAACTATTTGCAGCAGCGATTTCCTCAATCTTTTCCATGAGCCTCCTGCCGATTCCCTTTCCCCGGAAGGCGCTTCTCACGATGACGTTTTCGACGACCATAAAGGGGTCGCAATCACCCACCAAGTCATGACAAACTACGCCCATAGCTGAGCCGATCACTGTTTCCCCTTCTTTTGCAACCAGAACGACGTAATCGGGATTGGAATCCATCCAGCGGAATTGCTCCCGCATCTTGACTACGTTTGTTGTCTTGCTTGCCAATTCTTCGTACAGATCTGCTAAGGAATCAAGATCGGAAACCGATGCAGTTTGAATAGATACCATACGTTATCGTCTCCTAATAATAGGCCTCTCCAAATGAAGTCTTGCGTCAAATTGAACAATTTCATAAGCAATATCATGGAGTTAGATTTCCAAAAGGTCGAGGATGCACGTCCTGGACCTTTCTTGGTTTTCGGTATCGCTTTCGGCAAGTGTGCCTTTTTTTGAAAAACAGCCCAATTTTTGAAGGAAATAGATTTTGACGCGTCGAAAAATTCGATTTGAAATAATCAATCTAATTTATAATTAAAGGAGGTCTGCCATGATGATCGTTTCAGAAAGTAAGAACGCCAACTATTGCACTGAAATTTCTAATGAAACTTCAATTGTTTTTTCTGACGTGACGGAGGAAAAAGGCGGACAAGGACAATATTTCAGACCCCATGATCTGTTATGCGCCGGATTATCTGCATGCCTGAATATCGGCGCCAGAATGTTGATGGATCACCATAACATCAAATACGATAAAGTGATAGTCAAAGTCGATCTAGACAGAACCGATGCTAATAAAACCAAATTCCAATACAACATAGATATCGTCGGTGAACTTTCTAAGGAAACAAAGCGATGGGTAATTGAAAAAGCTAGCAACTGTGCGGTTAGAAAAACGCTCTCAAAGGAACTAACGTTTAAACTTATCCCATAAGTAATAGCGCTCGACAAGTCCGATAAGCAATTTTCAGCATTATTATTTTAAATTAAACAATGGAGCGATCACGTTTAAAAAGACACTTCCTTGCAGTGATCTGTTCCGGGTATGTATCCATTATGGAGGTGTCTCCATTTGTATACGTATAGAAGCGCCTACGGCCTGATCATAAGCGCTTTGCTGCTCTTTGTCTTTAACCTAGCGACGATTGACTGGCAGTTCCATCGCTTTGGCATTATAGCCATTCAATTGACTAGCTCGCTCATAGTCCTGCTCGTTTTATCGGCCATTTTCTCAGCCTATAAAGACAGACTTCCCGGATTGGTCAAATGGAGCATCTGGGGCGCAGGATCGGCAATCCTTGCTTATGTGCTTAGTTGGATATATTTTATTCACCAAGCGACAGTGTGAAATTTAAGGTAGGTGAGTGGTGCTTGACCTTTAATGTAGCCTGAGTTTTAACGCCAGCCATACCTGAGAAGTGACTTGACGACCATTCCCCCTTTTAGACCTGTAGTGAAAACAAAGATACAGTCCGTCCCAGGATACTTGAGGGCGATTCTCTTATGTACATCGCTCCCATCTTTTCATAAAACCCTTTCGCATAGGGATCGGAAAATATATTTAAAGAAGAAATACCTGCTTCTCTACAAAAGGTCTTGATAAAAAAGATTAGCTTTGAACCAATACCTTTTCCAATATAACTTGGATGGATAAACATATGCTCCAACCAAAAACCCTTTTGGACAAAAACATTCCCGGCCCAAAAGTCTTCTTTCACCTCGACGACAGATTCATACCCGATGATTTTTCCGTCAACCTCAGCCACGAAGACGATGTTTCTTTCTATATACTCAGCCGTAATCGTCAATTCGTCTTTCCAAATCTCGAAGTATTCCTTCGGATAATTCCAGTATTGTTTCGACAAAAAGGAGATCTCCGTGATAATGGCGCTTTCTTTTGGCAAAGCCTTTCTGATCAGAACATCCATGGTGCTCTTCCTCCTTTTAGAGCTGTATGTTTCTGGTTGTAGATAGTTAGACTTATTGTAACACATTAGGTTGAATTTTTGTCCATACCGCAATAGTGACACTCGCAGGGTAAAAAAAGACCAGCACACTGGCTGGTCTTTTTCCTTGTATACCCTTCCAATGATTACATGTTCAAGGTGGATGCAACTTCATGAAATCTTCACAAGTTTCAGCTAGCATACAAAGTAACCCAGGATTCACAGTTTTCAAACTTGTCGCAAAACAATCTGGAGGAAGGATGTGCTTCCGAATGCAACAGTGGTTTTCGAATCCAAAGCTGGCGCCGCTCTGGACGGTGATCCGATTCTGGTTGGGTTACCAGTGGCTGACCAGCGGTTGGGGCAAGTTGAATAACCCCGCTTGGACCGGAGAGAAAGCGCCGGCAGCCATCATGGGCTTTTTCAAAGGCGTATTGGAAAAAGCGCAAACAGGCGCCAACCCCGAAGTTAAAGCCTGGTACGCTGATTTCGTCAGTTCCGTCGCCATGCCGAACGCGAAGTTCTTCTCCTATCTGATTCCCTACGCTGAAGTCCTCGCCGGTTTAGGGCTGATTGTGGGATGCCTTACTACCATCGCACTGCTCGGCGGCATCACCATGAACTTAAACTTTCTTTGGGCCGGCACCTCTTCCACGAACCCACAGATGATGCTTTTGTCGCTTTTCTTGCTTTTTGCCGGAGCATACAGTTACCGTTACGGCGTTGACCACTACCTCCTCCCTTGGTTAAAACAACTGCGTACCGGCAGAAACCCTTCGGCGCCGATTCCATCACCACAAAAATAACACAATCGCATCAGTCATCGCAAAAAGAAGCCTTGTGTTCAAAACACTGGGCTTCTTCTTTCTTTTTCACTCTTTCGAAGCGGTACTTTTTAGGTGATACACTGGGCTCTGGCGTTCCCACAGAGTATTCAAAAGCCACACTTATTTGAAGAAAATTACTTTAGATGATAGAATTGCTTAGGAGATATTTAGAGGAGGAAGGGTTTTTGAAAAGAATCGCGGTAGTTGTTGCGTCCGTGACTTTCCTGTTCAGCGGCATCACCGGCTGTGCTCTCCGAAGCGACATATCCCAAAATCAAAAATATGGATAGCGAAGAATTTAAGAAGCACGAAGCAAACTGGAAACTATCGGAACAACAAATTAAGATGGTGAAGGGGATTTATCCTGAACTCCAGCATGTCGATATCTCAGAATGGACAAATGCAGACTTTAACGCGTACTCCCTCGCTCAAACAGACAAGAAAAACGCGCCTACACCCGAGCAATCAGCAAAATTGAAGGAAAAAGGGATTCCTCTCAATGTAGCCCGCAAGATGCTCAAAGAATTCCATAGCTACGAGAACTTGTTGACGCAACCAGATGACGTAATCAATAAGCTAAAAAACGAGATCGTTGAAGCCGACAAACAATTCAATGAGCATATCCAACGTCCCGGTGAAAATCGTTGAAAGCCACCCCTTGCGGAGTGGCTGGAGGCAGCTAGCATTTCCGACAACGACCGAACAAGAACCCACTGATCACCAGCGCTACAAGGAAAAAGGGGAATGGAGACAGTCGGAACATTTCCAGACGTCGTTGGTGCAGATCTCGGAGATCAATCATGCGACCACCTCCGAGGTTAGAATAACCGAATTCATAAAAGTCATTACGCGAAAACTCCTTCTAGTCCACTAGCTTCTTCGTGGCCGATGCGATTTTATCGGTCGTTTCCTGGATCGTGCAAATCGTTGCCGATAATTCCTCGATTGAGTCGGTTTGCGTTTCGGCAAAATCTCCCAGTTGTTCAAGTTTAGAGGCGATGTTGTTTAGCGAATCGATCATTTTGTTCAATTTTGAAGACATGTCGGAGACGCTGTGATTCGTGTTTTGCGCGAGGTTGCGGACCTCTTCCGCAACGACGGCGAAGCCCCTCCCGGCATCGCCTGCTCTGGCCGCCTCTATAGCGGCGTTGAGGGCGAGTAAATTGGTCTGATCCGAGATTTTTTTGATCAATGCGATGACATCACCGATCGTCCCAAGTTCTTTTTTGATTCTCGCCGTTTCACCGACGATTTCGTGCATCGCATCGTTGAACCTGACGGCCCCGGAGGCAATGGCCTCACTGGAGGAAGTCGTATGTAACAGCGTAGAGTATAGTTTTTCCGTATTCTCTTTCAGTTCTTCATAGGCCACCACAGGCGCAGTCATCCCGATCGCGCCTACGATCTTCTTATGATGATCGTAAACAGGCAATCCGATAGATGTATAGGGGACACCAAAGGGAGAGTTCTCCCTGGAAAACGTTTTCTTCACCCTCGTATTCCGCTGGATAGCCTCCCGTAGCACCGTCGTGTCCGGATATTTGTGACCCGGTTCGATGGGCGTCTTGAGCGAACCCTCAAATTTTCCCACGATCACTTCCGTATCTGCGACCAATATAGAGGAAGCCGAGTGAAACATCCGAAACATCAGTTCTGCGCATTTGAGCGCGTCTTGCAAAGCGACAGGCAATTGTGACATGATCAACTCTACCTCCGATCGATTCATTCGGATATCCGGCTATATATTCTATCAGGTCATCTACCTCTAAGGGAGATAATTGTAACAACCTATGCGGATAGCGGTGACCGGTATGCCGGGAGGTTGATGTAGATTACTTTCTCTTTGAAGTATCTTTTACCTCCCGGATTTCGCCCAAATTTTTGATTTTTTGGATCTATTACTCCGATATACCTCTCGCATATATTACAATCGCCTGCTTTTGATGAGTACAGCGGTCACAAAACGTCAGTTCCGGTATGTACAACAGCATCCCTTTGTTCTACCATAACAGTAGTGTTTTTTCCGAAGACATAGCACTAGCGAAAGGATAGTTTATTCCTACGAATGATTTCCCGCTGCTTTTCGAACAAAATAACAGCGGAAAGAGGGGAGCCACCGTGTCCCACGATAAGTACAGGATTCTCATCGTCGACGACTCGCCCTTCAGCCAGTCGATCATCAAGAGTTCCCTCCAGGAAGACCGCTTTCAGGTCGTTGGAACGGCTAGCACCGGTCTGGAAGGGGTCGAACAGTTTCGGGAACTGAAACCGCAAATGGTGACGATGGACGTCACCATGCCCGATATGGATGGGCTGGAGTGTGTCCGACGGATTTTGGATATTGATCCGGACGCCAATATCATCATGATCAGTTCTATGCGCGATCAGGAACTGGTCGGAAGATCGCGTGCGCTCGGTGTTGCTCATTTCCTACAAAAACCCTTCCCTCCGGAAGAACTGAACCGTTTGGCCCTCGACATCCTGCAAAAGCGGGAACAGCATCAGCATGACGCCCATGTTTTCGCTGAACTGTTCCGACAGGCCTTGCAAGACAGTCTCTTGGCCTTGCAATCCGCTCCGGTGACTCTGTCGGAACTTTCCGAGCAGGAATCGGAATACGCCTCCCAGGGTATCGCTGTCGTGATCGGAATCACAGGCGGCAGGTCGGGGAAAATGATCCTCGATTGCGCCCCTGAAACGGCGCTGGCAACGGCGCGCCGCATCCTGCGCAAAGACGATGTGGACGATAACGAGATGCGCTACGCTGTGGCGGAGATCGGCAACATCATCGCCGGCCACGGCGTTTCGCGCATCAACGACCGCACCAGCATCGGCAATCTCCGGCTCACCTCGCCGAGCATTCTCTTCGGCAAGGTGGGGATCATCAATCCTAAAATGATCGGCTTCCGCACAACTGCGCAGACCGGAGAAGGTCCCTGGAACCTGCTGGTCGGCTTTGGAGGTGTTTTCGGTGGACGTTAAACACATCGATCCCTTCCTCGAAGCCCTCCATAATGTGCTGCCCATGCTCGGCTTCCAGCAGATCACCCGGGGAAAGCTCTCTGTCGGCGAGCGTTTCGTCTCCGGCAAAGGCGTGATCGTCCTCATCGGCACGACTGGTGATGTGGCGGGCAATATCGCCTACAACCTGACCGAAGAGGTATCCAAGAAAATCGCTTCGACAATGATGGGCGGCATGCCTGTTGATACCTTTGACGCGCTGGCTCAAAGCGCCGTATCGGAACTCGTCAATATGCTGACAGCCAATGCGGCCATGACCCTGGAAAGCCGGCAAATCAAGATGGATATCTCCCCGCCCACGATTATCCTGGGGCAAAATTCGACAGTCACCATCTGCAACAGTCGGTTTCTCACTGTCGAATACGTCGTGGATGGGATGAAAATCGACGTAAACTTCGGATTCAATCAAAAGTGATCGACGAACGATGAAGGCGGATAGCCGCTCAAGAGGTGAGAATCGTTGGAACGAGAATACCAGGTGGCCCTTTATACGTCGGATCCTGTGCTCATTAAATCTTATTACGGTTCTTATGATTTGGATGAACTTGCTGAGGCGCGTGACGGCGGGTACGCGCGCCAGCCTGTGACCTTCGCCCTTGTCCGGACCGGCGACGGTTACATGGCGCGCAACGTAAAACCGGTGATCTTCCCGGAAGCGACGGCGCCTTGGGGGGCGATCACCCACATGGCCCTCTTGGTTGCTGGAAACCGGGGATTCTGCACCCCCCTCAGTGCCTCCATTGAGGTCCTGGCAGGAGAGACAGTCGAAATCCCTCCTGGTGAATTGGCCTTGCTGATCCCGCAGGAAAGGTGCAATTGCTGTAAAAAGGAACCTGGCCATTCTGCCTGAAGGGCCGCCTGTTCCAAGGCCTGGCGAAGGTGCGCCGGGCCTTTGCATTTGAAAGAAAAGTCGGAGGGGTGTTCCTTGGGCCTCATCGTCCGTCCCTATACATTGGAAGATTTCGAAGGCCTGCTCGATATCCAGCGGGAGGCCTTTCCGCCGCCTTTTCCAGAAGAACTCTGGTGGTGCCGGGAGCAAATCGCCGCCCATGTAGAGACCTACCCAGAGGGGGCTATGGTGGCGGAACTGGCGGGCAAACTCGTCGGATCAGCGACGGCGCTGCTGATCAAGTACGACGGCAAGCCTCATACATGGTCCGAGGTGGCTGACAACGGCTATATCCGGCGCAGCCATCAGCCTGACGGCGACAGCCTCTATGGCATCGATGTCTGCGTTCGGCCCGCCTACCGGGGATGCGGCGTGGCCGGCGCATTATACGAGGCCCGGAAACAACTTGTTATCCGGACGGGGCTGAAGCGCTTTTTGGCCGGATGCCGGATTCCGGGCTTTCACCGCCACGCAGCTGAGATGACCTGTGACGAGTATGTGCGTCGCGTGGCCTCCGGCGAACTCACCGATCTCGTGCTGACTTTTATGCTCAAACAAGGTCTAAGACCGCTGCAGGTGCTTGACGGCTACCTGGACGATGCGGAGTCGCTGAACAAGGCCATCCTGGTCGAATGGCCAAACCCGCGCCTGGCCGGGGAAGGAGCATCGCCATGAAGGAGACAGTAGCCCACGTCGTCCAATACGGGATCAAGCCGATTGCATCGAAGGAAGACTTTTGGCGCCGGGTGGAGGCGCAGATCCGCCAGGCCCAAAAAGAAGGCAGCTCGTTCGTGCTGTTTCCTGAGTACCTGACAGGCCACCTGTTGGCCCTCGTTCCGGCCATGGACCATGACGAGGCCTGCCGCTATCTGGATGAGCACACCGGCGAATACCTGTCCGCCTTCCGCCGTTTCAGCCGGGATACAGGCATGATTATCCTTGGCGGCACCCATATCATCCGGGAAGGGGGCTGTTTTTATAACACGGCCTTCCTCTTTTTCCCCGATGGTAGAGTGGAAAAACAGGCCAAGGTCCACCTCACGCCGGAAGAGCGGCGTGCCTGGAAGCTGTCTGCCGGCGACCAGTTCCAGGTCTTTGACACCCCCTTGGGCCGCCTGGCGATCCTGATCTGCTATGATATCGAATTTCCGGAAGCCGCCCGGCAGGTGGCTGACGAGGGCGCTACGATTATCCTCTGCCCATCCTACACGGACGGCGCCGACGGCTACTGGCGCGTTCGCCACTGCTGCCAGGCGCGGGCCATTGAAAATCAGGTCTATGTGGCGCTGAGCGGCATCGTCGGCAAGCTTCCCCAGGTGCCTCAGATGGATGCCGGGTGGTGCCGCGCCGGTTTCTTCGCGCCTTGCGACTATCCCTTTCCCGATGACGGCGTCCTCGCCTTGGGACGAACGAATGTCCATATGTCGGTCCGGGGTGTCTTGTCCCCTGAGCGGCTACAGGAAAACCGGGAGAGCGGAAAGGTGGCGCCCTTTTTCGATCGCCGCCGGTGACCGTCGGGATTGGCGCCCCCGCTAGCCCCCTATACACGCGCCTACATCAAACACCGTAAAGGTTTTAATTTGAAAAAGCAGACCGGAGGCGACCCCATGCGGTGGATCTTCCCATCAACACAACAGATACCATCCTATCCTGGACTCACCCCTTTTCAGGCGGCGCTGCTCGCCCGGCGAGGGATTGGGCCTGCTGAAGCGGAACGGTTTATCCGTTCCGGCATCGAAGACATGCACGACCCTCGGCAACTAAAAGGCGCTGCCGCTGCGGCAGCGATCATCGGTGACGCCATCGACCAGCAAGTTCCCATCACCGTGTACGGCGACTACGACTGCGACGGTGTCACCGGAACGGCGCTCCTGGTGGAGAGCCTGACCAAATTGGGCGCCTCGGTAGACTGGTACATCAACAGCCGTTTCGTAGAGGGATTCGGCATGCACCCACTCGGCGTCGAAGAGATCGCGCGAAGGGGAACGCCCCGGTTAATCATCTCCGTCGACAACGGGATCAGCGCCGGCGACGCCGTCCGACGAGCCCGGGAATTGGGGATGCAGGTCGTTGTCACCGATCACCATGAACCAGGCGAAGAACTGCCGCCGGCTGACGCCATCGTCAATCCGAAACAGGCCGGTTGCGCTTATCCCGAGAAACACCTGGCCGGGGTCGGCGTAGCCTTCAAGGTGATGCAGATCCTCTTCCAGGCAGCGGGGAGACCGCGCGAAATCCTGCGCTCCCTCGACCTCGTCGCCCTCGGCACAGTGGCCGATGTGATGCCTGTGACGGGAGAAAACCGTATTTTCATCAAAAACGGCCTGAAGTTGACCAACTGGGGCAACCGGACGCGGATCGGCCTGCAAGCCATCAAGGATGCCGCCGACCTGAAGGGGGAGGTGAACGCCCACTATCACCTCGGCTTCATCTTCGGCCCCATGCTCAATGCCACCGGCCGCATCGACGGCGTGCCCGCAGCGGCGGTGGAGCTCCTGCTGACACCGGACCGCAGTCGGGCCGCCGGGTTGGCTGCCCAACTGCGGAAGGTCAACGAGGAGCGGCAGGAACTGACCCGCCGCCAGACCGAGGCAGCCCTCGACCAGGCCCGGGCGCAGGGCGAGGGATCGCCGGGATTCATCGTCGTCTATGACCCGTCCTTCCACGAGGGGATCGTGGGGCTGATCGCCTCCCGGCTCAAGGAGGCCTACCACCGGCCCGCGCTGGCGCTCACCGACAGCCACGAAGCAGGCGTCCTCAAAGGCTCTGTCCGTAGTGTCAAGGGCTTCTCCGTCAAGGACCACCTCGTCGACGGCTGCGCCGACTTGCTGCTCAAGGGCGGTGGCCACGAGATGGCAGCCGGCTGTTCTCTGGCCAAGGAAAACCTGGCCGCCTTGCGCCGCCGCCTCGATGCGGCAGTCCGCCAAATGCCGGCCGATCTCTTCGTCCCCACGGTGGATATCGATTACGTCCTGGGCCCTAACAAAATGGACAGGGCGCTGGTGGCACAGATCGAGGGGTTCGCTCCCTACGGCGCCGGCTTTCCCCGGCCCAATTTTCTCCTGGCGCCTTTTCGGCCCGAGCAGGTCCGCTTTATGGGCCGGGATGGCAGCCATCTCCGCCTCAGCGGCCAGGGGGTGACTGCCATCGGCTTTAACCAGGCCGAGGCCTTCCGTCAGGCCAACCCCCAAGGAACGCTGGCCCTTCTCGGGCTGCCGGAGGTCAACGATTACGACGGTTCCCTCCAGTTCCGCCTGCGCAATGAGGGCTGGCGGGATCTGGCCGATCTTTCCGGTGATACCGGCTTCCCCAAGGACGTCGAAGCCGCAGGATAACAGGCATCGCCAGGGCGACAGGCATTTTTACCGAGGCGCAAGCATCATCAGCGCAACAAGGTCAATGGTCATCGAAACAACCGCTCTCACCGCCCCATGTCGCCTACTGGTCATTACCGGTAATGGCCGCCGATCTTTACGGCGCGATCCCGGGCCTGGCTGGACGGCAGGAGGGAGGAGGCGCGGACGATGGCCGTCGTTCCCAGGGCGTCGCGGATGCGGTCCATAGTCCGGCTCACCCGGTCCTGCCGATCCATGTCACGGAACAGTTCCTGCTGGAGGGCGCCGTCTTCTTCAAGACCGCTCAGGTCCACGGTGACCGTGCGGACAGGGCGGCCGTCCCAGTGCCGGCGAAAGAGCAACTGCGCCTTTTCAAAAACCGCCCCCGACAGGTTGGAGGGGGAGGGCAGGGCCGTCTGGCGGTAGAACCCCCGTGTCAGGTCATAAGCGCGCAGGCCGACGGAGACGGTCCGCCCTGCCTTGCCCAGTTTACGCGCCCGCCGGCAGACCTCATCGGTCAACTCCAGCAGCACCAGTTCAATGTCGTCGCTGTGGTGGTAGTCGCGGGGCAGGGTGATGGAGTGGCCGACGCTCTTGGCCTGTTCCAGCGAGTCCGGGCAAACCGGCGAGCAGTCGCGCCCCCAGGCCAGGTTGTGGTAGACGGCGCCGCGAAGACCGAAGCGCCGCGTCAGGTAGTGGACGGGGTAGTGGGCCAAATCGCCGATGGTGAGCAGGCCCATGTTGCGAAAATGCCGCTCCATCCGCGAGCCCACCATGAACATCTTGCCTGTCGGCAGGGGATGCAGCTTTGCTTCCACATCATCGGCCCTCCAGAGCGCCACGCCGGAGGGGCTTTTTTTCGCCTCCACGTCACAGGCCATCTTGGACAGGAACTTGTTGGGGCCGACGCCGACCGAGCAGGGGACCTTTACCGCCTCCCAGACCCTTTGCCGGAAAATCCCGGCCGCCTCAACGGCGTCACCCCAGATGTGTTCGGCGCCCCGCACGTCGATGAACAGTTCGTCCACGCTGTAGGGCTCCACCAGCGGCGAAAGGGTGCGGGCGATCTGCTGGATTTGCCAGGATACCTCTAAGTAAAGACTCATGCGCGGGCGCACACAGACCGCGTCAGGGCAGATCGCCCGGGCCTCGCCGACGGTCATGGCCGTCTTTACTCCGCGACGCTTGGCTTCCCGGGAGGCGGCCAGGATGATGCCATGCCGCCGTTCCGGATCGCCGCAGACGAGCACCGGCTGTCCCCGCAAGGTCGGGTTGTGGGCCATCTCGACGCTGGCATAAAAGGAATTCATGTCCGCCAGAAGGACCGTCGGCTCAACCTTCACGGCTCTTCCGCCCCCACGATGGCCTCAATGGCCAGCCCATCGACCGTACCGGCCCGGCGCCAGCGCAACGTTCCTGGCGGTTGCCCTACACTCAAGGGGATGCCGGTGAGCTTCTCCAGCCGGCCCTCGCGGTTGACGAGCAGCGTGATGGCGCGGCCTGCATCGCGCGCTGCGAGGACCAGCGCCTGGATCTCCTCCAGGTATTCTTGGGTGGGGCAAGGAAGCGGCATGGAGCGAGCCGCTTCCCGGGCACTCTCAACAGCGCCAGCCCGGTGTTCCGGCAGGATCATGCGGGATCCCTGCCAGAGCCGGTTGTGGGTGAAAAAGGCGCGGGTGCGTTCATCCAAGGCGTTCCCTCCTTTATTGGAACATATATTCTCAGAACATCAGTTCTATTATACGAACATAAGCTCCCATTGTCATGGGGAGCGGGTTAAAAAAACAGCGCCAGATTTATCCACCTGTTTATCTGGTGTTGACTCCGAAAAAACAAAACTGAGAGAAACACAAGATTAAGAGAACAGGGGACTTTAAAAAGGGAGGAGTATAATCATGGAACCCTGGAGTGAAGGACTACCTGCAGCAATCACCGTTTGCGACCGCGAAGGTGTCATCGTGGCGATGAACGAACAGGCGGGCCGCCTCTTTGCCAAGAGCGGCGGGAAGGACCTGATCGGAAAAAACCTATTGGATTGCCACCCCGAGAAGGCCCAGGCCAAGATCCGCGATCTGATGGAGCAACAAAAAGCCAATTGTTACACCATCGAAAAGAACGGGGTTAAGAAAATGATATACCAAGCCCCCTGGTACGCTGATGGCGAGTATCAAGGGCTTGTGGAAATGGCCTTTGAAATTCCTTATGACATGTCTCATTTCAAGCGATAGACAAAGGAACCCGGTTTCCTGCTCCCGAAGAGGAGGGAAACCGGGTTCCCTTTTTTCGACCGGATCTTACCCGCACGCTGTTGTTTCTGCGAATGCCCATGCCAGTCTGAATTAATGTGTATCCTTGTCCGCCTTGATATCGTTTTTCAGTTTATCCAACTATTTCTCCAGTTCCTGCGTCTGCAGCGGCAACCTTCGGGGGTAGGAAATTAAAAAGCCCCCGGTAAAAACCGGGAGCTCTAGGGTCCGGTGTGTCAGTCCGTCGACGTTACATAGGGTTTCTATTTCCGACGGATTGCTGCGTAGAATTGTTATTTCTGTCGTGAGGCATTGCTGTCGTAGAGGCGTTCGAGCAAAAGGAAAGCCTCTTCCCGAGTAATGGGAATCTCCGGGTGAAAGGTGCCATCGGGATAACCCTTAGCCATCCCCTTGGCGGATGCGGCGCTCACCGGTCCCAAGGCCCAGGAGTTCTCTAGATCGGCGAATGCCGGCGACAACGGGCTGTCCCACTGTTGCGCCCGAGACACCAGGGTGATGGCCTCCGCTCGGGTGATACGTTCATCCGGCGCCAGCCGTTGCTCTGGGCGGCCGATCACCAGTTTTTCCTTCACAAGGCCGGCCACGCGGTCTCGCAGTTCCGGCTTCGTTTTACCCGCATCGACAAAAGGGCGCAACCGTTCCGCTTGCTCGCCCGTAACGCTCTCCTCGATCCCCTTCAACGACGGGGAGACGTCGATAAAATAGGAGAAGAACTCCTGCCGGGTCATCCCATCGGCCTGCTCGCCATCTTGGGCCGGCCAGGTCACCATCTCGGAGATGCGCACCATGCTCAGATCCTTTGAGTAAAAGGTGAATTCTACGAAGGGAACCCCTTTGGGGCGCATGTTGGCGATTTCCACCGTCAAGGAACGAGACGTGGCCGATACAAGGCGAAGGGCCGGTCGATCTCCTTCCGTGGCAATGGAGTTAACCAACCAGTTGATCATGGATGGGCAGGACACATACTTGTCCAGCGTTTCCGCCGTCGGAACCTGCATATACTCGATACCAAAGGGCAAGGTTACCGTGATCCGGCTGCCCACACCGACAGACTGCGGTCCCTCAGAGAGCGCAACAAGAAAGACGGAACGCAAAGACTGATTATCGCCAAAGTTTACTTGCGGAACCGATGTGGACAAGTTTTCACTCGTCATCGTTCCAGCGGATTGGACGGCGACCGGTTTCCATGCACCGGGCTTGTCTGCGTCCTCAAAGCGGAGACGAATATCGCCTGCCTCAGCCATGCCTGCGCTGAGGGTCAATAAGGCCCATGTCGTTAAAAATAGCAGCCGTTTTCGCAACAGATTCCCTCCCAAATCCTCTTATGCAATAGTCAGACAATTAGGGTTGCATGTATTTACTTCGCACTTTTTCTATTTTTTCCTCCTTTTTTAGTCAGAAGGCTTACGAAAAATGCTTGTTTTTGCTATGATTTTCTTGACGAAAAGAGGCGTTAAGATGAAAGATATCCGAAATATCTACTGTGTGGGAAGAAATTTTCCACTCCATGCCGCTGAACTAGGCAACGCGATTCCTGAAAGGCCGCTGATTTTCTCGAAACCGACGCACGCGCTGGCCTTGATGGACGGCAACACCCTGCATCTGCCCGGAACGAAAGGCAGCCTTCACTTCGAAGCCGAACTGGTCCTCCGGATCGATCGCCCCTACCGAAAAGGGAGCGCCGCCGATATGTTGATCGGCGCCATGGCGCTCGGCATTGATTTTACCTTGCGGGATCAGCAGGAGGAGTTAAAGCGCAAAGGTCGCCCCTGGCTCGAGGCGAAGGGGTTTCCCAATTCGGCTGCCCTGACGCCCTTTATCCCCTTTCCCGGCGTGGCGGCGCTCGCTGCGGAGGACTTCACCCTTACCCGCAACGGCGTGGAAACGCAACGGGGCAATGTGCGGGACATGCTCTTCAATGTGCAGGAAATCATCGATTTTTGCGCCGAATCTTTCGGTATCGGTCCCGGAGACATCATCTTCACGGGGACGCCGGCCGGTGTGGGACCCGTCACATCGGGCGACACCTTTCACCTTTATTGGGGAAAGCGATGCCTCGGCCACTGTTCCGTTTGCTTGGATCACCCCGAGGCGGGTATAATGGTGGTAAAAGAAGGGAGGGGAGCTCATGGCCCTCTGTGACAAGTGCCGGGAATGTCGCCGCGACAAGGAGGATGAGTTGGAACGCTTCCGTAAAAACTATGTGGATGGCGGTGTCGTCGAGAAATCTCCTCAGTGCAAAGACTGCGACAACGTGGAAGGCGACGATCTGGAACGGTGCCTGGTCTGCGGCGCCGTGATTGGAAACAAATAAAAGGCGATGGAACAGGAGGCGCAAGCCTCCTTGTTTCTTGCGCGCTTCGCCCGCCTTCACGGCCGGGGGGCGAAGCGCTGCGATCGGCCGTCGCTTTGAAAATCTTTATTAACAGAACCGTTTTCGTGGTAGAATGATGGGCGACATCTTTTTCATCGCCACGCGACACCAGACACGAACAAACTACGCTTCGCAGAACGATTCAAGGCAGGTGATTCGATGCAGAAATGGCAGGCCAGACCCAGGCTGATGATCTTTTTCGGTCTCATGCTGCTCCTGGGGGTGACGGCAGGGGTTACATACGGGATCTTGAGTCCCGATCTTTCCCTGCGCGATCCTTTCAACCCCGACGGACCCTTGACGGAATCAGAAATCAAGCGGCGGATGAATGTGCTCCTACTGGCCGTGGACAACCGCCCCGGAGAATTGGATGGACGCACTGACACGATCATCGTCGCCAGTGTTGATCGTCAGGATAAAAAGCTCTATCTCCTTTCCATCCCCCGTGACACCCGAGTCAAAATAAGCGGCCACGGCATGGACAAGATCAACGCGGCCCACATGTACGGCGGCGTCCCCTTGACACGGAAAACAGTGGAGGAACTGTTGGGGATACCGATCGACTACTACGTAAAGACCGATTTTAACGGCTTTCGAGAGATCGTCGATACGCTCGGCGGCGTAGAAATCGATGTCGAAAAAAACATGTACCACAATGAAGGAAATCCGGAAGATTTAATTAATTTAAAAAAGGGTCTCCAAAGGTTAAGCGGCAAAGAGGCGCTCCAGTATGTCCGGTTCCGCTCAGACGAACTGGGTGATATCAGCCGGACCCAACGGCAGCAAAAATTCCTCCACGCCCTCGCCAAACAGTCCTTGCAGGTCAATACGGTATGGAAGCTCCCGGCCCTCGTTCCTCAAATGGTCAACTACGTCGAGACCAATCTGGGCGCCGGTGATCTCGTCTCCCTGGCGATCAAGGCCAAGGACTGGAACGCAGGCAACATTATCGCCCACACCTTGCCGGGGAATTTTGTCACCCTCAACGGCGTCAGCTATTGGCAGGTCGATCCCACGAAGTCCCGCCAGGCTGCCCTTGATTTCATGCGTGGCGTCATCAGCACCTCAATCATCGACGAAAGCATCGTCGTCCTTGAAAAACCGAAAGAAAAACCGAAAACAGCGGATGATGAAGCAAAGCCGGAAGCCGACCGGGTGCAGCACCCTGTCTTAGAGTCTCAACCGGGTGACAAAACCGGTGCTGAGCAGGCGGGAAAACCGGCCGCTCTTCCCGGGGCGAAGGACATCCTAGAGCAAAAATCCGGAACCGGGAACCCCAGCACCCCTCGGGCACCCGGCGCCCCTGACGCTCAGGGCAAGTTGCCAACCCCTCCGGACACCCCCAAGAACCCGCAACAGCCTGGTTCTTCCATCACCCCACCAGCGCCGTCGCGCCTGCCCGATGCTCTCAATCCGACTGCGCCCAATCGCGTCATCCCTGGCGCCCCTCCGGTCCCTACCGATGTTCAACCGCCCTCCAGCAGCGGGGTTGAGTAAACAGTACTATTCTTGAGGAGGCTTTATTTGTGGATTCGATGATTCGCGACATCAACCTTGCCCCCCAGGGTCAGCTGAAAATCGACTGGGTCGACCAGCACATGCCCATCCTGAACCAGGTCAAGAGAGACTTTGCGCAGCGCAAGCCCCTAGCCGGCAAACGGGCTATCATCTGCCTGCACCTGGAAGCCAAAACGGCCTACCTGGCCTTGACCGTCAAAGCCGCCGGCGCCGAGGTGGCCGTCTGCGGTTCCAACCCGCTCTCCACCCAGGACGACGTGGTCGCCGCCCTGGTGAAAAACGGGGTGACCGCCTACGCCTGGCACGGCGCTACGGACGAAGAATACAAGATGCACCTGAATAAAGCCCTCGATTTCCAGCCCGACATCCTCATCGATGACGGCGGCGACCTGGTGGCCACCCTCCATGCGGAACGGCTGGAGCAGGCCAAAGGGATTATCGGCGGCGCCGAGGAAACGACGACAGGCATCCTCCGCCTCAAGGCGCTCGCCCGGGAAGGCAAACTCACCTTCCCCATGATGGCCGTCAATGACGCCCAGATGAAGTACCTCTTCGACAACCGCTATGGCACCGGCCAGTCTGTCTGGGACGGCATCCTGCGCACGACTAACCTGACCGTCTGCGGCAAGGTGGTCGTTGTCGCCGGCTACGGCTGGTGCGGCAAAGGCGTCGCTGCCCGGGCCAAAGGCTTGAACGCCCGCGTTGTTGTCACCGAGATCGATCCGATCAAAGCCAACGAAGCGCTTATGGACGGCTTTGAAGTCATGCCCATGGTTGAAGCCGCCAAACTGGGCGACATCTTTGTCACCGTCACCGGCAACCGCGATATCATCCGCCGGGAACACCTCGAGGTGATCAAGGACAAGGCCATCCTCAGCAACGCGGGACACTTCGACGTGGAAGTGAACAAGGAAGACCTGCGGGCCATGGCCACGAGCGTCCGCACCGCCCGCAAAAACATCGAAGAATACGCCTTCCCCGACGGTCGCAAGGTCTACCTGCTCGGCGAAGGCCGCCTCGTCAACCTCGCCTGCGCCGACGGGCACCCCGCCGAGGTGATGGACCTGACCTTCGCCCTGCAGGCGTTGTCTCTCGATTACCTCGTCGCTAACCGCGACAAGATGGAACCGGGCGTCTTCTCCGTGCCGGATTCGATCGACCGCAAGGTAGCCGAGTACCGTTTGAAAGCCCTCGGCGTTTCCCTGGACGAATTGACGGAAAAACAGGCCAAGTACCTGGCCAGTTGGGCCGAATAAGCTTGTCTGAACAGGCTTCATGTGACAGGGGAGGAGAAGCGGATGCTCGTTTTCTTCGATGTGGACGGCACCCTCACATCAGGACCCAACGTGTGGGAGGTTATCTACCGGCGCCTCGGCTTGTGGGAGTCTGCTGGGATCCCTATTCAGGAGGCCTTCCTGAAGGGGGAGATAGACTATCGGGAATTCGCCGCCCAAGACGCAGCCCTTTTTGCCGGTACCCCTGTTGAAGCGCTCGATCAGTGGATCTCAGAAATCCCCCTTCGGCCGGATGCAGTGGAAGCCCTTGAGCGCTTGCAAAATAACGGTTGCCGAATCATTCTCTTGTCGACCGGTTTGACCGCCCTGACGGACCATCTGGCGAAGCGCTTTGGCGCCTTCGCCAGCATGGCCAACGAGTTGGAGGTGGTCGATGGCAAGCTGACGGGACGCGTCTTCGTTCACGTGTCTGCTGATGACATCCACAGGGACAAAGGAGCCTGGGTCCGCCGTTTCTGTAAAAAGCACCGGGTGAGTATGGAAAGGACATCGGCTATTGGCGATTCCTCTGGTGATATTCCCATGTTCCGCCAGGCAGAACTGCCGATCCTGTTCAAGGCAACCGATTCCCTGATCGACGAAGAGCCGGTCCTTCACGCCATCCCCGGCATTCTTCAAGTCTCTACATTGCTTGAGGCCGCTCAAGCAATTATCGATTTTGTCCAGCCAAGCCGTTACTGGCTGGGGTGGAGGAGCAATGCCCGCTGAGCGAATCATACGGTGATCCGAAAACCCTTTGGCGCCAAAAAAACTATCCCTTGATCACCTTTCTCTCCCCCCAAGAAGCCATGGCCGCTGAAGACAGGCTGAAAGCAGAGACAATCTGTTGCCTCGTCGTTCCGACGCCACGCGAACTGGGGGAGGGATGTGGCCTCTCTATCCGGATCTTCCCCGGTGATGTGGAACGTTGCCGAGGCGTTTTGGGGAAGGGGAGTATCAAGGCGCGTTTTTATGCCTGGAATGGACAAACTGCTCACTGGCGCGAAATATTCGGAGAAAAGCCCCTGCACCTTTTGCCGGGGCGGGAAAAATGTTAGAATAGACCTAATGAAATTTAGATCTGCCGAGCGGCTCCAGCCATGGAGGTTTAGTTGATGAATCATAAGGCGGCCATTCCCAATGCCTTCACACTCTCCAACCTGTTGTTGGGAATCCTCTCCATCGTCTATACCATGGACCAAAACTACAGCATGTCCGCCATCATGATTCTGCTTGCCGCCGTCCTAGATGGGATGGATGGCCGGGTGGCCCGGAAGCTCGAAGTATCATCGGCATTCGGGAAAGAACTGGATTCCCTTTCCGACCTGGTTTCCTTCGGGGTGGCCCCAGCGATTCTCGTCTACGCGGCACACCTTGAGGTGCCCTACCAGTACTTCGGCCTGGCCATCGCCATCATCTTTGCTCTTTGTGGCGCCGTTCGCTTGGCCCGGTTCAATGTCCTCAACATCACGACCCACTTCCTGGGCATCCCTATCACTGTCGCCGGTCCTTTGATGGCGATTTTCTCCCTCGCCGGAAACCGCCTTCCCACGCTTTTTTTTCCTGTCGCCATGCTGCTCCTGGCGGGACTGATGGTGTCGAACCTGAAAGTGCCCAAGCTCTGACAACTGAGGCGAAAAGGCAAAACCCCTGGCCCGCGCCAGGGGTTCTTTCCACCATAGAATAGACAAAGAATGCGGAAGCCCTCTTCGCTGGTTAGGCTAGCCGGGAAGGGACCATCTTGCCGGCAGGGGACTTCCGCACTCCTAGTATATCCCTGCTCGTCAAGCTTCATACAGGGAGGTGAAGGCGGCATGAAAATTCCCTACTGCGAACGCTGCGGCGCCACTGATACGCAGGGGGCGGTCTGCGGGCACTGCGATACCATGTACTGTTACGATTGTATGGAGAAAAAGCAGATCAACATGTTTGTCTGCAAAAAGTGCGGGCGTTTTATCTGCGCCGCCTGCCGGACCGGCATGGACGATTGCGGCCAAGTGCCTGTCGGCCAGGAACGGTAACGCCAAAGGGGTACGCATAGCCGTCAAGACCGGAGCATACACATTACTACCGTATTTTGGGAGGAATGGGTGTGTTTACGGTCTTGACGCTTTTTATCTGCGCTTACCTGCTCGGCGCCCTTTCGCTGCCCTACTGGGTCGGCCGGTTCAAGGGCAATCTGGCTGCCGCTGATTACGGTCCCGGCTCGATCGGCCCCGCCAAACTGCTGCGCCTGACGGGACCGGAGAGCATGGTCGCCGCCCTCCTGGCTGAACTCGCAAAAGGCTGGCTGATCGGCTGGTTGACCGTTTTCTTCCAAGCCGGAGATTTGACCCGGTGGATGACCGCCTTGTTCTTGTTGGTGGGGTATGCTTGGTCGCCGGTGATCGGCGGGCGAGGGGGGAACGTCTGGATTCCATTTACGGGTTTTTTGCTCCAGGTTGCGCCTTCGCTGGGCCAGTGTTCGCTTGCCGTCGCCTTGTCAGCGCTGTTGCTGACACGCTCACCCAATCTCGCTGCCTTTGCGGCGCTGTGGATCGTGCCTATCGTGGCCTGGATGAAGGGCTTTCCTGCTTCTGCATTGACTGTAACGGCAGTCGCAGCCGCCATCGTAGCCTTTCAATTTTGGTTGATCCGCTGTCACCGACAAAGGGAATCGGCAATATAATAGGGAAGAACGTGAGAGGTCAGCGACAAAAAGGGGTGAACGCCATCATGCGGATTTACTTTGTCCGGCTGCCGGGTTTTTTGCGGACATTGCTCTTGAAGGTATGGGGATAAGAAGCGGCGGGGAGAGGCAGGCCTCTTCCCGTTGGCTTTTTTTCGACCCTGTGATAAGATGACGGAGGATGCTCATTCTTTCCAGGCGATCCCGGCGATGCCGCCGGCGGAACCGCCGGCCAGGGCGTAGAGCATTTTTTTCCACCATGCTGTCATCGGGAAGGCCGGGGCCGGCACGAAATATCCGACGACAACGGTGAAAGCGAAGAAGCTTAACCCCGCCAGCAAGCCGTAAATCAATCCCCTGGCGCCGGCCTTCCGGGAAGCCACCCAGCCGGCTCCCAGCGCGCAGAGTCCATAGGCGCTATGGACAACTGGCATGATGTATCGCTCGGACAAGCTGGTAAAGAAGAAAAAGAGGACAAGCAGCACGGAAACGCCCAGCGACGCCGCCAGGGCGTAGCCCGTTCCGACCAAAACGGGAGTCGCCGACAGGGTTGCCGGCTCATTTTGTTCTGCCATCGGGTCCACCTCCTTGCCACCACTTTATTCACCGGCGCTTCCGTTTAGGACGAGATTGCAAGACACAGGAGGACTGATCGCCACGAAGAACCGTTCGACCGCCAATAAAATCGCCCTTATTTTTTTCTCCATCATCGTGCTGACTGCTTTTTACCTATCCACCCACCGCGTCCCTGCGCCCCCGCTCGATTCTGCTATCGCTGTCGATCCCCGCGATGTCCACATCAAGGTGACGGGAACATCCGATCTGCCGGCAGAGCAGTGGCGGCTGACCGTGGCTGTGCAACAGGGAGGACGTACATCAACAGAGGCAGAGCAAGCCATGAGCCGGGCCGTCGATAAACTGCTTAACAGCATGGCCGGCGCGGGCCTTTCCCCTGACAACATCAACTGCATCGATCAGAAGTTAACGCCGCAGTGGTCTGTCGCGGGCGCCAGATCTCCCCAGGGCTATATCGCCGCATCCACCATCGAAGTCAACCGCATCCCGGCGGAACAGCGGGAAGCGATCCTGTCTACTGTGCTGTCCAATGGCGCCAACCAGATCATCAAAACGGAACCGCTGCCCGCTGGCAATGCTGATGCGCAAAAACTGGCCGTCAAAGCCGCTCTCGATGACGCCCATCGTAAAGCGAAAGCCATCGCTGCCGGCATGGGGCGGGATTTGGGGGACGTAGTCTCCATCGACCAAGCGGAAATGGATGGACATCTTCAATTGACGGTGCTTTACCGGCTGAAGTTTTAAGTTTGACAGCACTTTTCCAGGACGGGTATAATGAAGAGAGAGAGTATTCAAGAGTCAGGGGGCCCGGCATTGGACCGCTTCCAGGATTTGTGCGAACGGCTCCACCAGAAAGAATACAAGCTGACACCCCAGCGCAAGATTATCCTGCGCGCGCTGTTGAACGGCGATGATGCCCATTTGAGCGCTGAAGACCTCTACGGCATCGTCAAGCAGCAGAACCCGGAGATCGGTTTAGCTACTGTTTACCGGACCTTGGAACTGCTTGCCGAGATCGACGTCCTCCAGAAGATTGACTTCGGCGATGGACGCCTTCGCTATGAACTGGCCAGCGAGGAAGCACACCATCACCATCACCTGATCTGCACCCGTTGCGGCAAGGTGCTGGAATTTGAGGATGACCTGCTTGATTCTCTCGAACAAGCCATCCAGCGCCGCAACCAGTTTCGCATCCTCGATCATCAATTGAAGTTCTTCGGCGTCTGCAAGGAGTGCCAACAAGCAGAAACCAGGGATTAGCTCCCTGGTTTCTCTTTTTGCATGGCCTCGATGAACCGCTGGCGCAGCCCATCTTCATCGGTGAAGCCGCGCACTTCCGGCCAGGCTTCCATGGCCGCGCCCAGCAACGCCCGCAACACCGTCTCTTTGTCCATGAAGACCTTGCCCTCTGCATAGGGAACGGCGCTCAAGCGCTTCAACCAGTCCAGTTCGTCCTCATAGAGGGTCACGTTGAAGCGGATTTTCGGCCCCAACCGCTTTCGGGTCGTCTTCGCCATGTCTCGCTCATTCGATTCGGTCGACTGCGCGTTAACGAACTGACCGGATCCGGGTTCAGCCGGCGGCAGAGTCTCACTAACCTCAACCTGCCCAGACCCGGATTCCTGCTCGCCAGCCTTATTCTGTTCCCTGGCCAGGGACCATTGCTGCCGGGCCAGGCGCTCGATCTCCGGCTCTTTTTTCACGTCCGGATGCATGGCCGCCTTGGCCAACCAGCGAACCGCCTCGGCGTATTGACCCAATTGGCGGTACAGTTCCCCGATCAGGTACATGAGCGTCACCGTGCTCGACTTGGCGTTGCGGTCATCACCGAAAGCGGCTTCGTAGAGACGCAGCGCCCCTTCCGTATACCTACGGTCCAAATCATTCCATCCCATATCCCTGGCGATCCAGGCAACCCGCAAAGTCAAAGGCGCTTGGAGGCTTGCCGGCGCTCCGCCGATCTGAGCCGTGCGCAGGGCCAACTCGAAGGTCCGCAGCGCCGTCTCGGGCGTACGGATTCCAGAAAAGTCAGGCTCCGGGCTAAAGGCGTCGAGCAAGCCCCGGCGAAGTTGCAGCCTGTCGCCGGTCACCTGGTCAAAACGGTTTTCCAGGGCGGCATACTGGCAGGCCGGACAGACAAACACCTGGTAATGTAACGGGTTGATCCCCTCAAAGACCGTTCGAAAGTCAGGCAAGCGCTCCTTGACACGGATGGAAGAACTGCGGATCCGGGTAGCAGCAAACTCCTTGCCACAGACGGGACAGGTTTTTCGTTGTGTAAAAAAAGCGTCAGCGTTCATGATTCTCTCTCCTTAAGTAAATCCTCTTCCTTGCCTTATTCGGGACGCCAGTCCCTTCTCCTGCCCAAAGGTGGTTTTCGCACCGCCGATTCAGTGATAGAATGAAAAAACGGGGAAAAAGGAGAGGAGTAGTGACCGGTGCTGAAGACATACTATCATCCAGAACCGATGACCTACGATGGAACCCAACTGCGCTCCCTATGGACATACCGTCACTTTCACATCATGGGGGACAGCATCGTCGCCTTCCGAGGGCCCTGTAAAGTCGGCCTGGACAAGATGGTCGATCTGGAAGATGTTCTCGTCGGTGACAGCATCTACAGCGCCGAGATGCTGCACTTTATCATCGAACATTTCGATATGGACCTTGAGAAGACGGTCTACCGGCAGCGCCTCTTCATGGCCATGATCAAAGAAGATCTGGAAGAGGTCTGCGGCGGCGCCCTGATTCGTCGCGGCGACGACCTCTATTGGCGGGAAAAGAAACTCTCCGTCTCTATCGCTACCTTGTCGCCCGTGTCCACCCTGATCCATGTAGGGTTGAACCTGCGGACAGAGGGGACGCCGGTGCCGACGGCTTCACTGGGGCAGATCGGGGAAAAGGACCCTGAGGGATTTGCTCGCCGTCTGATGAATCAATACGCCGCCGAAGTGGCTGATGTCTATCTCGCCCGCTGCAAAGTTCGAGGAGTTGAATAATTCATTGCCTACGGCCGATCTCGTCGAAATTATGGTATCCGCTCAGGGGGAGGGACCCTGGATCGGTTGCCGGCAGGTCTTCTTACGTTTTTTCGGCTGCAACCTCTGTTGTTCCTACTGTGACACCCCGGGTAGCCGGGGCCCGCGTCCATCGGCCTGCCGGATCGAAAAGGAACCCGGCAGCAGCCTCTTTGATCTCTGGGAAAATCCAGTCACAGCGGATCGGGTCGCCGAGTACCTTCGCCATACCGTTCCCATCCATTCTGTCAGCCTCACCGGAGGAGAACCGTTGCTGCATGTCGAATTTATCCAACAGTTGATCCCATTGCTGGGAGCGCAGCGACCCGACCTGTACCTGGAAACGAACGGGACGCTGCCTGAACAGTTGGCCCTCATCGTAGACGACCTGGATTATGTCAGCATGGACCTCAAGACGCCCCTGGACAACCACTGGGATCTGCATCGCCCTTTTTTGCGCATCGCCTCCCGCAAAAAGGGGTATGTCAAAATCGTTATTACCCCGGCTACGGCAGTTGATACGGTGCAGCGGGCGGCTGCGATTATCACGGAAGAAGCCCCGCATTTTCCGCTGGTGTTGCAGCCTGTCACGGGAAAAACGGGACTGCCCCTGACCGTCCCGGGCCACCTGCTCAACCTGCAAGGAGCCGCCCTGTCCATCCACCGCGACGTCCGCATCATCCCTCAGGTCCATCCGATTTTGGGTATCTTATAGAAATAGCAGGTGAAATACATGGATTTGATGAAGATCGAAAAGGCTGTCCATATGATCCTTGAGGCCATCGGCGAGGATCCCCAGCGGGAGGGTCTGGTGGATACGCCGCGCCGGGTCGCTCGCATGTACCAGGAGATCCTGGGCGGCCTGGAGGATGATCCGAAACGCCATCTGGAAGTGATCTTTACAGAAGAGCATGAAGAGATGGTGTTGGTCAAGGACATTCCCTTATACTCCGTCTGTGAACACCATCTGCTGCCCTTCTACGGTGTCGCCCATGTGGCCTACATCCCCCGTTCCGGCGTGATCACCGGTTTAAGCAAATTGGCTCGCCTGGTGGAAGGGTTTGCAAAACGTCCTCAGTTGCAGGAGCGCCTCACCGCCCAGATCGCTGACGCGATCGTGGAAAAGCTGAATCCCCAAGGTGTGCTCGTCATCATCGAAGCCGAACACATGTGCATGACCATGCGTGGTGTCAAAAAACCCGGCTCGCGGACGGTGACCTCGGCGGTGCGAGGGATCTTCCGGAGCCGCCCGGCGACGCGCAGCGAAGCCTTTTCCCTGATCCGCAGTTCGCGGAACCTTCCTTAACAAAATGCTGAGCCGGGAGGAATCGCGATGGCCCACAGGCTCTTTACATATGGCACGCTGATGGACCGCGACACCATGGAAGGCTTGCTCGAACACAGCGCCGGCGTCGCCCGTCCGGCCATCCTGGCCGGCTACCAGTCATACCCCTCCGCTTACGGCTACCCCTATATCCTACCGGTTCAAGAGGGAGCGGTGGAGGGGGTGCTCTGGAGCGGTCTCAGCGATGAAGACCTGCTTCGCACCGACGAGTACGAGGGCATCCTCGATGAGAGCCCTATGTATTTCCGGAAATCGATCACCTTGGACGTCGATGGACAACCGGTAGAAGCCTGGGTCTATGTAGGCATCCCGGAGGCCTTCACCGACGTTTCTGTCGATTTTGAACCGCTGGCGACAAAGGAGATTCCCGCTAACGTCGACATGTACGCCCTGGTCGATTTCCTCAACGACACCTTGAAGGACAAAGGTCTGCTCTTTGGGGTGAGAAAAAACGGCGAGACGATGACCATTTCCATCTACGAGGTATAAGATATAGTAAAGTTTTCCATCGATGGATCTCGTTGGGGGATGTCTCCATGATCGACCTGGATCTCTGCATCAATTGTTTCCTCGATTTGCAACCGTCCCAATGGGAAATCATATGGGCACGGGATTCGCGGTATATCCTTCGATGTCCCCGGTGCCGCGCCTTTCATTCCTGGGCGCCCGGGATCGGACTCTGGATCGGTCCGGGAAAAGGCGGCTCGGGTAGCGCCCGACTGGAGGAAAAACGTTGCGCATTCTACTGACCAATGACGACGGGATCCACGCGCCCGGTATTCATGCCTTGTGGCGCATCTTCGATGATTGGGCCGACATCTTCGTGGTCGCTCCCGATACGGAGCGGAGCGCCACCGGTCACGGAATCACCGTTCACCAACCCCTGCGTGTGGAAAAGCTGTCCTTTGCCAATCCTCATTGTCACGGTTGGGCCGTCAATGGCACGCCGGCCGATTGTGTCAAACTGGCCATGGAGGAACTCCTGAAAGAACCGCCTCACATTGTCATCTCAGGCATCAACCGCGGCCCCAATCTGGGAACCGATGTGCTCTACTCCGGCACCGTTTCGGCCGCCATGGAGGGAGTCATCTACGGCGTCCCGTCGATCGCCGTTTCGGTCACCGGCTGGCACACAGTGGACTACACCGTTGCCGCCGAAACGACCCGCTTGCTCTGCGAGAAACTGGTGGCGCGCGGGCTGACGCCGGATACCTTTCTCAACGTGAATGTGCCTGATCTGCCCCGTGAACGCATCGGCGGCATCCAGGTGACGAAACTGGGAAGCCGGCGCTACCAGAACATCTTTGACAAGCGGACTGATCCGCGTGGCCGCACCTACTACTGGATGGCGGGAGAGGTCCATGACGTTGACGCAGGTGAAGGCACCGACATCCAAGCCGTCAATGCCGGCGCCATCTCAGTGACACCGATTCATTTCGACCTCACCAACTACTCCCTAATCCAGGAGGTATCGGATTGGCTCGGCCGGGAATCTTCTCCCTTCGCGACAAAAAGGAAGGCCTAGCCTTCCTTTCGCGCTCTGTTCTGTCCGGTTTACCTGTCAGCGCCTTCAGTCACTCGTTGATCGGCTGGTCCGTTACGACGTCGTTCCGTTGCCGTCCTGAACCAACAACGCCTCGGCCCGGCGGACCATGGCCTTCACCATGCTGCCCCCAATCTTGCCCCCCACACGGCCGCAATCGCTGGCCGTCAAAGCGCCCCAGTAGCCGTCGTGGATTTTTGGTGTCAGCCCCAGTTCCTCGGCAATCTCGTACTTAAAAGTATCGCGCACAGACTCGGGAAAGATCTTTTCTCTCGGGAAAAACTGGGCCAAGGGGAACCACCTCCTCCGTGTCCCTAGTGTCTTCCACCGAGTTTTCCGCTATGACGGGCAAATCATGGGGCATCCACTGAAAAACGGATGGTCAAGCAGGCGCCTCCACATTTGAGGGCGCCTGCTCATTTTTTCCGGATCCATCCAAGCAACCAGACCCCTCCCGGAAAACTGCGCAGATCGGCAGCGGTCAAACCTCCATATGCAGCCAGCGTGACAAAGTAGAGTACACCCGAAATAGCGACCATCGCTGACAAGACCATTACTTCCGGCAGCCCCGCGAAGGCGGTTGCCTGAAGGCACACCCATAGGCCGGCGGCCACGACGAGAGCGGCGGGAAGGGGCAGCAGGGAAGAAGACAGTTCCCTTCCCGTGAGACCGAGTCGCCGGTGAAACCAAAAAAGATGCAACAAAGCCGCCAGGATGTTGGAAATCGTAAAGCCGAAGGCGATGCCATTCAGACCGACGGAAGGCAGGGTGGCCAGGGAGAGAAAGAGGCCAACGCGGAGCAATGACGTGGCCACTGTGACGAGGAGTGGGAAAACGACCATTCCCAGCCCTTGCAAGATTCCACCGGTGGTGCTTTGCAGGTAGAGAAAAGGAGCGCCCCAAGCCAGGATCTGCAGCGTATCGCCCATATGGTCCAAACCGAAAAACAGCGACGCAAAGCGATCACCGATGATGCCGAGCAACACCGCCGCCGGCCAGCCGATCACCGCCGTCAGGCGCAGCGCCTTGACAGCCCGGTAGCGCACCGTCCGCTCCTGCTCGAGGGCCCAACTCTCGGCGATGCCGGGCACAAGGCTGACTGATAGGGGCGCCGTGAATACGGCAGGAATAGCGATCAGGGGAACTAGGCCACCGACGAGACCGCCGAAGGCGGTTGTCGCCTCTGACGAGGATAGACCCGCTTGTTGCAGAACGCGCGGGATCAGGTAGGCGTCAAGACCCATGATCAGGCAGGCCACGATCCGAGAGGCGGCTACCGGGCAAGCCACCGGCCAGAGTGAACGCAGCGCCTGCCCCGCGTTGATCGTTGCCTGGGCGCGGCGACCAGCCCAGAATAGCTTGAGCCGGCTGAAGAACAAGGGACCTGCAAGGATCAGCAGGGTAACCAAACCGAACAGTTCCCCGAGGGTGATCCCCAAGGCCATTCCGGCAGCCGCCCAACCGGCGCCGCGGGGCAGCAACGCCAGCGCTAGGGAGATTCCGCTGACGATGCGCACCACCTGCTCGACAAAAGAGGCGATCGAGGATGGCGCCATCTCCTGCATTCCTTGACAGAAGGAACGGATCGCCGAGGCAAAACTGATCAGCACGATGCTGGGCAAGAGAGGCCAAAAGGCGGCCACAGCGCGATCATCGGCCACCAGCGCCGGAAAGAGGGAGCGGGAAAACAGGAATGCCGCAGCCGTCACCGTTGTTCCGCCGGCAGCCAACAGCAGCACGGACACCTTCATCAGGCGTAGCACATTGCCCCAGCGGTTATAGGCAGCTTCCTCGGCGACTCTTTTCGTCAACGCCACCGGGATGCCAAAGGTGGCTGCCACCAGTAAGAGGATATAGACGGGATAGATCATCTGAAAGAGCCCCACTGTCTCTGCGCCAATGTATTTCATCAGTACAATCTGGTTATAAAAGGAAAGCAAGCGGTTCAACAACGTAGCCGCCATCAGGACGAGGGTGCCATAGGTTAAGGCGGTGGCCATGGCCCACCTCCTAAAAATTCAGTATGTTCCTACAAAAGTGAAAAGGATTTTTATGCCTTAACGTATAATTAATAAAATAGTTCGAATTATCGCTAGCGAAGGAGGGTTCCAGTTTGACGACACCGAGAGAAGCCATACGCAACATCGCTGTTCTCGCCCACACCGGCGCAGGAAAGACCTCTTTGGTGGAATCGATGCTGTTCAATGCGGGGCTCGTCAACCGGAAAGGTCGAGTTGAAGACGGCAACACAACGACCGATTACCTGCCCGAGGAAACGAAGCGAAAAGTGAGCATCCAATCGGCGATGGCGCCGATCAAATGGCACGGGGCAAAACTGAATATCATTGATACACCGGGATACAGCGATTTTTTTGGCGAGGTCATCAGCGCCGTATCGGTCGTCGAAGGGACCTTGCTGGTCGTCTGCGGCGTCAGCGGCGTCCAGGTCCAGACGGAAGCGGCCTGGCAGTTGAGCCAAGACAAGGGGCGTATCCCTGTCGTTTTTATTAATAAACTGGATCGGGAGAACTCGAACTTTGGCAAGGCGCTGGAGCAGTTGCGCGAACTCGGAGGTCCCCAGGTTCTGCCCCTGCAGTGGCCCCTTGGCGCCGCTCCCCAGTGGCAGGGGATGATCGACATCCTCGACGGCTCCTTTGTCCCGGCCAATCCTAAGGTCAAAGATATGCCGGCTTTGTCCACAGAAGAATCGGAGAGCATAAAAAGCTGGCGCAACAAGTTGGTCGAGGCCATCGTCGAGATTGACGAGGAACTGCTGATGCGCTACCTCGATGGCGAAGAGATTGACCTGGAAGAACTCCGTCCGGCCTTAGCGGTTGCCGTCAAGGAAGGCAAGGTCGTCCCCGTCCTCGGCGGCGCCATTAACGCCGATGGGGCCGTCAAGCGCCTGCTCGATGACCTGGTCGCCCTGCTGCCTGCGCCTCTCGATGAGGAAGGGCAGGAGCCGGCCGCCGGCGCGCCCTTAAAAGCCCAGGTCTTTAAGACCGTCATCGACCCCTACCTGGGCAAAGTCAACTTCGTCCGCGTCTACCAGGGTACACTGCGTGGAGATACGCCGCTCTACAACGGCACGAGTCAAAAAGAAGAAAAACCGGCAGCGCCGCTGTTCATGACCGGCAAGAACCAGCAGCCCGCTGACGCAGCCGGCCCTGGCGAGATCATCGCCCTTGTGAAACTCCAACATACCCATACAGGCGACACGTTGTTTGCCAAAGGCGCCGGCCTAGCGCCGCTCACGCCCATCGAATTCCCCCCTCCCAGCCTGTCCATGGCCTTCCACCCGGCCACCAAAGCCGATGAAGACAAACTGGGCATGAGCCTGCAACGCCTGTTGGAGGAAGAGCCCTGCTTAAAAATTCACCGGAACACGGAAACGAAAGAGACCATCCTGACCGGCATGGGCACCCTACACATGGAGGTCTGCGTCGAACGGTTACAGCGCAAGTACGGCGTCAATGTGACCACCAGTTGGCCCAAGATCCCCTACCGCGAGTCGGTCCGCAAAACGGCCAAAGCCGAAGGAAAACATAAAAAGCAGACCGGCGGCCACGGCCAATACGGCCATGTCTGGCTGGTCATGGAACCAAAGCATGACGGCGATTTCGAGTTCGCCGAATCTATCTTCGGCGGCGTGGTGCCGAAAAACTTTATACCCGCCGTCGAAAAGGGGGTTCGCGAAAGCCTCCTGGAAGGGGCGCTGGCTGGCTATCCCGTCACGAACATCAAGGTCAACCTCGTCGACGGCTCCTACCATCCCGTCGACTCTTCGGAACTCTCTTTTAAGATGGCGGCCCACAGCGCCTTCAAAAAAGGCATGGAGATGGCCGATCCCTACCTGCTCGAACCAGTGATGCAGGTGGAGATCAATGTGCCCGAGCACTACCTGGGCGATATCCTTGGCGACCTGAACAGCCGCCGGGGCCGCGTCCTCGGCAGCGATATGGTTGGCAAGCGCCAGATCATCCAGGCCCTAGTGCCCCAGCAGGAACTGATCCAGTTCCCCCTGCAACTCCAGGCGATTACCCACGGCCGCGGCAGCTACCGTGCCCAATTCCACTCGTACCAAGAGGTGCCTGCCCGACTGGCCCAGACCGTCATCGAATCGGCCCGCAAGAACGGCCACTGACAGGGCACACCATTGGCTTGATTCCTTATAACCCCCGTATCAAGGAGATCTGGCAGTTCCGTCATTGGCCCACCATGGAAGGGGAAGAACCTTAACGATTCATCTATCAAGGGGAGACCGTGAGCAGAGGGGGGACCCTCTGCTGCGGGCTCCCCTTATCGTCTTCATCGGTTTTTGCGTTATGAAAAAAGGTTTTTTTCTCATCCACAGGGAATACATGAAGGAAAACGCGGGGACAGGGGAAAAGCCTATGACCATCGACCTCCATCTCCATACGAAGGTCTCCGACGGATTGCACAGCCCCATGGAAATCCTCGACATGGCAGTCCAAGCAGGATTGACCACGCTGTCGATCACCGATCACGAATCCATCGAGGGTTGTCTAGAAATCACCGGCGCTGCGGAAAAAAAGGGCATCCGCGTCATCCCCGGCGTGGAACTGCTCGTCACATACGCAGGCGATGAAATCCACCTGCTCGGCTACGGCATGGACCTGACCGACGGTCCTTTCCTGGAGCGACTGGCCGAACTCCGTCAGGCACGCAATATCGTTGCCGAGCAGACGGTTCGAAACCTGCAAAAACTGGGCATCCCTCTTGCCTGGGAAGACGTAGTGTCCATCGCTCACCCGCGGGGCGCCATCAGCAAGGGACACATCGTCCACGCCTTGCACCTGGGCGGCCTGTTGACCCACCCCGCTCAGGAATTCATCCGCCTCTATCTCTCCCGCGACGGGCTGGCCCACGTAAAATACGATTGTAACAGCTTTGACCAGGGTGTGGAGATGATCCGGGCTGCCGGCGGGGTGCCTATCGTGGCCCACCCGGGATTGATCCACACACAATCGCTGCTGCCGGAACTGCTACTTCGCCCTGATGTAGGGTTGGAGGTTTTTTACGGCTACTACGGTCCCAACCGGGAGCGGTGGATCGAGGATTACCGCCGCATTGCCGAGGAGAAAAACCTGGTCATGACGGGAGGGACTGATTACCACGGCCCCTTCGCTCCCTTCAAACCGGGAAGCGTGCCCGTTCCCGAGTGGGTCGTGCCCGATCTGGACCGGGCCATCATGATGGCCAAACAGTCTCGACAAGCCGCCGGAGTGTGATAGACTCGTGGAATCGCGCCAGATCAAATGGGCCACCCTGTCGATCATCGGTTTTATGGTCTTTGGCACACTAGGGATCCTTTTTTTCGAAAAGGAGTTTACTCTCCTTGACGCGGCATGGCTGACAGAGACGACCCTGTTGACAGTGGGCTACGGCGACCGCCTCCCTAAAACGATGGGGGGACAGATCTTCACCCTCGTCATCATGCCCCTCGGCGTCGGCATTGTGGCCTACGCCATCGGCATCATCGCCGGCTATGTCGTGGAAGGACGATTGGCCAATCTGTGGGGGAAGCGTGCTATGAAAAACAAGATCGCGAAACTGAGCAACCACATCATTGTCTGCGGCGCCGGTCGGGTCGGCTGGCAGGTGGCGGAACAACTGTCCCGCGAAAACGTCCCCTTTGTTGTCGTCGATTCCAGAGAGGACGTTTTGGAAAAATACGTTCACGGCAAGTTCCTCTATGTGCATGGGGACGCCCTCGATGATGCTGTGCTGCTGGAGGCCGGCATCGAACGGGCCCGTGGGATCGTGGCTGCACTGCCCACCGACGCCGACAATGTGTTCATCACACTGACAGCCAAAGGGATCAAGGCGGACCTGCTTGTCGTTGCCCGGGCCGACCGTTTAGAATCAGAAGAGAAGCTCCGTCGCGCCGGCGCGGACAAGGTCGTTTCTCCCGCCGTGATTGGCGGGAAACGGCTGGCTATGTCCATTCTGAAGCCGGTGAGCGTTGACTATGTCGATACAGTCCTCCATGACAGGGAGTACGAGTTCAGCATGGAAGAGATGATCCTGCAAAACCCGTCTCCGCTGATTGGCAAGACTCTTGTCGAAGCCCGTATTCGTGAAGAGACGGGAGCGATGGTGGTCGCCATTTATCGGGGACGCCAACTCATATCGAACCCGCAGGGTTCAGAAAAGCTGGAGGCCGACGACCTGGTCATCCTCTTCGGCACCCGTGAACAACTTCTTGCCTTTGAGCGGTTGGCAGCCGCCAAACCATCTTAGAATCAAACATCAAAAAAGACGAGCTGAGGAGAGTGACCCATGATCTGGAACCGACCGATGGAAACCATGGCCCGCAAGGAATTGGAGGCATTGCAACTCCAACGGCTAAAAGCCCTTGTGGAGCGGGTCTATCACAATGTGCCTGCCTACCGGGAAAAGATGCAGGCCGCCGGATTGACGCCCGTGGATGTGCAAAGCCTGGAGGACCTGCGTCGACTGCCCTTTACGGTAAAGCAGGACCTGCGCGACCACTACCCCTATGGACTCTTCGCGGCTCCCATGCGCGAGATCGTCCGCGTCCACGCTTCTTCCGGCACGACGGGCAACCCGATTGTCGTCGGCTATACCCGCAAGGACCTTGACACCTGGTCGGAAGTGACCGCCCGGACCCTGGCTTGCGCCGGCGCTGACGCCGACTCAGTCGTCCAAGTCAGCTACGGCTACGGCCTCTTCACCGGCGGCCTCGGCATCCACTATGGCGCCGAGAAGCTCGGCGCCACCGTCGTGCCCATGTCCGGCGGAAACACTCAGCGGCAACTCAAGCTGATGCAGGACTTCGGCGCCACCATCCTGGCCTGCACGCCTTCCTACGCCCTTTACCTCGCCGAGGCGATCCAAGAGATGAAGATCCCCCGGGAAAAGCTGCGCCTGAAAGCGGGCATCTTCGGCGCTGAGCCCTGGACCGAAGAGATGCGGCGCGAACTGGAGTACCGCCTGGAGATCATGGCCATCGACATCTACGGTCTGAGCGAGGTCATTGGTCCCGGCGTCGCCAGCGAATGCCCCGTGAAAAACGGTCTACATATCTTTGAGGACCACTTCATCCCTGAGATTATCGACCCCGAAACGGAGCAGCCGCTGCCCTACGGGGAAAAAGGGGAACTCGTCTTCACCACCATCACCAAGGAAGGCTTCCCCGTCATCCGCTACCGCACCCGCGACATCTCAGTCCTGCACGCCGAACCCTGCCCATGCGGCCGGACCCATGTCCGCATGGAAAAGGTGAGCGGCCGCAGCGACGACATGATCATCATCCGTGGCGTCAACGTTTTCCCGTCTCAGGTGGAGAGCGTCCTCCTCAAGCTCGGCCTGACAGAGCCCCACTATGTGCTCGTCGTCGATCGGGTAGGCACCCTGGACACGCTGGAGGTGTGGGTGGAGGTTTCGGACAAACTCTTCTCCGACGAGGTGCGCAACCTCGAAAAGATCGAACGGACGATCCAGCGAGAACTGGAAAGTCTGCTGGGGCTTACCGCCCGCGTCCGCCTCGTCGAGCCCAAGTCGATCGAGCGCAGCGAAGGCAAGGCCAAGCGAGTCATCGACCGCCGGAAAAAACAATAACGAAACAGGGAAGGGGAGGGATAACCTATGAAGGTGCAACAAATCTCCGTCTTTCTGGAGAACAAATCGGGTCGCCTCGCCATGCTGACAAAGGTGCTGGCCCAAGAAAAGATCAACATCCGGGCGCTCTCCATCGCCGATACAACCGACTTTGGCATCCTCCGACTCATCGTCGACCAGCCTGACGCCGCCTATCTGATGCTCAAACGGGCCGGCTTCACCGTCAGCGAAACGGCCGTCATCGCCGTGGAGATCCCTGATCATCCCGGGGGCCTCGCCGAGATCCTGGACATCCTCGCTGGCGCCGAGATCAACATCGAATACTGCTATGCGCTGCCCCAGAAGAGCAATGACAAAGCCCTCGTCGTCTTCCGCGTCGAGCGGTTGGACGAAGCCATCCGCGTGCTCCTGGAAAAGGGCATTGGCGTGCTGAAGGAAGACTCCGTATACGGAATCTAATTTTATGAAATGATAGCGGATATGGATGCCCGTCAAAAAAGGGCATCCATTTTCCACACCTCGGATTTACCGCATGAAGGAAAGGAATGGGCAATTGACTGTGAAACAACGCCGCTTTCGAGGTGCAGCCTTCCTGGCGGTCATCTTTTTTCTATTGCCTCTGCTTTCCGCGCTGCTCCGTCTCTATGTAGAGTGGCGCTGGTTCGGTTCCGAAGGGTTTGGCGACCTCTGGTTCACCCGCTATGCCACGGATTGGGGATTGATCCTGGGCACAGGACTGCTCACCTTTCTCTTTTTCTACTTCAACCTGCGTCTGACCCGCGACGTTGTCGACAAAGCGTTGCAGTACGCCCGGACGACAGCGGAGGATCACCCCAGACTATTTGCGCTGGGCGATTGGCTAAAGCCGGAGAACGTTCGCTATATCTTTCCGCTGCTCAGTCTGGTGCCGGCGCTCCTCGTCTCCCAACTGGCGCAAAACCGCTGGCAAACGCTGCTGCTGGCGCTGCAGAACGAAAAATTCGGCATTGCCGATCCGCTGTTCCAAATTGACGTTGGTTTTTACGTCTTTCATTTGCCGCTGCTGGAGTTTATCTACGGTGTCGTCCAGTTTGTCCTGGTTGTGACGGCGATCCTGCTGGTTCTCGTCTATCAGACCGCCAATACCCTTGGTTTCGGCAAAGTGGGGTGGGGGGAACTCCCTCGCGCCCGTTTTCACCTCGCCGGGATTGGCGCGCTCTTTTTCCTGGTCAAGGCCTTTGGGTACCGACTGGACATGTACGATCTGGTCTATTCGCCCCGCGGCGTCGTCTCCGGCGCCAGCTACACCGATGTGCATGCCCAACTGCCGGCCTACCAGATCCTCTCGGTGATCGCCCTGATCACGGCGGTCATGCTCGTCTTCGCCCTTGTCCGCCGGCGCATCCGCTGGGCCGCCTACGGCGTGGGCCTGCTCGTCGCCGCCTCCGTGTTAGTAGGCGCCATCTACCCGGAACTCGTCCAGCGGTTCAAGGTAGAACCGAACGAGTTTGTCATGGAAAAACCCTACATCGATATGAACATCGCCTTCACCCGCCGGGCCTTTGACCTGGATCGGATCCAGATCCAGCCCTTCACCGTCAAAAATGACCTCTCAGCGGCCGACATCGTCGCCAACAGCGACACGATGGCCAATGTGCGCCTCTGGGACTGGCGTCCCCTCCAGCAGACCTACAGCCAGTTGCAGGAGATCCGCCTCTACTACAAGTTTAAGGGAATTGACATCGACCGCTACCGCGTCGACGGCGCAGAGCGCCAGGTCATGCTGGCGGCGCGCGAACTGGACGCGGCCGCGCTGCCGGAGGCCGCCCAGACCTGGATCAACAAGCGCCTGCTCTACACCCACGGGTACGGTGTGGCCATGAGCCCTGTCAACGAGGTCTCCTCAGAAGGCTTGCCGAAGTTTTTCTTAAAAGACATCCCGCCGAAGCCGGCGTCACCCAGCCTTGCCATCACCCGGCCAGAGGTCTATTTCGGCGAGACAGAAGGCGACTATGTCATCGTCAAGACGGCGACGAAGGAATTCGACTATCCCTCCGGCGATGACAACGTTTACACGACCTATCAGGAAGAAGCCGGATTGCCCGTCGGATCCTTCATGCAAAAGCTGGTCTATGCCTTGTATTTCGGCGACATGAAGTTGCTCCTTTCCTCGGAAATCCTGCCGGAAAGCCGCCTGCTCATGGATCGCAATATCGTCGACCGCCTTCAGAAGGTTGCCCCCTTTTTGCGCTTTGACAAGGACCCCTACCTGGTGATCCAGGATGGACGGCTCGTCTGGATGGCTGACGCCTATACGGTGTCCAGATCCTATCCCTTCTCCCAACCGGTCAACGGCATGGGCAACTACATCCGCAACGCCGTCAAAGCCACTGTCGACGCCTACACGGGCCGGATGACCTTCTATCTCAGTGATCCCAATGATCCAATCATCCGCGGCTATGGGGCCATCTTCCCGGGCATGTTCCGGCCCATGGAAGAGATGCCGTCGACGCTGCGGGATCATATCCGCTACCCCGAAGAACTGTTCCAGATCCAGTCGCGCGTCTACGCCACCTACCACATGGAGGATACGGGCGTCTTTTACAACAAAGAGGATGAATGGAACATCCCCACAACACGGGTGAGCGACAAGGAGCAGCGGGAGATCGAGCCCTACTACACGCTGATGCGGCTGCCCGGACAGGCGACGCCCGAGTATATCCTCATGATCCCCTTTACGCCGTCGAAAAAGCAAAACATGATCGCCTGGATGGCTGTTCGCAACGATGGGGCCAACTATGGCAACATCGTCGTTTACACCTTCCCGAAACAGGAGCTTATCTACGGTCCCGCACAGCTCGAGGCGCGGATCGACCAGGATTCGGAGATCTCCCAGAAATTGACCTTGTGGAACCAAAAGGGCTCCTCGGTCATCCGCGGCAACCTGCTCGTCCTGCCGATCAGGGATTCGCTCCTCTACATCGAGCCTTTGTTCCTGCAGTCAGAGCAGGGGAAACTGCCGGCCTTGCGGCGTGTCATCGTCATTTTCGGCGAACGGGTCGTCATGGAAGAAAACCTGGACACGGCGCTCCAGCGGATCTTCGGCCAAGGCGCCGCCGCCAGACCGCCGGGTCAGGGAACACCGGCACAACCGGGCGCGCCGCCGGCTGTGCCAGGGCAGCCACCCGCGCCGGGTCAGCCGGGAGCGCCGCCAGGGCCTGCTGTGCAATCGGTTCCCGAACTGGCTGCTCGGGCGCGCCAACTGTACGACGATGCCGACGCGCGCCTGAAAGCGGGCGATTGGAACGGCTACGGCGAACGGCTCCGCGAACTCAGGGAGACACTGGAAACCTTAGAGAAAAAGACGAGGTAACTGGAAATTCAATTGAGAAAATGGAAATTCAATTAATTTTCCGTTTCACAAAGCGGGGCATCGGTGGTATAATGACGTCGAACAGCAATGTGCCTGCCGTGTTCGTCAGCCCATGAATGTTTCTAACCTACAGGAAACATTCGGGAGTCAATACCGGCGGTGGCTGCCAGGCCAACGTTGATTGGAAGGCAAAAACGTGCCGTGAGGCGCCCACCTGCGAGACGCAGGTTTAGAAACCAAGGTGCAACGGCATAGCGGGTACATTGCCGTTTCATAGGTAGAACTGAACACCCCGGCGATGAGCCGGGGCCATTTTTTTGCCTGGACTATTGACAACCGAACAAAGGGTCTGGTAGAATTCGGAGCAATTCCACTAATATTCGGAAACAGACGATGAGAGGGAATAGTAGGTCCTCGTGCGGAGGTCAGAGAGCCGCTGGTTGGTGCGAAGCGGTCGAGGCAGGGACTGAACTCTCCCTTGAGTTGCCGACCGAAATCCCTTCGGGGAGAGTAGAATCGGACGGAAACTTCCACCGTTACAAGAAAGGGGATATCGGAGCAGCCGTGTTTCTGTTCCCGTATCCTGATAGAGTGAGCGGCCTATTGTTGCCGTTTATTTGAGTGGTACCGCGGAGGAACCCCCTTCGTCTCAATTGTTTGAGGCGATGGGGGTTTTATATTTTTCCGGTAAAGGGGGTGGTTCAGGATGGAACTAGACCTTGGAGACCTTGGAGACCTTGGAGACCTAGAGGGCCTTGAAGACCTAAAGGGCTTAGACGCTCGAAGAAGCCGGGTAGAATTTGACCGCGCGGATGAACTCAGTCGCCTAGACACCCGGAAGGATCTTGCTGGACAGAGCGAAATGAGTAAAATAGGGAGGAATAAGGGCTATGAAGAGGCTGTACATCTTCGACACCACCTTGCGGGACGGAGAACAATCGTTAGGAATCACCTTAAACCTGAAAGAGAAACTGGAGATCGCCCACCAACTGGTCCGTTTGGGCGTTGATGTGATTGAACTGGGCTTTCCTGCTTCATCACCGGGGGACTTCGAATCGGTCCAAACCATCGCCAGAGAACTGAAAGGCGTCACCGTCTGCGGCCTGTCGCGCTGTGTCGCCAAAGATATCGACCGTTGCGCTGAGGCGCTCAAAGACGCTGAGTCGCCCCGGATTCACACCGGCATCGCTGTGTCAGCGCTGCACATGGAGAAGAAGTTGCAGATGCGCCCTGATCAGGTGATCGAGGCGGCCGCCGCAGCCGTGCGACACGCCAAGTCCTATATAAGTGACGTTGAATTCTTCGCCGAAGACGCTTTCCGGAGCGACCACGACTTTTTGGTGCAGGTGTTGACAAGAGTGATTGAGGCGGGAGCGACGGTCGTCAACGTGCCCGACACAGTCGGCTACGCCACGCCCTGGGAATATGGCGAACTGATCGCCTACGTGAAAAACAATGTTCCCAACATCGACCGGGCACGCCTCAGCATCCACTGCCACAACGACCTGGGCATGGCGACAGCCAACTCCCTGGCCGGCATCAAGGCCGGCGCCGACCAGGTCGAAGGCACGATTAACGGCATCGGTGAGCGGGCCGGCAACACATCGCTGGAAGAGGTGATCATGGCCATCTACACGCAAAAACAGCGGTACGATGTCCAGCACCGGATCAATACGCGGGAGATCGCGCCGACGAGCCGCCTCGTCTCCATGATCACCGGCGTCCCTGTGCCCGCCCACAAGGCGATTGTCGGCGCCAACGCCTATATGCACGCCTCGGGCATCCACCAGGACGGCGTGCTCAAGGAAAAGCAGACTTATGAGATCATCGACCCGGAAATCATCGGCGTGCCGAGAAACCGGATCGTGCTCAGCGCCCGTTCCGGCCGTCACGCATTAAAACACCGGCTGGAAGAACTGGGCTACAGTTCCCAGACGGTAGACATGGAGCAGGTCTACCAGGCGTTCCTGCGCCTGGCCGACCAGAAGCAAGAGGTCTATGACGAGGATCTGCACATGTTGATGGGCGCAGGCGGGCCGGAGGCGAGCCGTTATCGACTCAAGCGCATCTCTGTCGTAACAAACGGTCACGTCTCAGAGAATGATACTGGCGCTGATGATGCGATTCCCGGTACTACTACCGGCGCCAGCGCCGCAACCGCAACGGCCACCGCCACAGTGACACTCGAAATCGACGGTGCCCAGACCACCGATGCCGCCGCAGGCAATGGTCCTGTCGACGCCGTCTTTAAGGCCATCGACCGAATTACCGGCAAAGCCATCCGCTTGGAAGATTACAACCTTCGCTCGGTCAGTCGGGGCGCTGAGGCCCTGGGTAACGCCACCGTAAAAATCAGGACCGGCGACAACCCCTCCGTGATGGGCCGGGGGGTCAGCACCGACATCATTGAGGCCAGCGCCAAAGCCTATGTAGACGCCCTCTCTAAGTTACGATAACAATTTCTAGGGACTTTAGGTGACGCATTATTTACACAAAGCATTACGCTCACTTAGAAGTCAGAAAGACCGCCTTCCTACCGGAGAGGCGGTCTTTCCTTGAAACCTTTTGCGGTTGCGGCTGGTTATTCACTCCACCGGCACTGGCGGATAAAGCCGTTCATTCGCTCCATGGAACTGCGGATCTTCTCCAGCATGGCCCGCCGGGTCAGCAGGTGGGAGGGGCTCACAGGCATCTCTTTATACAGGTGCAGTTCGCAGAATCGTTCGAAGAGCATCTCCCGGGCCGGTTTCAGCTTCAACAGGACGGCGTAAGAGTCGCCGAGGCTCTTGTAGCACTTGTTCACCGTCTCGCTCGTCTCGGAAATGCAGTAGGGGAGAACGGCCCGCATCAAATACTCGTAGCTGTGAATGGCCTGCTCCACATAGAGCTTCAAACGGTTTTTCTCCAGTTCATCCTTGGCTCTTTCCCTGTTGTCGCGGGCGTCTTCATCGAAGAACATGCGCACCAGATTGACCGCGTAGGCGGGGTTGATGGCCACCGAGGCCAGCGTGGCGCCCCATCTGGCCAGATCGCTGTTGTCCTCTTCTATTTCAGGCTGCGGGACGATGACGTAAGAGATCGGCCCCAAGCTGCGTTCCACGTCCCCAAGGGAACGAGAGATTTGCCCGGTGATGCCGGAGAGCCCCCGCTGCAGGCTCTTGAACACCTCTACCTTGACATTCTGCTTTGCCTTGCGGGCCAGGCGCTGCTCTTCCTGTTTCAGCATCAGCGGCAGGTAGATGCTGAGCATGTCCAGGTGTTTTTTCAGACCCTGAACGGCATAGTAGAGGTAGTTGGCCTGTTGGGCCAGTTTCTCTTTTTCCTCCGCCTCTGTCGCTTGTAGGGTCTGGATCTCCGCTTCGATGACGAAGAATTGGGAAAACAGTTGCGTCATGATGTAGTCGTTGACGTTCTGGGTCCACTGGGCAAAAAGACTGTTGTCGGGCAGCGCCAGGGTGGCTTCTTTTTTTAGAGACTGGTACTGGGATTGAATCAGCCCCTTGATCGTCTGCATCGGCGCGCGCAGGGGAACATCGCCGCGCCCCTGGATCAACAGCACGATGCGGCAAAAGTCATCTTCCTCCTGGGCGAGTTCCAGGTACTGAATCCGCTTGAGGGAGGAATAGGCGAACTTGTCCAGATGGCGTTGGGGATCCTGCATCAAGGCGCATCCATCGGCGTCAAAGCGGAAGATGAAGGGCTGGCTGCTGTTCTCGGCAAGGCACAAGCTCTTGCGGGAGAGTTTTTGCAACGGCAAGCCTGTCTTCCAGAACTGCTGGTACTCCTCCTGTTTGTCCTCCTCGCGGAGGATTAGGGAGAGAACCTGTTCTCGGTAGACGATAAAGGGGATGCCGCTGCTGTTGAAATAAAACTCGGCATCCTGGTCTGAAAAGCGATGGACCGTTTCCATCCCGTCGGGATCGATAAACCGGCATTCGCCCGGGCTGTGGACAAAGAGGAGGGTTTCATCGATGCAGGCCATATCGGCGAGGCTGCCGAAGACACCTGTTTCGAAGATGACCCATTGCCCGGCGAAGCGCTCCGCCAGATGGACCTGTTCCTCCATTTTCAGACCATTGAGGGAGATGCGGCAGTTGTCATCATCGCGGAAGAAATAGAGCGATTGGGTGTAGGAATCGTAGGCGATGGATGGTTCCTCGTCGTCTATGAGTTGTTCGGCCAGGACGCGCATCCGTTCTTCATCGACGATTTGAGCCATATCTTGGCTCAGCGCCAGCAGCGCCGGCTTCCGGCGCGTTCCCGCCTGATCCAGCCGGCCCGTGTATTCTCCGGGGAAGAGCATGGCGTCGATGGGCACGAGATCGAATAGTTTGGGCAGACGGGACCAGGCTTCGACGACGCTTCGCGCCGCATGCTCATCCAAGACCAGCAGTTCGGCCTTCTTTATTGTTTTTTCTCTTTTGCACTCATCGGACCATGTGAAGCGTCCCGACAATTTGATGTAGGGTTTTTCATACTGGCAGGCGGTCGCCCGCGTCAAGTCCAATTTGTTTTTATAGACGCCGGAAGTAAGGACAATGGCGTGACCGGCGATCTTCAAATTGACGGGAAAGAAGCCCTGTTCCAACTTGATATAGGTGCGCTCGGCCGGGATTTCAAAGAGGCCGGGTGACCGGCTGCAAAGGGACAGGAAGTCGGGGAGGGAAAAAACGATGGTGAAGGACAGGTTGTAATCATTTTTCTTGCTGTAAGCGACGCGAACCTGTTCTTCAAAACTCGTCCGCAGATCGCCTTTTTGCAGTTGGACAGTAATCAACTTGGGGTCGCCGAACAAGCCGCCTGTATCGTGCGCAAAGACCCGTCCCTGACTGGTGAGATAGAGGCTGCGCGTTCCGACGATTGAGGAGCCTGTAAACTCCAGCGAATCAATGCTGCTGGGGTTGCAGATGATCGACTCGCCTGATTTCAATCTCTTGCTGATCTCTGCAATCGACATAGGTCACCTCTCCTTACAGCCAATCATCTCCATCTGCAGGGTCGTCGAGCAGATCGGCATAGGAGTGAAGGTTTTCCTGCCCATGATCTTGGTCATGATGGTCAGAAGGGTTACCGGTATCATCGTCTGAGTCGAAGGGATTGAGATCTTCGATCAGTTCTTCAATGGACGTGGGCGTGTCGTCATTGTCATCGAGCAGGTCTACGAGGCTTTCCTTGCCTTCATGGTTAATGTGGGCCGGATCGCCTTCTGCCTCGTGATCGACAGACCCCAGGGCGTCCTGGTCCCAGGCCGTCTCGGTCAGACGCCACCATTCATCGGGATGATACATGAGATCCTGCATTTCTTCAAAGGGCACGTCCCCAACGGCGGGAATGTAGCCTGCTGCGTAGTCGAAGTTCTCCATCTCGGGGAGGTGGGGAGGCGCCGGTTCCTGGGTGGACACCATGTAGCATCCGCTGTCCTGCCAGGCATCAAGAAAATCCTCTAGGGGATATGTAGCCGCCGCTTCTCCCGTCCCGGGATCGCTGACGATGACTTTGATATGTTCCGGGTCGGATGTGTCGATCCCGCTGACAACAACCGCATGGTCCGTTCCGGAGATGCCCAGTTGATCGGCGATGTTGCTCAAGATGGGCTGTTCCTGCCAAAGTTCACCTGAATCGACGCCGATGATCACCTTATGTCCTTGGGCCAGTTCATTGGCCAGATTGAAGATGTTGGCGTTCTCGATGCGGTTGACAGGGATACCGTGCAGTTCCAGCAGATTGCCTACATCTTCGAGGGGCGTTCCGCCGCCAGGGGTATACCAGCCGTTGGCGCTGGCCTCTGCCATCAACTGTTCCTCCGTCATGGGGAGTCCAGTGAACTGTTCGATGATAAATTGCTGGGAACGAATGGCGCAGGTATCTTCGTAGTTCTGCTGACCGGGAAAGACCTCACTGTCTTCCACCGGCGTTCCGATGAGCGGATCGGCTTCGATGATGTTGGGGTCTTTGACGTTGCCGTTGGGCATTGCACTTCCTCCTTACGTTGCACTGCTGTTCAAGAATTTGTTCTAGGAACACTTACACGTGTACGTCAATATGTCACTTTTTTCGACACCGTTGGTAAAATTCCTAGTGATAGTTATTATATGGAGGTAAATTTTTTTACTGGAAAAGCGGCGGCGATTGAAAGGTTGAAGGAAATCCCCCCTGCGTGTGGAATAAAGGTAAAGCAAATGTTACCTCCAGGGGGTATATCGATATGAGTCGCAGAAACGTCCGCTTTCAGGGTGTAATCAAAAACGGCGCCGCCATCGAATTCTTTGGGACCATAATCCCAAGCCTGCTGTTGTTCAAACGCGATCCGCGCGCCTGGTGGCAGCGCCGGCAATCGAGAAGAAACCGCAATCGACAGCCGCTGCCTTTGCTGGAGGATTTGCTCAAACGCCCCAATGACGCCGGGCGCGCGGGGGATACATACATCTTCATATTTAAGTGGAAGGGCGATGAGTTTGATTTAGACGCCTTCCACGACAGCCACGACTTCCTGCTTGATTTGGAACGGGTGCTCCGCGCCCAGGGACGGCGTTTTCGCATCTTTACGACCCTCTCGCCGAAGATAAACCTGCCCGAACTGGCCGAAACGGCAGGTCTGGGCAATCTGTCGCCCTTCGGGTTGCTCGTCCATCCCCGATTCGGTCCACGGATGCTGATCACCGGGGTGGAGGTGGAAGGGGGGCTGCCGCTTCCTGGTCAAGTAGAGCAACCGGCGAGTATGGGCTGCAATGACTGTGGACTATGCCTGAGCCTTTGCCCACAAGCGCCGTTGGAAAGGGGAGAGGTGGACCTGCGAAAATGTGAGGGGTGCAGCCGCTGCATCAAGTGCTGTCCCATCGGCAAAAGCGTTTAAATCGTCTGACATGAAACGTAACCACTTGTGTCATCAACGTATTTCACAAGCAACCGTCGATGAAGGAGGGGCAGCCAACTATGGGATCTCGAAGAATCGTCGTCATCGGCGGCGCTGCCGCCGGACCGAAAGCCGCAGCGCGTGCTCGTCGCCTTGATGAATTTGCGGAAGTTACCATCATCCAGAAGGAAGCCGACCTTTCCATGGCATCCTGCGGCTATCCGTATTATGTGGGCGGTGTCTTCCACGACCGGAACCAACTGATCTGCAGCCCCACTGGGGTTGTCCGCGACAGCAACTTTTTTAAAGCCGCAAAGAACATAACCGCCCTGGTGAGCACCGAGGCGACGGCGATCGACCGTGAGAAGCGGCAGGTCCATTGCGTCCACCTGCCGACCGGGGAAACGCGGACAGTGAATTACGATAAACTGGTCATCGCCACCGGCGCCCAGGCGCTGATTCCGCCTATCGCAGGGACGGAACTAAAAGGTGTGACAACCTTGCACTCGCTGAAGGACGCCGACTACCTGCGCCGGATCCGAGACGAAGGCGTCGTCAAAGAAGGAGTCATCGTCGGCGGCGGCTTGATTGGGATGGAGGTCTGCGAAGCGCTGCAGCAGTCCGGCATCCACATGACCGTTGTCGAGATGATGCCACACACCTTGACATTCCTCGACTGGGAACTGGCGAGCATGCTGGAAAAGCATGTGCAAAGCAAAGCCGCCAGGGTGATCACCCACAACGGTGTCGCCGCCTTCATCGGTCGCGACGGTGAATTAACGGCGGTTCGCCTGCAAGACGGCACGGAACTGCCCTGTCAACTGGCCATCATCGCCATCGGGGTGAAACCGAATGTGACCTTAGCCCGCCAGGCCGGTCTGGCTATCGGCGAACGGGGCGGGATCCTGGTAGACGAGTACATGCAGACCTCCGACTCGAACATCTACGCGGCCGGAGACTGTGTAGAAGTCAGGAACCGGATCACCGGGCAAAGCGTCCTGGCGCCGCTGGGAGACCTGGCCAACCTGCAAGGCCGTGTGGCGGGACAGAATGTGATCGAGGGCAACTGCGCCCGTTTTCCCGGAACCATCCAGACAGGGATTTGCAAAGTCTTTGATTACACCGCCGGCGCCACTGGTCTCTCGGAACAGGCGGCGCACCGTCTCGGATACACCGATATCATCACCGCCACGACGACCACCTTGGATAAACCGGGTTTCATGGGCGGCAAACCGATCATCACGAAAATGGTGGCCCATCGCGACAGCAGGCAGATCCTGGGGGTTCAGTGCGTCGGCATCGGCGATGTGAGCCGGCGCATCGCTGCTGCAGCGCTGGCCGTGCAGGGCCGGTTCACCGTCGAAGACATGATCAACGCTGACCTGCCTTACGCGCCGCCCTTTTCTCAGGCCATCGACTCGCTGATCACGACCGCCCATGTGCTGGAGAACAAGCTGGCGGGACGGATGAAAGGCATCTCCGTCATGGACGTGAAAAACAAAGTCGACAGGGGGGACGATGTCTTTTTCCTCGATGTGCGGGGGAAAGACGAGTTTGAAGTCATGCGTCTTGGCATCGGCGAGACCCTGATCCCGCTGGGCATGCTGCGTCAACGCCTTCACGAGTTGCCTGCTGACAAGGACCGTGAGATCATCGTCTACTGCAAGATTTCCCTGCGTGGTTATGAAGCCGCCTGCATCCTGGAGGCCAACGGCTGGCGCAATGTCAACGTGATGGAGGGCGGTGTCCTGGCCTGGCCCTATGCGATGGAAAAGAGCGGTTGATCCCTTGCCAATGAAGCGCTGAATTGGACAGTGACGCCCTGTTTTTCTAGATGAGAAACAGGGCTTACTTTTTTTGTTCAGCGCCGAAAAGCAGGATTTTTTCTAAAAAGTTAACCTGTTGGGGACGGTCGGAAAGCCGTCCCTTTTTCTTCAACTTCATTAGTTTACATAATATCGATTATGCGAAATAAAAGATCGGTTGTTTGCCCGGTGAACGGCCCCAGCGCTGCACAATCATTGCACTCTGTTTTTTCCGGACATGCTCACCGTAGCTGACGTTTTAACTGCTATAGGTTTCCTACTGCCGGGCCTAGACAATTGTGACCTTGTTGAGCCTTATGGCGTATATTCCTGATTGCTTTTCTCTAAGTAAATCCGTGCCCGCTGACGCACGCTTTAATCACTGTACACTGGCCAGCTTATCCGGAGCTTAGACGTTCCAACACCAACAGGCAAACATGAAAAGCTCTTATCAGTCCGCTATGACCGTCAGCACTTAGGTAAATAGGAAAGATCGAAGCAGATTCAGTTGCGCAACTCTGTGATGGTCAAATCTGTCATTGGCCGTATAAACAACTGTATACGGCCTTATTAATCCTGCTTTTGCAGAAAGGCAATGCTGCTGCAATCGATCCATAACCATGGTCCCGATTGTTACCGCCCCTGGAGAGCCGCTCTTTCACTCCCGCGAACATATTATGTAAACTAATGACCGAAACGATAAAACATACGTTCATGTTCAAAACACCTCAAACTCATCACAGTTCATTTAAAATCAACGAGAAAAAATCACCCCCCTTGCAACCTTTCCGTTCCTTCCATCGTCATTACATTGATAAGATATCCCGATAAGAACCAAATAAAGGAGTGAAAACACATGGTCCAAAGGCACACCTTGCGTCGCTGCCTGGCCGGTTGCCTCAGCGTCTGCCTGCTGGCAGGATTTGCGCCGGCCAGCGCCGCCGTCGCCGCCGAACCAGCGCGGTTGATCGCTGCGCCGGATGGGCAGATGAAGCCCACTTCTCCGGAAAAAGCGCCGGTGACGCTGGAGCAGGCGTTGGTCAAAGCAAAGGAAACCTTCCCTCCCCCTCCGGAATACACGACCTTTCAATCGGCCTTTAACGGCTATGGCAAGCAAACCGTCTGGAGCTTGAGTTGGCGGCCGGAAAACAATGCGGGATTTTTTGAGGTTTCCGTCGACGCTGTCACCGGCGAGATAGTGGCCATGAACATGTGGAAGGAACTGATGATGCCCCAGGGACGTCCGAACCTCTTCCCCACCCTGCCGCTGGACAAAGCGCGGGAAAAAGCCTGGCGCCTGGTGCAACAGCTTAACCCGACAAAAGCGGAGAACCTGCGGCTACATATGGATGGACTCAACGGCGGCGTCATCCGACCGGAGATGGAAAGGCGTTACAATTTCATCTGGCAACGCACCCACAAGGGCATTCCTTTTCCGGGCAACACCATCATGGTGGAAATAGACGCCAACAGCGGCGATGTGACCAGTTATCACGTCAACTGGACCACGCAGAGCCTGCCTGACGCCCAGGGTGTAATCTCTCTCCAAAAAGCGCGCGAAATCTATGAAAAAGCGGGCATGCTCGAACTGCAGTACTATTCTCCTCGCACCCCTGACGGGAAGGCGACCAAAGAGCCTCAATTGATTTATCGTTTGCAACACCCGTCCAACGGTCAAATCGACGCCTTTACCGGTCAGCCCGTAAAGCCCTATACACCGGATTGGAAGTTTGCCGAGGGCGGCGCTGGCGGGTTCGGTTCCTTCGCAAAATCGGCTGCCCCCGATCTGACTCCCCAGGAAAATCGGGAAGTTGAACTGGCCGGCAAGCTGATCTCCCGCGACAAGGCACTCCAGGTGGTAAAAAAATGGTTTGACCTTCCGCAAGGCGCGGACTTGCGAGGCGCCCATCTGGGCAAGTTCGAGGAGAGCACCTACGCCTGGATGTTTGACTGGGAAGGTTCTCAGGAAAAACAGATCCCCTTCGTCAATGCCCGGGTGAATGCCGAAACGGGAGAACTTGTCGAATTTAATCTTCATGATCCGAATGATTATAACCAACCGGGCGGGGACCTGTCTCGTGAAGAGACGTTGAAGATCGGCGAAGCCTTCTTGCAAAAAATTCAGCCTGATCGTTTGGCACAGGCCCGCCTAAACAACAATGTCAATGAAATGACGCCGATTATCCTGAAAGGAAAAGCGCCCGCCAATCACTCGTTCCTCTATCGCCGGCACGTCCAGGATGTGCCCTATCCGGAAAACTTCATCTCCATCTCGGTCAACACGAAAACCAAAAAGATCACTCGCTACCAGATGCGCTGGTCCTCGTCAGACCGGTTTGCCGCCCCGCAAAATATTCTCAGCCCCTCCGGCGCTGTTGACGCCTTCCTCAAATACCGTCCCCTCACCCTTACCTATACCCAAAATTTCACCGAACCGGGCAAGGAAGCGCCCATTACCCTCGTCTACCTGGCGCAGGATGGACCGAACGGAAGCTCCTATGAGATGATCGATGCCCGTTCCGGCAAACCGCTCCGTTTTGACGGCCAGCCCATGGAGCCACCCAGCGGTTCCTTCCGGTTCAACGATATTGCCGACAACCCGCTCGTCAAAGAGATCAGTCTGCTAGGTCAGATGAACGCCTTCCGGGAGTACGGCGACGCACTGCGTCCCGATGAGCCGGTGACCGCCATTTCACTTCTACGGTCGATCGTGATCACCCGACCCGATTATTACCGTGAAGACAAGCCTTCTGACGCCGATATCCTGCAACGGGCGCGAACGATGGGCCTGCTCGTCGAACCGGTCCAAGCCGGCGACGCCGTGAGCCGTGAATTGCTCGCCAAGTGGATGGTGCGGATGCTCAAACTGGAACCGGCTGCTCGTCTGCAATCGATATACCAGCTACCCCATGAAGACGCGGCTTCCCTTTCACCCGAATCGAAGGGCTATGTGGCCATCGCCTGGGGGCTGGGATTGCTCCCCGGTGATGCTGGACAACTCGAACCCAGCCATCCGGTGACCCGTTTGGAAGCCGCCACATCCATGGTGAGGGCGTTTAAGGTGAAGTAATTAAAAAACTCGATAAGAACATTAAGCGCAACGATAAGATTGAAAATAAGCAAGGAAGAGAAAGAAAAAGAGAGACGAGGCGATTGTCGCGTCTCTCTTTTTCGTTGGCTTTTGTTTCTGAAACCGCTCACCAGCGCCCCTCGTCTTGCGGCGACGAATAGCCCGGGCGTTCCGATTCGTCGTAAACACCGACTGGCATGGAAGGGATGTCCAGATCCTGGGCCGAACGGGTGACTTCATACATAACGTCAAAGTATTCCCTGATCATCCGGTGGGACGAGAACTGCCAGCGGGACATGTCGATGCTGGCGCGCATCATTTGGATCCATCGTTCCCGATCATGGTAGTAGGTCGGGATCACCTCATTGAGTAACACCCGGTAGAGCTCGCGCAGGTCTTTTTCGTCCTGCTCCCATTCGTTCAGGTTGGCTTCTAAGATGGGATTGAGCAACCATCCGCTCACTCGATGCTGTAGCCCCTCGCCGACCCACCCGTCGACAACACTCAGGTTCAGCACCCCGTTCATGGCAGCCTTCATCCCCGAGGTTCCGCTCGCCTCCAGGGGACGGCGCGGGTTGTTCAGCCACACGTCACAGCCACGCACCATGTGGCGGGCCACTTCCATGTTGTAGTTCTCGATGAAGACGACGCTCTTGCCGTATTTCTTGGACATGCGCACCAACTGCTGGATGATGTCCTTGCCGATCCCATCCTGAGGATGGGCCTTGCCAGAGAAGACAAGTTGAATCTTGCCTTCCATCAGCAACGGCTCGATCACCTCAGAAGACCGGAAGATCAAGTCGCTGCGTTTGTAAGGCGCCGCGCGACGGGCAAAACCAACGATCAAGGCGTCCGGGTTTAACCGGGTGTGACAGTGTTGCTCAATATAGTCGATCAGCATGCCCTTGTTCCGCTGGTGGACCTCCCAGAGATCACCCTTGCGCTCAAAGGCGTCACGGATACCCTCATCTTGCCAGGTCTGAGGGTGAACCCCGTTGGTGATGGAGATGATACAGGCGGCGTCATGGATGTCTTTCCACATGCGGCAGGCCGTCTGACCATGCAGTTTGGAGACGCCGTTGGCGATGTGAGACAGGCGCAACGAGGCCGCCGTCATATTAAAGGGATCTCCGCCGATTTCGCGGGCCTGCTCGTAGGTCAGCCCGTTGTAGACCTCCATGTGCTGAAGCAGACCGTGATCATGGACCTCGTTCCCGGCCTCAACCGGCGTATGGGTCGTAAAGACGATCTGCTTTCGTGTCTCGCTCCAGGCGTCTTTGAAAGACATCCCTTGCCGCATCTTTTCCCGGATCAGTTCGAGGCCGCAAAAAACCGCATGCCCCTCGTTCATATGATAGATGTCCACATCGATATCCAAGGCCCGCAATGCCCGGATGCCGCCGATTCCTAGGATGATCTCCGCCGCCACCCGGTCCTGCGCGGCGCCGCCGTAGAGGCGATTCGTCATCCACCCGTGTTCGCTGCCCGGGAAATTCGTATCGAGAAGATAGAGGGACACATTGCCGAACTGCTCCACCTTGTGGACCTTGCAGGTCACATCAGCGCCCCGCACCCGCACCTTGACGGTGATCCCCGTGTCTTTGACCGAATCAAAGCTGAAATTGGGATACTTGTCATAGGGGCGGCCGTCTTCCCCGATGTATTGGTGCGTATAATCCTGGTTCCAGAGGATTCCGACACCCACCATGGGCAAACCCAAATCATAGGCCGCCTTCAGGTAATCGCCGGCCAGCACGCCGAGACCGCCGGCGTAAATGGGCAGTTGGGAATCCAAGCCGTATTCCATGCAAAAGTAGGCTACTCTAGGTTTTTTCGCCGTATCATCGTCAAGCCTCAAATCGCTTTTTCCAGCGGAAAAGGAGCATCTCCGCCGGAATTCACCTCCCGCCACAGAGAATGGGGTTTCTTTTGCTATCATGCGCATCTCCAATAAATTCATACAACAGCGCTTGAATGGGGCAGTTTTCCACATGAAAACACCCGTTTTCCAAAGAAAGATGGTTTTTCCGTGAATTGATGTTTGATAGGTCAGATTATGTTATAATTATTGGCGGAAAAACGGACGTATCCGGGAGGGCCCTTGATGTTCGAGCTGAGCGAACGACAAAAGTTGATTCTGAACTACATCCGTACGGAAATCCGCCGCCGCGGCTATCCGCCCTCTGTCCGGGAGATCGGCGACGCCGTCGGCCTGACCTCCAGTTCCACCGTTCATGGTCACCTTAGCCGCTTGGAAAAAGCGGGTTTCATCCGTCGAGACCCCGCCAAGCCTCGGGCTCTCGAAGTGCTAGCGCCTGACGATGAAAACGGGGGGACCCGTCCGCTCATCGACATCCCCATCCTCGGACGAATCAACGCGGGTCGCCCTATCCTCGCCACGGAGAACATCGAAAACACCTTCCCCCTTCCACTCGATTTCATCCGTACCGATCAGGTCTTTATCCTGACCGTCCGGGGTGAAAGCATGATCAACGCCGGCATACATGACGGAGACCTGGTGATCGTCCGCATCCAGCAAACGGCAGACAACGGCGACATCGTCGTGGCCTTGCTCGGCGACGAAGCGACAATCAAACGGTTTTTCAAGGAAACGGATTACTACCGGCTGCAGCCTGAAAACGACTATATGGACCCCATCCTGATCAAGGAGGTCCACATCCTCGGCAAGGTTATCGCCTTATTCCGGAAGTTTTAAACTTTTGCAGCAAACGAAGCAAATCATCAGCAGACGAGATACATCATCTTGACAACCAGATATTATCGTTCCCGGCGCAAGAAACGAATGAACTGAAACGAACATATAAGAAGACGCCTCTCCGGTACTTGGAGGGCGTCTCTTTTCATGATCCCAGATGTAGACGGCGCGCAACGGTTCTTACACAGGTACGGCCATTCGGTGCATACGGGGATTCCGTTCCGTCACAGACGAGGTAACCGTTCCGTGGCGTTTCGCTGTTTTTCTCGGTGACGGGCGAGGCCCAGATCGACAATCCGGCTGAGCAGTTCCTCATAAGGAATGCCTGTCGCCTCCCAGAGTTTCGGGTACATGCTGATCGAGGTAAAGCCGGGCAGGGTATTGATCTCGTTGATGTACACTTCCCCGCTGTCCTTGTCAAACAGGAAGTCAACGCGTGAAAGACCGGAACCGTCGACGGCGCGGAAGGCGCGGATAGCCATCTCTTGAAAAGTCGCCACGTCGTCCGCTGCGAGGGGCGCCGGGATGAGCAGGCGCGAATCGGCGGCGGCGTATTTGGCGTCATAGTCGTAAAACTCGTGGGCCGGCACAATCTCGCCGGGCACAGACGCCGCCACCTCATCGTTCCCCAGCACGCTGACCTCGATCTCACGGACGTTGATCCCTTTTTCTACAACAAGTTTGCGATCGTAACGGACGGCGTCGTCAAAAGCGGCGACCAGTTCCGCCCGGTTTGCCGCCTTGGAGATGCCCACACTGGAGCCCATGTTGGCCGGTTTGACGAAGCAGGGGTAGCCGAGACGGCTTTCCACATCGCCGATGACCTGGTCTCGCGCCGACTCCCAGCGGCTGCGTAGCACCACCAGATAGGGCAGTTGGCGCAAGCCGCTCTGGGCAAAGAGCGCCTTCATGATCGCCTTATCCATGCCACAAGCCGATGCCAGGACGCCGCAGCCCACATAGGGGACGTTGGCCGTCTCAAAGAGTCCCTGAATCGTCCCGTCCTCCCCGTTCGGACCATGCAAGACCGGGAAGAAGACATCGATAGGAATAGGCTGCTGCCCGCCGGCGATGTTTTCCTCGACGAGGCCGGGGCAAGTCGGGTCGGGAAGAAAATAGACCCGCCGACCATACGGTTGTTGGCCTTTACGCAGTTTTTCGATCACTTCGGGCCCCAACCACCAAGCGCCCCGGCGGTCGATGCCGATGGTCAATACATTGAAACGGGAACGGTCCAAGGCGTTGACGATGGATTGGGCCGATGTCAAGGAAACCTCATGTTCCCCCGAACGACCGCCACAGATCACGGCGATGGTTTGTTTCATCGCCAGGTCCCCCTTTCCAAGAAAAAGGATGGGCCGGCCCACCCTTTTGCGTTCCATTCAGTGAATATCCTATGTCGGCAGTATCGCAGGCGCTTACCATACCCGCCAGATGAAGGCGATGATCATCGCCATCGCCAGCAGAAAGCGCAGGGCCGAAGCGCCAGCCAACCCAAGCACCGTTCCGACGCCCGCTTCCAACGCAGTTTCAATGGAACGGCCATGCCAAAGTTCGCCGGCGACGGCGCCAATGAACGCGCCGGCCACCGCACCGAAGGGTCCCAACGGGAGCCCCAGCAGCCCGCCGGCGACAGCGCCCCAGGTCCCGGAGGAGGAAGCGCCAAAACGGCGAGCCCCCCAGGCTGTTCCCAGGTAATCGAGTCCGCTCGACAGCAACACCGCGATCAGGTTCAGCCCTAAAAAGAGCGGCGTCATCTTCTGAAACCCTTCGGCAAAGCCGTAGCCGACCATTGCCAGAAAGATCAAAGAGATGCCGGGAATTACCGGCAAAAAGGTGCCGAGGACGCCGATGAACATGACAACGATTGCGCCGATCAACCAATAATCGTACAAACTCCGACTCTCCCCTGTGTCATCGCAATGTCAATAGCTTTAGTATTTCCACATTGTTTGACAAGCTCCTGCACGGGATCGGCGTTCTTCACCACTCATCAGGGCAGAAGTCCCCGTTCGAGCAAGGTCTGGGCGGCAGAGAGGGCGCCGATGCGGACGAAGGTCTGTGAGAGGCCTCCTTGAAAATACACGGCATAAGGATCGCGCATTGGGGCGTCGACGCTCAGTTCGCTCGTCGCCCCCTGGATGAAGGTTCCACCGGCCATGATCACGGGATCGGCGTAACCAGGCATCGGCGCCGGTTGGGGGATCACATGGCCGTCGACAGGGCAGGCCTTTTGCAGACCCTGGCAGAAGGCGACCACCCGTTCGGCGCTGCCGAGGGTGATGGCCTGGATGATGTCGCTTCGCTGTGCGTCATAGCGCGGCGTGACAGCAAAGCCGAGGCGTTCAAAGAGCCGGGCGGCGAAGACGGCGCCCGCCAGCGCTTCGAAGACCACCTGGGGCGCCAGGAACAGTCCCTGGAAGTAGAGTCGGCGGCCGCCGGGACTGCTCCCCACATGGGCGCCGATGCCCGGGGCCGTCAACCGCGTTGCCGCCCGGCGCACCAAGTCCTCCCGCCCGGCGATGTAGCCGCCTGTGGGGGCCAGACCGCCGCCCAGGTTTTTGATCAGCGATCCGGCCATCAAATCGGCGCCCAGGGCGGTCGGTTCCTCCGCTTCGACCAGTTCGCCGTAGCAGTTGTCAACAAAGCAGATCACATCGGGCCGCACCCGGTGAATGGCCGCGCAGGCCTCCCCGATCGCCTTCGATGTCAGCGATGGACGCAGGCTGTAGCCGCGCGAGCGTTGGAAGAGGACTAACTTTGTCGCCGGACGCAGCCCTTGGAGGAGGGCGGGCAGGTCGATACCCCCGTCGGCGGTCAGTTCCACCTGTTCGTAGGAAACGCCAAACTCGCGCAGGCTTCCCTCGGCTGGTTCTTCCCCAAGCCCGATGACTTCCCAGAGGGTGTCATAGGGCGTTCCCGTTGCCGACAGGAGTTCATCGCCTGGCCGAAGGACACCGAATAGTGCTGTAGCGATGGCATGGGTCCCAGATACGAACTGCTCACGCACGAGGGCGCTTTCCGCCGACAGCACGGCGGCCATCAGTTGGTCCAGAGTCTCACGGGCGCTGTCACCGTAACCGTAGCCGGTGGTCACACCCAGGTGGTAATCGGAGACGCGGCAGTCATGAAAAGCCTCCAACAGCCGCAGTTGATGGCGCTCTCGCCGCGCCGCTAACTGGGCGATGACAGGCGCTGCATCGGCGTCTGCCTCCTCGGCGAGGATAGCCAGTTCGGGCGCGAGCCTGCCCCGGTGGCACAGGCTCGCGATGAGGCCATTGTCGGCGCATACCGGATTCGCACAGTCTTCCTGTTTCTTTGTTGCTTCCAATTTTATTGATTCTCCCCGTTCATCGCTTCTACCAGTTTCATCGTTTCTTCCCATTTATGTTTCTTCAGGAACGGTCATCTGCCTGCCCAGCAGTGCTCCGGCATAAACCTTCGGCACATCGGCCCGGATGCGGACGCCTTCTGCCTCATAGGTCAGTTCGCGAACAACCCCGATCCGGTACAAGTGATCAATCTGTTTTCCCTGGTCATAGGGGATCAGCACGTCTACGGTGACGCGATCATCCGGCAACAGCCGGGCTATTTTCTCCAAAAGGCCGTCAACGCCCTCTCCTGTATGGGCAGAAAGGGCGACCCACGGGTCGGGCGGGCGCAACAAGGCATCCATCCCGCCGGGCTGTAACCGATCGATTTTGTTTAGCACCGTCAGGACCGGCTTCTCCCCGGCGCCGATCTCGGCGAGCACCGCTTCCACGGTCCGCATCTGTTCCACCGCCGCCGGATGGGAGGCATCCACGACATGCAACAGCAGGTCGGCGGCCACAATCTCCTCCAAGGTGGCCCGGAAGGCCCGCACCAGCGAGTGAGGCAGCTTGCGAATGAAGCCGACCGTATCGGAAATCAGCACATCCTGCTCGCCGGGCAGCCGGATTCTTCGTGTCGTCGGATCCAAGGTGGCGAAGAGCTTGTCTTCTCCAGCAGGGCTCGGTCCCCCGAGGGGAGCAAAACGAGCCACCAGAAGACTGCTTAAGGTCGACTTACCGGCGTTCGTATAGCCGACCATGGAAATCAGAGGCAGATCCGAACGCTGCCGGGAGTGGCGCAGTCGTTCCCGGTGATGGCGGACATGATTGAGTTCACCTTCCAACTCGCTCATCCGCCGCCGCAGGTGGCGCCGATCCGTCTCCAGCTTTGTTTCTCCGGGTCCGCGTGTGCCGATGCCGCCGCCAAGACGGGATAAAGCCTGACCCTGACCGGTCAATCGCGGCAGCAGGTACTGCAGTTGGGCCAGTTCCACCTGCAGTTTGCCCTCCCTTGTCCGGGCCCGGCTGGCGAAGATGTCCAGGATGACGGCTGTCCGGTCGACGACCCGGATGCCGGTGAGGCTTTCCAGCCGCCGTTGCTGAGCCGGCAACAACTCTTCATCGACGATCAGCAGATCGGCGCGAGTCACCTGCAGGGCCAGTGTCAGTTCCCGGATTTTTCCCGAACCTAGATAGGTGGCGCGATCAGGCCGCTCCATGCGCTGCGTCATCCGCCCGACGACGACAGCCCCAGCCGTTTCGGCCAGTTGGGCGAGTTCCTCGAGCGGTGGTTCCTCCCCAGCAGCGGTTTCCTCCAGTCCGATGAGAAAAGCCCGCTCTTTCTCCGCACCCGTCGCCGTCGTCTCGACAGACGATGCGCTCTTTTCATAGAGGCGCACCGTCTCCCGCCAGGGGAAGGCGCAGAGCTTTTCATACCTTAGCGGCCCGACCGTCTCAATGGCGCTTTCGCCGTCGGGGGAGAGATAGGCCGCAGAGCCGCGATGGGGTTCCGCAGCGGCGATCACCGCCATGCAGTCGAGGCGCAATTGACGAAGGGCCGACAGATCGACATCGCTTAAATGCGGGCTGTTTCCCGGATGGGTGTGGATGCAGCGAACACCGGCCAGGCGCCGCGTTCCCCGGCGGATGTCGTGGTCCATCATCACCACCGTGTGGGCGTCGCCAACGACCAGATCGACCACTCGTCCCCGCCGATCTACGAACAGGGCCACCTCCCGCCCGGTAAGAGAGGTAAACAAAACAAGCTCCTTTCCCACTTCCGGGTCAAGGAGCAAATCGGCGTCCATCTGTTGTTCCAGCAGCCCGGTCAACCGTTCCAGACGGCTACGCGCCACGCCGTCGACATTACCTTTTAAGCGTTCATTACTCATAGCAACATTTTACCATAGCCGAGGCCCTTTTGCCTAGCGGCGGGGTTTGGAAGCGGGAAACGGGACTGGAAGGATCGCCTTATGTGGTCGGCTCCAGGCCGGCGAGGTTGCAGCCTTCCAGCATGTCCTGGGCTTCCAGCGTCATCAAGGCTTCCCGGGAGATCTTCTGGTAGTCGTAGGCGTGGAGCAGGCGCACGGCCTGGCGGCGAATCGCTTTTTCGGCAATATTTCGGACGAGCCGGGCGTTGCCCCGGTGCCGGTGTCCGAACTTCTCTTGATGCAGCAAGAAGTTGCGTAGCGTTAACCGCGCTTCGCCTGACATACGGTACTGCCGCTGTGCCACCATGGCGTCTGCGATGGCCAGGAGTTCCGTCGTCGTGTAATCGGGAAATTCCAATTGGATGGGAAAACGGGAGCGAATCCCTGGGTTGCAGTGTAGAAAGTACTCCATCTCATCTTTATATCCTGCCAGGATCAGGATGAGGCTGTCGCGGTGATCCTCCATGGCCCGGACGAGGCAATCGATGCACTCTTTTCCGAAGTCCTTTTCGCCCCCTCTTGCAAGCGAGTAGGCTTCATCAATGAAGAGCACGCCGCCGAGCGCCTTTTTCACCTGCTCCCGCGCCTTGACGGCGGTGTGGCCGATATATTCGCCGACCAGATCGGCCCGTTCCACCTCGACGATATGCCCTTTCGGCAAAACGCCCAGCTCTTTGAATAGTCGCCCGATCAGGCGGGCGACGGTCGTTTTTCCGGAGCCCGGATTGCCTTTGAAAATCATATGGAGGGCCATCGGCTCGTTGATCAGACCTTCCTTGCCCCGGAGTTGCCTGATCTCCACAAAGGAGCGCAATTCATGGATGAGCGCCTTGATCTCGTGAAGTCCCACTAGGCCGGATATCTCATCAAGGATCTCCTGGACCTTACCCGTGGCCTGAACTTTTCCCGTTGCTTGAACCTTCCCTGTAGCCTTTGCCTTTTCGCCAACCTTTCCGGTCGTACCCGCTTTTTCCGTTTCCCTTTCCTCCTGGCCCACCGTCAATCCTCCACGAATCAAGGGATTTGGCACGGGAAGCCAGGAGGTCTTGCTCAGTAAGGCCGTCTGTGTGTCGGGGTTGATATTCACCCGTATTTTCAAGTCGGTCACCTCCCGCCCCGATCCATATATCCTATGATCGTGAAGCGAAGAAAAAAACAAAGCCCGGCTTTGGCGCCGGGACTTTGCCTGTGCAAACTGTCTCCCTGTTCTCATGTTTTTTATGCTCACATGGTATGCGTTGATTCCCGCTCAACCGGCAGCATTCCCTGGTGGCTCCAGGTTGCCGGAGGACCCGCGTAGAGACATTGCACCTGAGCGCCGTTATGGAAGAGAACGTAGTGTAGATCGATCCGCTGTTGTTGCAGGCATTGCGCGATTCGACGCACCTCATCCAATTCCTCTGCGGCAGGAGAACGCCTGTCTTCTTCGGTCCGAAACCAGATCGCCGCCGAATGTCCGCCCTCCAGACCGATCCAGGCGGTCAGTTGGAAAGGTTCTTGCAGTCCGAAACGCAGTTGACTGGAACGCCGCACCCCGAGGGTGATCACTTCCCCTTCCCCGTTTAAAACCGCCACGGAAAGGCGACCTCTGCCAAAACGGCTGTTCAACTCGGTCAATTCGGGAATGGAATGGGCTGTCCAGACCTGCTCCTCTATCCACTCGTCAAACTCGAAGTCCCAGCCTTCAAGGACCTGTTCGATCAGAACCTCCCGCTGCAGGGATATGTATCTGCCGGTGGATATGAGCATCGCAGATCCCATGGCCAGCACCCCGGCCGCGAGCGTGCGCCCCCAGCCGGAAAGCGGCGTCTCCGCCATACGTGTCGCCTCACCGATGATGACATCTGCTCCCAAAAAGAAAAGGGGATAGAGCCCGAGGGCGAGACAGATGGCGCCACCGCGCAGCCACCCTATGTCCTGTCGCCCAAAACCACGCTGCAACATAGAGGCCGACAGTTGGTCGGTATAGTGCGCAACCCCGCCAAAGAGCGCAAACCAAGCGACCATTTCCCATTGGCTGTCCCAGGGGAAGATGCTCATGTTCACCATCTCCGTCCAAAAGAGATGACCCTTTATTCAGGATATTTCGACAGTAAAGGCGAATTCCCTGGTCTGGCCGCCGAAATTATTTTGATCTTTCCGTTTTGATCGCTCACAAGCAGCTTCCCCTCGTCGTTGAGGGCCAGCGATGCAATGCTGCCGCCAACGGAAAAATAGGAGGCCAACTCGCCCGTTCCGCGCCAAACCTCGATGCGTTCATTGGTGCCCACAAAAATATATCCTCTAGGATCGACGGCAAGACCGGTAATGTTTGCCGTCCCGCCGCCTGCGCAGGGACCGAACTGCCGTTCCACCTTCCCTTCCTCGTTGATGACGTACAGCATCCCCTGGGGATCGGCAGCCACGGCCCGCCCTCCTTTGAGCGGAACCAGGGCGGTTGGGGAAAAGGGCAACCCCTCCAAGGTCTTTTCCGTCACCCATCCGTCTCCCCAACGGGGTTCTCCCGGCGTGGGCGCCGTCGCTCCCTTATCCACAGGGGAGGCGGTTTCAGGTGCCTGTGCTTGGGCGAACAATGGCGCAGGTTTACCGCTGAGCCCGGAAAGCCTCCCTGCCGAGAGGGTGGAAAGGGTGGTTACAAGGGGGGGCCAACCGCTCAACCATGCCGCCGTTCCGCCGCCAAGGATCAGCAAAAGGGCAACCGCTACCAGGATAAAATAGCGTTTTCGCGAGCGCGGTGTTTTCTTTTTGTACTGATACGGGGGCAGTGAGGGCGATAGTTCTCCCGCAGTTGCCTCACGGCCAAAACCGGCGGCCAAAATCCGGCCCCTTCGTTTCTGATTCTCCTTCGCTTCCACGGCATTTTCGTCCAACTGTTCAGAAAGATCATTCATGGCTGCCACCTCGATTCCTTTACTTTCTGATGGAGCGCCCTTCGGAACATCATAGACGGTTCCCGTTATGTATTCTCCCAAATTATTGCATAATCCTTCCAGTGATGCAAATATAATCAAGTTTATGGGCATAAAAAAACGCCTCTGCGAGGCGCTTTTTTGGCAGTTCCCTTTAAGCCTTGTTGGCGTCCATGGAAAGAGAGACAGGACGCAAGGGCATGATCGTCGAGATGGCGTGCTTATAGACCATCTGCTGCTTGCCTTCTACATCGAGGAAGACAGTAAAGCTGTCAAAGCCTTTGACCATCCCCTTGATTTGAAAGCCGTTCACCAGAAAGATGGTGACTGGGAGGTTTTCTTTGCGCACTTGATTCAGGAATGCATCCTGAAGATTGAGTTGTTTGGTCATCTGAGTGCCCCTCCATCATTTATATTTCTCTCTACATGCCCTCCAAGAGCGTTCCTGACGGCGTCGAAAATCCCTTCCATCAGTCTTTCCCGCTCTATGGCGTCGGCGGCAAACCAGATCAGCCGGGTGTCCCGGCGAAACCATGTATACTGACGCTTGGCAAAGTGCCGCGTATCCCGCTGCAGTAAGTAGAGCGCCTGAGCAAGGTCGTATTCGCCCTGAAGGTACCCGACGATTTCCTTGTACCCGATGGCTTGCATCGATGGAAGCGTTGGCGCGTATCCCCGTTTTAGGAGCCCTTTTACTTCTTCCACCAACCCCGATTCTATCATGATCTGGGCACGCAGGTCAATGCGACGGTACAACTCTTGCCGGTCCATCGTCAGGGCGATCGGCGCCAACTGGTATTTTGGTTGCCGGACTGAGTCGGCATAGTGGAAGTCGCTTTGGCGGCGACCTGTCAGTTGGTAGACTTCCAGGGCGCGGATGATGCGCTTGCGGTCATTCACGTGAATCCGCGCCGCCGCTCTCGGGTCAACCTCAGCCAGGCGGCCGTGCAACGCTTCGAGCCCGGAGGTGTCAGCCTCCTGCTCCAGCCGCCGGCGCAGTTCCAGGTCTATAGCTTCTTCCGTGAATTCATAGTGATCGATAATCGACCGCACATACAAGCCTGTGCCCCCTACCAGGATGGGCAGCCTGCCGCGGCTAACGATTTCGGGGATGAGGGTCGTCACCCTCCGTTGAAAATCGGCCACGCTGAAGGGTTCATCGGGATCAAGGATATCAATCATATGGTGGAGGATGCCGCCCCGTTCCTCCTGTTTCAACTTGGCTGTGCCGATGTCCATCCCCCGGTAGACCTGCATGGAATCGCCGGAGATGATCTCGCCGTTAAATCGCTGAGCTACGGCGATGCCGGCGTCAGACTTGCCGACTGCTGTCGGCCCGACGATCTGCACAAGTGGGAGTAGCGGGTTAGCGCCGTGGGGATCCAAAGCGGCATCGACCATATCGTTACGTGTATCGTTCGCCCCCAAGAACCTCACCTCCTCCAGACCAGATGCCGTAGGCCACAGGGGCGTATTTCCCGCATTCGACATGCTCCGGCGCCAGGCGCTCCCACTCGGGACTGTCACGCCGCTCCTTCATGACGACACGGCGGCGGGCGACCCGGCGCGCTTCTGCAATCACATCCGCTTCAATCGGCCGGGGGTCGGCCAGTTGGCGAAGCCCCCCTATCCCGTTGGAGGCGCGCAGCGCCTGGCGGAACATGGGATCAAAATAGACGCTATCAAAACTGCCGTTTGAAAAGCCTTTCAGCAGCGCGCGGTGGTCGCCTTGGAGCACGCGGATGCGCGCCATGGCCCGGTGCAGATCGTCGGACCTCCGATGCCGGAAGTGTTGCAGCCCTTCACGGACGATGAGCGCGATCAGTCGGTTGTGTTCGATCCCGGTCACCGCCCCCTCATCTCCTGCAGCGAAAGCGGCCACGAGGGCGTCAGCGCCCAGGCCGAGGGTGCAGTCGAGGATCCGATCACCGGAACGGATATCAAGGGCATGGACAAGCGGATCACGCTGTCCCTTTTTCAGGGCCTGGATGCGCAACACCGCCATATTGGGGTGAAAGAAGAAGGTCTCCTCGCCTTGGTAGAGAGTCAGGTTGTTCTTTTCGACGATCAGCAGCCCGTTGTCTCCGGCCTCCCGAGTCAAACGTTCAGCCGATTTTCCCTCCCGAGGGACGAAGTCTGCGCCCAGTTCCGCCGCCAGCGCCCGGGCCCGCTCCTCCAGCACAGGGGTGCTTTTGTGGACCGTCGTCACGAGAAGCTCCTTCGACCGGTGTTCGAAGCACGGTTCGGGGCGATGCTCCGGGCCGAACGGCGCCGTTTGCCCGGAGTCCTGTTTGAGTCTATGTTCCTGCTGCGCCATGGTCAACTCCTGTAAAAGCGGCGTTCAAGTTCCCTCCGGTCGATGCGTAGCAGATAGGGACGGCCGTGGGGGCAGGTGTCGACCCCTTCCAGCCGTGCCAACCGTTGCAAGAGGGCGCTCATCTCGGCATGGCTCATCGCCTGGCCCGCCTTGACAGCGCCGCGGCAAGCCATGCTGCTCAAAGCAGCCCCCCGGATGACCTCCCGGTCGTGAAGGCCTTTCATCAGCCCGTTGAGGATATCCCGGAAAAGACCCTCTTCCTCTCCCGGCGGCAGGCCGACCGGAACAGCCCGGATCAGCAGGGTGTTGCCGCCAAAGTGCTCCACGATCAGACCGGCGTCACGGAGTTCGGCGATGGCCTCGATGGCCCCCTGAAACTCTGCGGGCGTCAAGGTGACCGTCACCGGCAGCAGCAGTTGTTGGCTGGCGCATTCGCCGGCTTCATTCAGGTAGCGCTCTTTTAACTCATGATAGAGCACCCGTTCATGGGCGGCATGCTGGTCCACCAGGTAAAGGGCGTCACCGCCCTCAGCCAGGATGTAGGAACGCTGAAACTGGCCGATGGGGATCCAGTCGGCAACATCCCCAGCCGCCAGCCCTTCCTCCGGTTGGCATTCCTTCGTTGCGCTTGGATCCTGCCGGTGGTGTCGGAGCGTTTCGGGGAGACATTTCAGGATTGATTCGGACTGTGATTCCGGAGGAAATTCCGTCGGGTGTGTTTCCTCAAGAGACTCCCGAAAACAATCTGGACGGAGTTCCTGATCCGATTCCCGATAGGGTTCTTTCCCCTGCCTTTTGAAGTCGTCGCGGTCCAGGCGTTCCGCGCTTCCCAAACGTTCCAGGTTTTCTGGGCGCTCTTGCTCCGTTGGCATTGACACCTGCGAAACAGCACCTTCTCGATGGAGCAGTAACCGGTCTTGTCTCCACCGCTCTCCCTCCGCCGTTTTTTCCCCTATGAAAGCGGTGGGGGCCGATGAAATACGCCCCTGTATCGCCGTAAGCGGCGAAGCATCTTTCTGACGCGCCAGAGTCAAGTCACGAGTGGTCGGCTGACTTAGAGGCGCCCCATCGGTTCGAAGCGGAGCCGCTGACCACAAAGGTCGCGAAAGGGATCGGCTCCGCAAGGTCTGCAACACCGCTTGACGCGTGAAGTCAGCCACATCCCGCTCCCGGTCGATCTTGATCTCCTGCTTGGTCGGATGGCTGTTTACGTCAACCGTCTGTGGCGGTAGTTCGAGATGGAGCACAAAAAAGGGAAACCGCCCCCCCGGCAGCATGCCGTGATAGGCCTCTTCGACGGCCTGACTCAGGCTGCGGCAGCGCACCCAACGCTGGTTGACAAACCAGTTCTGGTGATTGCGGTTGTTCCGGTGCAGCGACGGCGATCCGACAAAACCCTTCAACGTCCAGCCGTCCGGCGCCGAGGCCGACAGCGGCAGCAGAAAGGGGATGATCTCGCGGCCGAAGACAGCCGACAAGGTCTCTAATGATTTATTATTCCCTGGGGAGCGGAAGCTAGTCTGTTTCCCCTGGGTCAGTGAAAAAGCGACTTGGGGATGGGCTGCGGCCAGCCGCCAGATCACCTCAGCGCAGGCGGAACCTTCGGCTGTGGCGGAACGGAGAAACTTGCGCCGGGCCGGCGTGTTGAAAAAAAGATCCTCCACCTGCACAGTCGTGCCTGGCGGCGCGCCTACCGCCTCTATGGGATAGCGTTCACCGCCCTCGATCCGCACTCGTGTGGCCTGGCTGTCCATGCTTCTCCGAGTGGTGATGACCAGACGAGATACAGCGGCGATCGACGGGAGCGCCTCTCCCCGGAAGCCAAGGGTCTGCACGGCCATTAGGTCTTCCGCTCGCCGGATTTTACTCGTGGCGTGGCGCTCCACACAAAGCTCGGCGTCATCGGCAGCCATACCACAGCCGTTGTCAATGATGCGAATCAGTTTTTTCCCGCCTTCGGCAAGGGTTACATCGATCCGGGTGGCGCCGGCATCGAGGGCGTTTTCAAGGAGTTCCTTGACGATGGAGGCCGGTCGCTCCACAACCTCGCCGGCGGCGATCTGGTTGACCGTATGGGCGTCAAGGCGTTGGATGACTCCCATGGCTACCTCCCCCGTTTCAATTTCTTCTGCTGTTTGGCTAGCCAGTTGAGGGCGTCCAGAGGCGTCATCCGGTTGATGTCCAAACGATCAAGTTCCTCGGCCAAGCGGGACATGGCCTCACTACCCTTTAACTGCGTTGAAGCATGGCCTTGTTCTCCGAAAAGCATCAACTGCCCTGGGTCGCTGTCATCGTATAGAGGGACAGCGGCTTTATGAGCAAAGTGAATGGAAGCTTCATTGGCTACAACGGCCACAGGGACGCGTTGATCTGGGGATGTATTTGTCGTTATCTCGGAAGCGTTTCGATCCGGACGTTTTTTCGAGTCGCTTTCCAGGTTGGCCAGGATCTCCCGTGCCCGCAGGATGACGGAAGATGGCAACCCAGCCAAACGCGCCACCTGGATGCCATAGCTTTTATTGACACCGCCGGGACGAATCTGGTGCAAAAAGACGATATCGTCACCCGATTCGCGAACGGCGATGGTGTAGCAGCGAACGCCAGGCAGTGTTTCTTCCAGGCGGACCAGTTCGTGATAATGGGTGGCGAAAAGGGACTTGGCGCCCAGTCGCTGGATCGCCTCCGCCACTGCCCAGGCGATGGCCATGCCGTCAAAGGTGCTGGTCCCGCGCCCCACCTCGTCGAGGACGACGAGACTGCGCGGTGTGGCATGATGCAGGATATGAGCCACTTCGGTCATCTCAACCATGAAGGTGCTTTGACCTGTCGCTAGATCATCGGAGGCGCCGACGCGGGTGAAGATGCGGTCCACCACACCGATAGCGGCGGAGGTAGCCGGAACAAAAGACCCCACCTGGGCCAGGAGCACGATCAGGGCAACCTGGCGCATGTAGGTGCTCTTGCCGGCCATGTTGGGGCCGGTGATCAGGAGCAGCGCCTCTCCATCACTGAAGCGCGTGTCGTTGGGCACGAAGACGCCGGGCCCCAGGTGCGCCTCCACGACAGGATGTCGACCGCCTTGGATGTGGATCTCCATGCAATCGTGAATGTCCGGGCAGATATAGCCCTGCTCGACAGCCACCTGAGCCAAGGCGGCAAAGACATCAAGATGGGCCACCTGCTCCGCCGTCTTCTGCAACTGCGGCAACACCGCCTCGACAGTGTCCCGCAGTTCCGTAAACAGGCGGTATTCCAACTGGGTCAGTTTCTCTTCGGCGCCGAGTATCTTCTCCTCGTACGTTTTCAACTCCGGCGTGATGTAGCGCTCGCCGTTGGCCAGGGTCTGCTTACGGATGTAATCGGTCGGGACGCTGGTCATGTTGGCTTTTGACACTTCAATATAATAGCCGAAGACCTTGTTGAAGCCGACCTTCAGCGACCGGATCCCTGTCCGCTCCCGCTCCCGCTGTTCAATGCGGGCCAGCCACTCCTTGCCGGAGCCGGCGCTCTCCCGCAGTTCGTCCACTTCCGGGTGAAAGCCGCTCCGGATCAGGCCGCCGTCGCGGACAGAGACGGGCGGCTCGTCGACGAGCGTCTCTGTGATGCGCTGAGCCACAGGGGTAAGCGGGTCGATTCGGCTGGCGAGTTTTTCGAGCACCGGCGGACCCTGGCGCAGCTTGTCCAGGATTATCGGCAGCGTCTCTAGCGACGACGCCAAGGCGATCAAGTCCCGGCCGTTTGCCGTGCCGTAGGCCACCTTGCCGGCCAGCCGCTCCAAATCGTACACCGCCCGCAGTTCCGCCCGCAAATCCTGGCGCAAGAGCCCGTCATCAACCAGCGCCGAAACGACGGCCTGACGCTTACAGATCCCCTCTGCGTCAACCAATGGCTGTTCGAGCCAGCGCTTGATCAACCGGCCGCCCATGGCCGTGACGGTCTTGTCAATCACCCCTAACAGGGAGCCTTTGCGGCTGCCCTCCCGCATCGTCTGGGTCAATTCCAGGTTGCGGCGAGTGGCTGGGTCGAGGCGCATAAAACGGTCCGTCGTGTAGGTCCTTAGGCGAGTGATATGGGGCAGATTGGCCTTCTGGGTATCCTGGACATAGCGCAGGTTGATGGCAGCGGCGACGATGGCCGCCGGCCAGTGGGCGCAGCCGAAGGCTTCCAGACTGGACAAGTTAAACTGCCGCTTGATGACCGTCGTCGCCTGTTCCACCGTCAGGCCTTCCACAGGATAGGGGCTGACGAGAATGCCCTGCTTCTTCCAACCTTCCGTCAATTCGGGGAAATTGGCCGCTACAGCAGGATGGACGAGCAGTTCCTTGGGATCCAGGCGGAGGAGTTCCGCCTGAAACGCGGCCAGGTCGCGATCATGCCAGCGGGCCGCGAGATAATCGCCGGTAAAGACATCGAGCGCCGCCAGCCCCCACTCATCAGCGATGTGGGCCACGGCGACGAGGTAGTTGTTGCTCTTTTCTTCAAGGATGTTCGTGTCCATCAGGGTGCCGGGGGTGACGACACGGACAATTTCCCGCTTGACGATCCCTTTGGTCGCCGCAGGATCCTCCACCTGTTCACAGATGGCGACTTTATACCCCTTCTCGACGAGGCGCGATATGTACCCTTGGGCGGAGTGGTAGGGCACGCCGCACATGGGGATGCGTTCTTCCAGACCGGCGTCCCGTCCCGTAAGAGTGATCTCCAGTTCCCGCGATGCCAGGAGAGCGTCGGGACCAAACATCTCATAAAAATCGCCGAGACGAAAAAAAAGGATTGCATCAGGCTGGCGATTCTTGATCTCCTGATACTGTTTCATCATGGGAGTGACAGCTTTCATGGTGATACCTCGTAACGATAATTAATCTTCAGGTTTCCTGTAGGCGTCCTTCAGGTCTCTTTCTTGTCTCTTTCTCACGGTTTCCCCGGCTCCTCTAGGGAGCAAAATCAATATAATAGGATATTATAGCAGGCGCAAAGGCATATGTCCTCTAACAGAAACTCCATAGGAAAACAATAATCCCCATCGCTTTCGCGATAGGGCATTTTTATCGGCGCACTAACAATTGATGGGTTGGTGTTAAACAAGTGAACGAACATCGTATCGCTGACTTATTCGGTTATAACCAGGTTTATTGGTCTTCCTGCACCGCAACATCCCCCTCAGGACACACATAGGTGGTATAGCTCCGGTGACCGCATAGTTCGTCACGAATCATTGCGCTCTGATCAGTTCGCAAGTACTCCAGCCCTCGCTGCAATCCCAGATCATACTGTTCCTTTCGCTGGAGAGACGCCCCTTCCCTGCCGTAAATGCACCATTCACGCACCATCCGCTTTGGTAAATCGACAAGGCCCATGTAACCCAGCACATCCTTGAGCGGGTAGCCGACAGCGATGCCGATCTCATGCGGGATCTGTCCCGTCTGCCGCCACCGCTCCGCCAATCCATCCAGGAAGGACATGGCAGTCACACTCGGTCCGTATCCCAAAAAATGAAACAAGCGGTTTTGGGCCACACCTCGCAAAACTCCCTCAAGTTTCTGGCGATCATAAAAAAAGACATGGGCCGATTGCGCGCTCCAGCGTAAATGATATGTTGACAGGCCCCAAAGCGAGGCCATCGCCTTCGACTCATTCAATGTATCCATTACGGTTCGGCCAAAAAAAGGCGCCGAAAACCGCAGCAATTCCCCCGGTTTCCCGGAAAAAAGCACCTTGGACAGATAAAGAAAGAGCCATCGCTCAAAACGGGCTTGCGCTGCCGTTTTGTTGTCGAGGCTCTTTTTCCAATCATCAAACCGAGGCTCCGCTTTTTCCATCATGAAAAAAGCGTACCCTTCTAATTTACAGGCTATACATTTTTGTAACTAACGAACCAAAACTTCCCCCTGTGGATCTGCTCTTGCTCGTCACAATTTTTCAAAGCAAAGCCATCGTTCCCAACAATGTCCACGTCCGCGCCTCATCGATGCGAACCAGGACCGTCTCCCCCACCTGTTGCTCTGCGCCGGCGAAGACAACGATCTTGTTGCCACGCGTCCGCCCGGTCATCAGTTCTTTGTTCGTCTTGCTGCGCCCTTCAACGAGGACCTCCTGGACAGACCCGATGAGGGCCTTATTGTGTTCCAGGCTGATCCGGTTTTGCAGTTGCAACAGCCGCTGGAAGCGCGCTTTTTTCGTCTCGGCGTCGACCTGTTCCGCCAGTTCCGCCGCAGGTGTGCCGCTGCGCTTGGAGTACAGGAAGGTGAAGGCGTTGTCATAGCGGACCTTTTCGAGCAGATCGAGCGTGTCGGCAAAATCCTCTTCCGTCTCGCCGGGGAACCCGACGATCAAGTCCGTCGTCAGCGCCACCTCGGGCATAGCCTGGCGGATCTGGCCGATCATCTCCATGTATTGTTCCCGGCTGTAACCGCGGTTCATGGCCGCCAGGATCCGGTTGCTCCCGGCTTGAACGGGCAGGTGGATGTGTTCGCAAACCTTGTCCGACTCTGACATCGCCGCGATCAGCGCCAGATCGAAATCCTTCGGATGGGACGTGGTGAAGCGTATCCGTTTCAGCCCTTCGACGCCGTTGACGGTCCGCAGGAGGTCGGCGAAGGAAACCCGCGGATTCAGATCCTTGCCATAGGAGTTGACGTTTTGTCCAAGGACGGTCACTTCCTTGACGCCCTGGGCGACGAGGGATTGGACCTCCCGGACCACGTCTTCCGGCGCCCGGCTGCGTTCCCGGCCACGCACATGGGGGACGATGCAGTAGCTACAAAAGTTGTTGCAGCCGTACATGATCGTCACATGGGCCTTGATGCCTTCTGCCTTGCGCTCCGGTAGATCCTCGACAACCTCGCCCTCGCTGTCCCAAACCTCGACAACCTGTCCAAACTGGCACTGTTCAATCATGCGCGGCAACTGGTGCAGGTTGTGGGTGCCGAAGACGATGTCCACGTAAGGATATTCCTTGCGGATACGCTCGCTCATGCCCGGCTGCTGGACCATGCAGCCGCCGATGCCGATGACCACTTCGGGCCGGGCCAACTTGTACTTGCGCAATTCGCCCAGTTTGCCCAGTATCTTGCGCTCGGCCGATTCACGGACACAGCAGGTGTTGATCAGCAAGACGCCAGCCTCTTCAGGGGTGGACGCTGTATATCCCATCTGCTGGAGAAAACCGGCCAGCGACTCAGTGTCCCGTTCGTTCATCTGACAGCCGTAGGTCAAAATATGATAAGTATCCTTCTTTGCGCTCACAGGTCTGCTCCTCGACATTTTTTTCAGTTAGATCATTATACCCAATGCGGTAACTATTGAAAAGCAGAGACCTGTATATGAAAAATGTCCCGGCCTATTCCCGTTGCGTCGGGACTGAATACTCGGTGGGAAAGCGGACACTAAAGCAGGTCCCTTTCGAACTCGATTCCACGGATATCTTCGCCTTATGACGATTGGCGATGTTGTAAGCGATGGGCAGGCCCAACCCTGTTCCCGTGTCTTTGGTGGTGAAAAAGGGAACGCCCAGGTTTTTCATGTCCTTGTCCGGTATCCCGGAGCCCTGGTCCTCGATTTGCAAGACGACGACATCATCATCAACAGCCGTCCGGATCGTGACGCACTTACCGGACGCCATGGCGTCCAAGCCGTTTCGAACAAGGTTAAATAGCAGTTGCCGGATTTCTTTTTCATCGAGGGTCAGATCCGGCACATCGGCCAGTTCCATTTGGATCCACTTGTCTTCCCGCAGCGCGTCGGCCTGTAGCAAGGGGAAAAAGTCCTCGATCAGCCTTCTCAGGTTGCCAGGCTGGGGATCTTTCGATTTACGGCGGGTAAAACTCAGAAACTCAGTGATGATCGCATTGGCGCGATCAAGCTCACTGATCATCAGTTCAAAGTAGCGACGGTGCTCCTCATTTTCATCCTTCTTGGACATGATCTGGAGAAAGCCGCGGACGGTGGTCATGGGGTTGCGGATTTCATGTCCCAGCCCGGCGGCCATCCGGGCGATGATGTTTAAACGGTCGATGGAGACAAGTTCCTGCTCCAACTGTTTTTGTGCGGTAACATCACGGCCGACGCCATAAATCAGCCCCGTCTGCAAATTCACCACTGAAATCCAGGAAATCCACCGGTAGGATCCATCCTTGCATCGATGACGCACCTCCATGTCCCGCAAGGGTTGGCTTTTGAACTGCTCCCAGTTCAGCGCCTTCACTTTGATCTGATCATCTTCGTGAATCAAGCTCAGATAGGGGGTGGTCATCAGTTCTTCTTCACTATAGCCAAGGACATGGGAAAAGGCGCTGTTGATCTGTTTATAATAGCCATCCATGCCGACGACGCACATCAAATCGACCGATAGCGTAAAAAACTGCCGGATCTGGTTCTCGGCACTGTCCCTCTCTTCCCGCAGCAGTTCCGTCTGGGAATGCAATTCGGCTTCTATCCGTTTTTCTTCTGTAATATCCTGCACTTGCGCGAGCGTATAGGCAAGGCGGCCATACTGATCCTTAATCGGAACGATGGTAAGTTGAACCCAGATCAACCGGCTGCGATTGATATATCGCTTTTCCAGTGTATAGCCGTCCAATTCGCCGGAATGCAGCCGCCGTAAATACTCCCCTTCTGTTTCCACATCGTCGGGGTGGGAAAAATCCTGAAAGCGCATATGCAGCAGTTCCTGTTCCGAATAACCGACGATCGAACAAAATGCTTTGTTCGCCTTCAGGCATTTCCCCTCCAGGTCGTTTAAGCACAATCCGATGGCAGCGTGTTCAAAAATGAGCCGGTAATTATCTTGGTCCTTCGACATGCCGGGGCGCATCTTTCCCACCTCCCTCATGCAAAATATTATTTACTCATTCGACCAAGAGGATCTATTTCCTCCATTTTTTTGTCACTCATCGTGCTTTGATCTCCATATGACCGTGTCATTTTCGAGCAAATTCCAACCACTTCCTTGTTTATTCCTCTCTCATCGGTTACATTAGTGAAATAGAGAACGACAATGAAAGGGGATTGCCATGACTGTCAATGAATCGATCGGACTCTACATGGGCGCCATCGCTTTAGCGCTGCTGATCGGTTACATCGCTGCGCGCATCAAAATCAGCCGGATGCAGGCGGCAGGGAAACTGGATCCGGCGAAACAAGCAAAAGGCGCTTCAAAGACGCAAGAAAAGCCGCAAAAGAGCCGTTAGGGCGCTCAATCGGCTTCTTATCCATCAGGAATGAATATATTTCTATTTTTTCCGTCAAAAATAGTGTTGATTTGCCTTCATGAATCCGTTATAATCTCTCTTGCGTTCGCGATTTGGCCCGTTGGTCAAGCGGTCTAAGACACCGCCCTTTCACGGCGGTTACAGGGGTTCGAATCCCCTACGGGTCACCAACGCCTCGGTAGCTCAGTCGGTAGAGCAGAGGACTGAAAATCCTCGTGTCGGTGGTTCGATTCCGCCCCGAGGCACCATTTCACGGAGGGATTCCCGAGTGGCTAAAGGGAGCAGACTGTAAATCTGCCGGCTCTGCCTTCGAAGGTTCGAATCCTTCTCCCTCCACCATCACTGGGGTGTAGCCAAGCGGTAAGGCAGCGGACTTTGACTCCGCCATTCGTTGGTTCGAATCCAGCCTCCCCAGCCATTTACTTGATCTCACTCTCATGATCCATTAGCTCAGTTGGTAGAGCACCTGACTTTTAATCAGGGTGTCGCTGGTTCGAGTCCAGCATGGATCACCATTTTGCGGAAGTAGCTCAGCGGTAGAGCATCGCCTTGCCAAGGCGAGGGTCGCGAGTTCGAATCTCGTCTTCCGCTCCATTCATTATGGCGGTTGTGGCGAAGTGGTTAACGCACCGGATTGTGGCTCCGGCATTCGGGGGTTCAAGTCCCCTCAATCGCCCCATTATGACAGAAAACTGCGGCCTAGAGACGCAGTTTTTTTGTTGTTGCAAACCAAACTGCAAGACCCAGGGAATTCTTCCCCGGGTCTCTTTTTTGTTCATTTTTAAGCGATTTATCAGGATTTCAGAAGCTCGGCAAAAAGTCCAGGTAGGCGCTCATTCTGCCCAGTCGGTCCGTCAGGATCAATACGCCGACGGCCACCATGATGACGCCGCTGGCCATAGAGATCTTGGTGAGATGGCGGCTCATGCGCCGGAACCAGAAGTCAAACCTGGCGATCGACAAGGCTGTCACCAGGAAAGGAATGGCCAACCCCGTCGAGTAGGCTGTCAGCAGCGCCAATCCCTGACCCAGTGTCTCTCCAGTGGCCGCATAGATGTAGATGGCCGACAGGATTGGCCCCACACAGGGCGACCAGCCGGCGGCGAAAGCCATGCCCAGCAGAAAGGCGCCGAGCCATCCACCCGTCTTCGGCTTACCGCCCAAGCGAACCTCCCGGTAGAGGCCGGGAATCGGCAACAGCCCGCTCAAATGGAGGCCGAAAAGAACGATGATCGCCCCGGCGGCCACGCGCAAGGCCCCTTGATATTGAACCAACCATTTCCCGAGCACCGTGGCCGTCGCCCCTAAGGCGATGAAGACGACAGAGAAGCCGAGGACAAAGGCGATGGCGCGCCAGAATGGACTGTTTGGTTGTTTTTTCTCGCCCTCCCCCGCTTCACCCTGGGGCAGTTCAGCGACGACAGAGCCGGTAAGGTACGTCACATAAGCCGGCACGAGCGGTAATACGCAGGGCGATAAAAAGGAAGCGATCCCTGCGAGAAAAGCGACTGTCAAGGAAACCGAGTCCAAAGAATACCCCTCCCCCCTATTCTCCATCACAGTTTACCGCAGAATGGCGGGGGGTTCAAGAGAAAAGAGAATGACGCTTATTATGAATCAATCCTTTCCTTGGGCTTGCCTCAAACCTTGCCTCAACAGGACAAGTTCAATCGATATAGTGACTGGTAAAGTGCTCGATCAGCCCGTCCTTCTCATCGCGGGCCACGGCAGGCGCCAGCGTCTGGGCCAGCAATCGCGCATCCTCGAAGCTGGCGCAGGGGATGCCGCCGATGACAAAGGGGCGGATCACCTGAAAGCGTGGGATCTCGATCCGCAACGGTTCCGCCGGCAACCGCGTCACCACTGTCAAATAGGGCGCCTGGGCCGCCTTGGCGAATTTACGCAGGATGTGCTGGAGCTTGCTCTCAAACTGGTCCCCCATTGGTCCCATCAGGAGGGACTGATCGTAGAGGTCCTTTCCGGACTTCTGCCACCGCCGGCCCAAGGCCTCAAAGCTCTCGAAGCCTGCTCGGGTGGCAAAATTGGCCGATTCGTCACGGGCCACCTGGGCAAGCAACTGTAAGTATGATTTTCGCGACTTGTCCATATCAAGGACGACGAAAGGCTGCAGGTGACGAGCTACCATGCTGGAAGCAAACCGGCGATCATCGGCCAATTGGAATGTCATCTTGATAATGATCAGGGACAGGTTGATATCTCGCAGCATCCGCCTTTCTTCCTCATCATAGAGCTGCGGTTCCTGCTTTCCCGGCTTGCGAAATCCCTCATAGCCCGCTCCGTTCCACTGGTCGGAAATTCCCAAGCCCGGCGGCAATGACAATTCTCCCGGCGACGGGTCATTCCATCCACTACCGCGCCGTTGAAAGAGTTTGACCAACATCCCCATGGCAAGCACCCCCGGAATATATTTCCATTTTTATCCACTATCCTATTCGTCGATTCCCTCTGCTTTCCTCTTTCGTTTTTTCACCGCTTTTGTCGAACCAGACGGGAACGATACAACCTTCTTTTCCATAAGTTGGATCACGACTACGTCGCTGCTTGTGGGAAAGGAGCTTTTTTGCATGAGTGATCTCGTCACAGCCCGAGGCGCTGGACTGCCACAGTACGGAAAAAACCACCTCTTCCCTCTCACCATCCACCGGATTATGGACCGAGTGCCCGGACAGGTGATCGATTACGGCATTAAGCTGATGAACGCACCCCGGCAATGGCTCCGATCTAAGGGCGAAAACATTCGTGTCGCTGTCTTGGATACAGGCATCGATAGGGCGCACCCCGATTTGAAAGAGAATATCCGGGGAGGCTACAACTTTCTCGACAATAATGACAACTATGCCGATGATCATGGCCATGGCACCCATGTATCAGGGATCATCGCGGGCTCGGACAACGGCATCGGCATCGTCGGAGTCGCCCCGAAAACCCAACTGTACGCGCTCAAGGTGCTCGATGAAAAAGGAGAAGGCGGCCAGGAGCATGTCATCGCCGCTATTGAATGGGCGCTTGACAATGGAATTCATCTGCTCAACCTATCCTTCGGGAGCCAAAAGCCGAACGCCAAACTGCGCGCCATTATGGAAAAAGCCAATCAGGCAGGGGTCACTTTTGTAGCCGCTGCCGGAAACGATGCTTCAAAAGCGTTCACAAAGGACTCCATCGATTATCCGGGGCGCTGGGCCGATCTGGTGCTCACGGTAGCCGCCGTCGACCGCAGCGTCAAACGGGCCCCCTTTTCCAGCCAAGGACCGGAATTGTTCCTTGCCGCTCCGGGTGTCAACATCCTAAGCACCTACCCTTTGAACCGCTATGTGCGCCTTTCCGGCACCAGTATGGCCGCGCCCCATATCACTGGCGCCGCCGCCCTGCTGATGGCAGAAAGACGGAAGAAATCCGGCGCCCCCCCTGCCCCAGCTGATGTGCGCCAGTTCATGCTGGAACACGCCGTCGCCATCGGAGACCGGAAGGATTATGGCTATGGTTTTTTCCGATTTTAGTTCAAGGAAGAGTGAACGAACGAAAAGAGACGCCATTCCGCGATTGGAATAGCGTCTCTTCATTATTTTAAACTCATATCCACTTCTTTCGCCGGAACCAATAAATCATCCCTGCCGATAGGGCTGCCATGCTCAGCCAGATGGCGTAGAACATGAAGGGGTTCTCATGGGCGGGGATGGGCACGTTCATCCCGAAGGCGCCTGTGACGACCGTCAACGGCATGGAGATGGTAGAGATGATCGTCAGCACCCGCATGATCTCGTTCGTCCGGTTCGAGATAATCGAGAAATAGGTGTCCATAGCGCTATTGACGAGGTCGCGGTAGGTGTCGATGGTGTCGGAGATCCGCTCGATATGGTCCACCAAATCGAGATAATAGGGGCGGTTGTCTTCCCGCACCTCGAAAGAGTAGCGGCCGTTGATGTTGGAAAAGATCCGCTTCTGGGGCAGCACAGTCTTGCGCAAGAGGAGCAGGGTTCGTTTCAGCGCCAGCATCTCGTCCGTCGTCTCGCGGGCCGGATTGATGTACAGTTCATCTTCCAGTTCGTCGATCCGGTCGCCGAGTCGTTCCACGATAGGAAAGTACTCGTCGATGATGCCGTCGACGATGGCGTAGATGAGGTAGTCGGGACCGCGGTTCATCAGACGCGTTCCCCGCAGGCAGTGGTACGCCACACGCCCAACAGCCGGCAATGCGGAGCGGTGTAGCGTGACAATGTAGTTTTTGCCTAAAAAAACGTCCAATTCGAAGAGGGTCAACTCATCGTCGCTTTCTTCGTCATAGCGGAGGGCGTGGAAGACGAAGAAAAAGTAGCGGTCATACCGGTCAACCTTCGCGCGGGGGCTGGCATGGAGCACGTCTTCGATGGCCAGCGGGTGAAAGTCGAAGACACGGGCCACCTGGTTGACCTCGTCGGCGTCATAATCATAGAGATCGATCCAGATCAGGTTGTCAGGGGAAGCGAGCCATTGCTCCAATTGATCAGGGTTGATATCATGGAGGACCTTGTCTTGCTGCGCGTCGAAAATATAGGTCTTGATCATTTCGTTCTACCTCCCAAGGTCCGCCTGACCCGGATCCAATATACTCTTTCCCCGCCCATCCTGTCAATACGCCAAGCGCACTCGGATCAGTTATCCCCAAAAAAGAGAAACGGCTTTCGCCGTTCCTACATCGGTTTAGGTACCTTTTGCGACTCATTGGCCTCAAAATTAATCTTGGCCGTACAACGCAGGCATATGTATCCAGTGATTTTCGTTTTTCCTTGAAAATCGGACCACTTGGGATGGTTTTTGTCGATTTCGTCCTTCTTTCCGCAGAGCATGCAGCGCGCTTCCATAAGGCACCTCCTCACCCCTCACAGGTTCGACAAAGGAGCGCGATCTTCCTACATCCCATCCGCAACGGCGGCATTTTTACAGGAGGCTTTCCTCAACCTACACTCGACCTACAGTTGTTTCCCCACCTTCGCCGCCAGATCAAGGACGCGGCAGGAATAGCCCCACTCGTTGTCATACCAGGCGACAACCTTGGCCATGCGGCCTGATGTGACCATGGTGGACAAGGCGTCGACGATGGACGAGTAGTGGGTGCCCAGAAAATCGTTGGAGACGAGGGGCTCGTCACAGACGGAGAGGATCCCCTCCATATCCCCTTTGGCCGCAGCGCGGAGCGCTTCGTTGATCGTCTCCTTATCGACGGAGCGTTCCAGGGTGACGACGAGGTCGACGACAGAAACATTCGGAACAGGCACGCGCAGGGAAAAACCGTTCAACCGGCCTTCCAGTTCAGGGAGGACGAGGGAGACGGCCTTGGCAGCCCCGGTGGTCGTGGGAATGATGGAGAGGTCGAGGGCGCGGGCGCGGCGCAGGTCCTTATGGGCGTCATCGAGGATGCGCTGGTCGTTGGTAAAGGCGTGGACCGTCGTCATCAGGCCTTCTACGATGCCAAACTCACGGTGGAGCACCTTGGCTACCGGCGCCAGGCAGTTGGTCGTGCAAGAGGCGTTGGAGATAATATGATGCCGCTCCGGGTCGTAAATATGGTCATTGACGCCCATCACGATGGTGACGTCCTCGTTTTTGGCGGGCGCTGTGATGATCACCTTTTTGGCGCCGCCGACGAGATGCTTGGCCGCTTCTTCCCCTTTATTGAACTTCCCCGTCGACTCGATAACAATATCAACGCCCAGATCGCCCCAAGGAAGCCGAGCGGGGTCGCGATCAGACACGATGCGGGCAGGTTTGCCGTTGACGATGATGCTGTCTTCCGTGGCTTTCACATCGGCGTTAAAAGTGCCATGAACGGAGTCATACTTCATCAGATAGGCTGTCGTTTGCGGATCCGAGGTAACGTTGACGGCGACGATCTCCACATCATCGCGGTCAACGGCTGCCCGGAAAACGTTGCGCCCGATACGGCCGAAGCCGTTAATCCCCACTTTTACGGCCAACAATAATGCACTCCTTACGTAACAATTCGGTGACACTATTTCGACCCGCACTTCTGATTTCCTGCTTTTAAGCGCGAAAAATGGGCATTTAGTATGTCTTTATTTTTATAAATGTTATTTCATTCACTAGCAAGGGTTTTGCCCCTTTGCGAACTTTGTCAAAAGAAATCGTACGTTGACCAAGAAGGGAGTTGTGTTTATCATAAATGCAGGTGAGGCCTAAATTGGTGATATATTCAGATAAATATGCCGTATCTAATCTATGCCTCCCCTATTCGCGAATGTCGCCGCTTCTCCCCTTTTATAGCGGTTGCATAGGGGCAATAATGGGTTCCGGTAATGGAATCGGGTGAATGAACGGGTGCGCAAACTGGATGATCAAATGGAGTAAGCCAACTGGGTAATCGAATCGGGCAATCGAATATGGAGGAGTCTGGATGAGCGACATGACTTTGCTGGATCATTTTGTAGCTATCAACAAACACATCAATGAAATCCTGCCTCACGCCGCTTCCGTTACCGTTTGTGACCGCAACCTGAAGGTCCTGTCCTATACCCCGGCGCCCGACCTCAATCTCCGCATCCGCCCTGGCGATACGTTGCCCTCGACGACGGCAGCCTATATTGCCATCAATGAAAACCGGCGCGTCACCCGCAAGGTAGACAAGTCTGTCTACGGCGTTGACTATATGGCTATCGGCTGGCCGATTCCCGGTCCCGGCGGCGAGATCCTGGGCGCCGTGGCCTTCGCGACCCCCATTCACCGCCAAGTGGCTTTGCAAGCTATGGCGGAAGAGCTAAACGCCTCTGTCCAGGAGATAAACGCCTCCGCTGGCATCATCGCCAAGTCCTCGCAGGATCTGGCCCAAGCCAACACAGCGCTGAATGAGACATCAACGGAGGCAAAACAAAAAGTCGCCGCCACTGACGATGTGGTCAAATTCATCCGCAAGGTGGCCAATCAGACGCGCCTGCTCGGATTGAACGCCTCCATAGAGGCCGCTCGGGCCGGCGAGTTGGGCCTCGGCTTTGCCGTCGTGGCCGGGGAAATCCAAAAGCTGGCCCAGGACAGCGCCAGTTCAGCCGATCAGATCGCAGGCACGTTGAGCCGCATCCATCAACTGATCCTGACCGTATCCAAAGAGGGCGAAGAACTGAACAAGATCACCCAGGCTCAGGTGCACATGGCGGAAAACATCACCCAGGCCCTGGACCAGATCAGTCGCATGGCGGAGCGACTCACGGAAATGGCGCAAGAACTGGTTTGAGACCTTAGGAAAAAAACCCTGTCGGGCATGATCCCGCAGGGTTTTTTTAGATCCGGTTGGCGCTGCCGCCTAGCCAGGAGATGCTGTAGCGGGGACGAGGGACATACCGGTAGCGATGGATCCCAACGGGCAGTTTCCAGGCGCGGCGGATATCGATGTCCTCCTGGACATAGCCCTCTTCTTCGGCCATCGTCCAGATCCGCTGGGCCAGGCGGCGCATCGTTTCTGAATCGTCAAGGGCGACCAAATCGAGCAGCGTCTGCCGCAACAGGGGCATGAGCGCTTTTCGCTTCCCACTGTAAAATGCCTCTTGTGCCTCCGGCAGCAGGAAGTCCCACCGTTCCAACCTCCGGTAGTGCTGGGCCACAACAGCGGCCAGGTGCAGGGCGATCCAGGCTGTCTCCGGAGAAGCCAGCCATGATCCCGGGGTGCGATATTCAAAACCGTGAGGCTTCACACGGAAATCGCCGAGGGCGCCGTAGAACTGGCGACGCCGGGCAGCCGTCTCCGGGTTTTCCAGATAAAGCAGCGGCAATGCCAAGTATTGATCAAGTGCGCGAATGAGACGGCTGTTCGGCTGTAGTCCGCCAAAATGGATGTGACCGCCTGTCGGATAACCGGGGTAGGGTTCTGATCCGGTCACCCAGGCGATGTTGGCGTAGGGACAGAGGCGGTTCGCCTCATTGAGGACGTTGCGCAACTGCTGGAGCGCCTCAACCGCGTTTTCGGCCGGCGCCGGGCGGACTTCAGCCAGGGGCAGGTCGTCGGATGCCCCGAAGGCTCTGCGGTTATCGCAACCGACCGTCCCCGTGCGCGGAAAAAACCGGGAGGCCGGCACCATGCGCCGACCGGGAACGAGGGAGAGCATGAACTCGGGGTCAGAGCCGATGGTCACAGACGCTTTTTCCTGCCACTCCCGGATGGACGTTGCGATCGCCTCAGCGTAAGCCTGGGCCAGCCTCTTGCGGACCACAGGCGCCGGGTCGATACCGAGGATGATGGGGCCGCGGGAGCGGTTGACGCCCAGGTGGACTCTGCCAAAATCAATACCCAGGCAGTGTAGCGCCCGGATGGCTGCGCTGACCATCCGTTCCTCTTCCCAGGGTGTCAACTGTTCGACCCAGTGAAAGGCAGGCGCCACCGATTTGTTAGGCAGCAGATCGCGCAGTTGCTGTGTAATCAAGACCTTACGCTGAACGGCGACAACGCGGCAATCCCATAGATAGATCAGGTATTCCTTCGGCCAGACGGAGAGGGGCCAACGGCTGGGATCCTCCCCGAGCAGCGCCTGCAGGTGATTTTTTTGCAGCACCGTTTCCACCGTATCAAAATCGGTCGCCGGGGAAGCGACCGCCCGCGCATTGAACAGCCTCTGGGCGGCTGCCGATTGACTCTCCCTCCCTGCCCCCCATTCGATCCACCAGTCGACCGGTTCTTCCGGCCCCTGCCGGCCGGCGGTCACGTTGACGCCGCGAGCAGACAGCCGACGCGTCAATTCCGATACGCTTGAATTTGGTTCATGGTGAATATATATTTTCATGAAACTCCCCCCTCCGGGCCGCCAGATGTCTGATGTACGATGCCAGCAGGTAGTCGCTTTTCAGTTGAATCCAGGGTTCGTCAAAACGTCCCGGCTTGGCGTTGATCTCCAGGAGCCATAAACGTTCACTAGTCCGTTCTAAGCCCATATCCAATGTCAAAATCCCAAAGTGCTCTCCGCTGCCTGCCTCGAGTGCGCGGGCCGCCGCGATGGCCGCTGCCGCTATTTCTGATTCAATGGCTTTCCAACGAAAGCGGTCGAATCGGAGGCGCAGCAACTGCTCCCGGCGAAGGATCCGCCCTCCGTTGGGACGGTGGGTAACCACGTGACCGGGCGCAGCCAGCCGGATACCGGCATCAACGTACGTCCAGCGGCCCCGACCATCTTTTTGGACGAGGACGCGAAAGTCATAGGGCCGGCCATCGATGCGATCAAGCGACAAGGCCTGCTGGCACAGGTACTCACGCCGGTGTAGCAGACGGTCGAGCCAGGCCAGCAGTTCCTGCCTTTCATGGAAGGAAGACGTAAGGGCGATCTTCTTGCGGACCTCCGTCACCTGCCAGGCGGGACCGTTCTGACGGATCTGAAAGATCCCCCTGCCGCCGCAACTGTCGACCGGTTTCAGATACAGGCAGGAGCGGCGCGCCAGCATAGCCAGCACGTCTGACGGCGCCGGCTGCAGCGACGTTTCCGGCAGGTAGTCAGCCACTGCGCTGCCGGACAGGTGACGGTAGAGGACAGCCTTTGACAGGTAGCCTGGATTGAAAAGGATATCCCCCTGCTGTGTTAAAGTGCGCAAGAGTGACTGCACCTCAGGCCGGTGCTCCCGGCTGCGGTTGAGGATGCGGTTGTAGAGGATTTTTGGCGCTGCCTTGAGTTCCCCATGCCAACGATGCCCCACCCCCGGCCGCCAGACCCTCACGAAGCGTTTCTGTCCCAGGTCGTCGACAGCCACGGCGACGGCATTGATCCCCCGCAGGCGCAAGGCATTCACTGTTTCAGCGATCGCCGGCGACCACCGGCCAAAAGGTGCTGTTTTCGACCCTTCGCCGGCGGCCAGAATCCCTACATAAGGCCCCGTCATGGAGATCGGCCCCTTCCTTCGTCCTCAAATCCGTCCAGGAAGCGCCCATAGACGACTGGCCGCTCCAGGGAAAGACGGACGAGCCGCGGATCCCCCTCCCCTTCGTCGAGCCGTTTGAAGGGTTTGGCGTTGATTTCCAGCAACCAGACCTTGCCGCTTCGGTCAATTGCCATGTCTAGCCCCAATTCCCCCAGTGTAAATCCAGCGCTCTCCTCCAAGATGCGGGGCAGTGCTCCCCCCCACCGCTGCAATTCTCTGAGGATGGTCGACCGTTTTCGCTTCGGCGGCAGCGAGGCGGCCTTCAAGGAATTGAGGATGCCCATCGCCTTTCCGCCTTGGCTGAGGTTGGAGGTGAACTTGCCCGGCGGGGCAATCCGGCCGAACGCCTTGGTAATCCCCCATTTCCCTCGGCCGTCTTTCTGCGCCAGCAGGCGGATGTCGAAGGGCGCCCCCTCGATCAAGGCCAGGCGCAACCCCTGCTGCGCCACATAGGCGGTTCGTTCAAGGAGCCGTTTGATCTTGGCTTCAATCGCGTTTCGCGTGTACGCCAGCCCCAGGGTGACCGCCGATTGGCAGCCGATCCAGGAGTACCCCCCTGACGGGTGGAGGCCGATCCGGTAGATGCCATATCCCTGGGTCCCATGGATCGGTTTAATGTAGACGACGCGGTGCTCTTTAAGCAAGGGCCAGATATCCTCCGCTTTCTGCAACAGGCGCGTTTCCGGCAGAAGCGACCGGACGGCGACGTGCTGCTGGAGCAGACGGTGGGTCTCCCACTTGTCGAGGTAGCGGGGGTTGAAGAGAATCAGGCCCGGTATTTCGAGCAGATGATTTTTGCAGTCGATGACCTCCGGCAGGTTCTCTACCTTTCGCGAAGGAATTCGGTTATAGACGACCCGGGGGATGGGGAAGGTCTTCTTGCGCCACTCATCACCGACGAGGATGACGCCTGTCACCGTCCGCTCCCCCCAATCAATGTCCTGAGGACTAAAAACGACAGCAATAACGCCCAAGTCACGGGCGTAGCGCTGGGTTTCTTTTAAGTGAGACGACCAGAGGTAGGATTTGTTTGGATAACGGTAGGAAAAAATACCGAGCAGAGGACCGGCGACAAAGGCCTGCTCCTCTTTCGAGTAGGTGAGTTGATAGGGTAGATCGGCAGGCCAGTGCAGGCCGGACAGCACGCCCGGAGCGAGCGGGGACTGCAGTTTGGTTGAAACGACACGGACATTTGCCTGCCAGGAGAGCACGCCGGCGCGGATGAGGACTGCTTTCCCCGCTTCGACGCCGATTGTCCCGGCCTGGTGGGCCGTCAGGTAGATGGTGCCCATGCTCTCACCCGGCCTCTTTCCCTGCCAGATACCGCGCATACTCCAAGGGCCGGCGGACCGCCGTGAGGCGCCCTTGCAAGTCGCCGATGCGACTGAAGATGCTCCGCCCGGGGCGTGAATTGGCTTCTAAAAACCATACCCTGCCTTCGCGATCAACCAGGAAGTCGAGCCCTAGTTCCGCCAGTCCCGGGTAGTGGCGGGACAGGGCGTGGGCGATGCGCAGGGACAGCGCAAAAACCTGTTCCGCCGTCACCTCAACACCGCTCTCTGCCAGCGCCTCCGAAAGCGGCGCGGCGCTGGCGCCGGTGTGCAGGTTGCAGGTGATCCCATTGCCCGTCACCCGCGCGCTGCCCCCAGTGACCTCCCATTGCCCGCGCATCTCCCGCTGGACCAGGACGCGCAGGTCATAGATGCGCCCCTTCCAGCAAGCCGGTTCGATGGCCCGCTGGATCAGGTAGCGCTGCCCTAACGTCCGGCTCTTGAGCCACCGCCAGGCTGCCTTGCGTCGCAAGTACTGTCTCTGCCCGCCCGTTGGCTCGACGACGACCTCTTCTTCTCCAGCTAGGGACATGCGGATGATCCCCTTGCCTTTTGATCCCTTGTCCGGTTTGAGGTACACCTTCCGCCATGCTGCCAGCCTGGATGACCACCCCCGCTCTCCCATGAGCAATCGCGTTTCCGGCAGGTGGGGAGCGATGGCCGGATCATTGAGCAGTCGCCGGTAGACACCGTATTTGCCGCCGAAGGGGGGATTGAAGATGGGAATCCCCCGCATCTGGAAGGCCCGCCTGCAGGAGATCACCCTGGCTGTTTGCAAATCATGGGGGATATAGCGGTCATAGACGACATCCGGAATGGGCGTTCGTCGCAGAATCCAGCGCTGTCTCCGGCTGTCATAGACATACCCCTTCACGTGACAGCGCTGCCAGTCGACATGCTTTGGCGGGAAAACGACCAGGGTGATATCCATTGTCTTCCCCAACAGCGCCATCTGCCCGAAAAATAGCCGGTTGCCACGGAAATTTTCCCGAATGGTTCGGGGATGAACGAGCATGCCGAGAATGATCGGTTCACACCCCCTCCCCAAGTCTATAGCACTATATGTAAAGCCCCCCTGGCTGGTGAGCCGCCTTTGTGTGTGAAGAAACACCGGAATGTGAACACGCTGTTCAGTGAAACGCCTCAGGCATTGAGATTTCGGTTTGTACAAAGGCGCCAAGGGGAGCATAAAGAAAACGCCCCTCGGAGGGGACGTTTCAGCCGGAGGCGTAGATAGGAGGTGGCGCGCTATGCCTTTGCTCATCCTGATCATCACGGTGGCGACGGCCTTTGTCATCGGTTACGGATTGCGAAACCGCATACCCCAACCACAGCAGATGACAAAAGGGTTTGCCGGCTACCTTGCCGTCAGCCTGACCGGTGTCGCCTTTTCGATCATCGCCGGGATTGATGCTTCCTATGCCACCTTTGTCTGGTCAGGCATCGCCATCGCCTTTTGGCAAGGCTTGTCCCAGCAGGATGTGCGGGATCAATGACAGACACATCTGTACGAGTCGGAGGAGGCCTCTCTACGTAACGATATCCCCGCCTCTATGCGACAACAGCCCACGCGAAATGCACATGTTCGAATGCGTGGCACCCGTCGATGCGTCCTCTAAAATAGCGCTCTTCTATATCGGCAGGACACAGGTTTTCCTTAACAAGCAAGCCGGTTTTCGCAAGGTCTTCCGCCAAACTGCGCGGATCAAAGCCTGTCTTCATCGGTTCGCCGGAACGACCGGCGATCGCCTGCACCTTCTGCATTCTCATAGATGCTTTCCGGGGATCCAGCGCGTCGGCATCCATGTAGTCGAAGATGATCGCACTGCCTCCCGGTGACAGGGTGGCGATATCCCGCAGCGCGCGAAGCACCTCTTCGCCGGTCAGGTAATAGGTGACGCCCAGCCAACTAAAGAGCGTGCTTTTTTCAGGGGAATACCGTGACCTGTTTAGCGCATCCGGCAGTCTCTCTGTCGTGAAATCGATGGGAATAAAATGCAATCGCTCCGGACAGGACACTCCGGCGCGTTCAAGGCGCCTGCGTTTATCGGCCTGGGTGGCGGGGTGGTCTAATTCGAAGACTTCGATTTGCCCTAACATATCGGACCGCCGGAGGGCGAAGGTGTCCATACCCGCCCCGAGGATCACATACTGCTGCACACCCTCATGGACCATCTTTGCCAATACATCCTCGGTGTAACGCGCGCGGCTGATTACGGTGGTTGCGTTCATGGCCCGAATGACCAACGACAATGCGGCATCCGCATCGGGGCATGATGTGACTCTTTCTGGATCAAAAAAGGGCAACGCAGCGACCAGGTTGCTTTCAATCGATGAACGCTCCTCTACCGTAAACAACCGTTCCGCGAAGAAATCGTCAAAGATCGGATTAGCATCGCGCTTCGAGTGATAAGCCCGCACATATGCGCTCATCAGCGCTGTGATGCTGGAACGATGAATCGTCATCATGAAACCTCCTAATAAAAAGCTATTGACAAATCAGTGTTTTTATGATAATATATAATATTATCATGTCGATTAATATTTTACGCTAATTTCTTTGGTGATACCAATGTAGAAGTTCCCCTTCTCGGCCAGTTATCTCTCCATCGTAAATGCTAGAAACGATTTGCTTCGTTTTGCTTACAACTGTTGTCTTGGTCGTATCGAGCGCGGTCGGTCTCCCTTGCAACAGCATTGAAAAAACCCTCTCCGGCTTTGGTATAAGCGGGAGAGGGTTTTCTAGCTTCGAACGGGCTGTTGTTTTTGTGGAATATATGGTGAAATATGTGGTGAAATCAACGTGACATACATGGTTAAATCCGGCTGTTTTCTGATATGATCTGAATAACAGGATAAGGAGGTCGAAGAAATGATCATTACCACCACACATAACATCGAGGGGCGCTCAATCACGGATTACCTGGACATTGTCGCCGGAGAGGCCGTGATGGGGGCAAATGTTGTTCGGGACTTTCTGGCGAGCATCACAGACGTGATCGGCGGGCGTTCCGGCGCTTATGAGGAAAAACTCAACGAGGCCCGTCAAATCGCCATTCGGGAGATGAAAGAACAGGCCCATCGTCTCGGCGCTAATGCCGTGATCGGCATTGATATCGATTATGAGGTGATCCGTGATGGCATGTTAATGGTCACTGCCAGCGGGACAGCGGTAAAAATCAGATAGTTCGCGAGAACTTAAAAGCCCTCCGGCCTTCTATGCAAATAGATAAACAGGCGGAGGGCATTTTTTTGCTTTTTTATGGGCTACCGTATAAAGTTTGTAATCGCCCGTGGTTCTCTCTCCGGAAACGCCACACCTGCCGCTTTTCCTGCTGCAATGGATTTTAACAACCAAGCCATATTGTTGCCGAGGGTGCGCATGGTCTGCATCCCCTCCAAATCCTGCTTGACTTCTTCCGGCGTATTTCCGTGCACCATATTCCAATACTGAGACGATACGACCGGCATTTGCGAAATGGTGAAATATTTATTGATCTGATCGAATGTCGCGGTGGTTCCGCCGCGACGAGCGCTGACGATAGCCGCTGCGGGCTTGTAGGCAAACAGTCCGCTCCGAAGGCCGCTAATAAACACCCTGTCCATGAAGGACGTCAACATGCCGGAAGCGGAAGCAAAATGCACCGGCGAGCCAAAAACAAAGCCGTCCGTCTCTGCCGCCTTGTCTAAAAATTCATTGACTGGGTCCTTCATAAAGCATCTCCCTGTCTTCTGACAGGCGAAGCAACCGTGACAACCGGCGATCGGATTTTTTCCGACTTGAAAGATTTCTGTTTCCACACCCTCTTTTTCCAACGCGCCGGCCACTTCGGACAATGCCGTATAGGTGCACCCTTTTTCATGGGGACTGCCGTTGACCAGTAATACCTTCATCAAACCGAACTCCTTCGCACCATCGTTTTGCCTTTTCAATCACCTGCCAGTATTCTCCGGCAAGTGATCGCATATTCCGAGTTGTATCGATTTCTTTTTTCCCCAAGACAGGAATTGCTTTTCGTACGTCGAAAAACGCATAGAAACGATCACCGGCGCCTTTCACGAGAAAGATTGACTCACTGCGAAGATTCACTTCAAAGGAGAACTATCGATGAACAAACAACACGATAAGATATGCGTATATTTTTTTTGCCCCATTGTATTAACCATGTTTTTAATATCTGTTCCGAATCAAGCTTTTGCCGACGATCATACATACACAGTAAAATCCGGCGACACCTTATGGTCGATTTCCCAACATGCCGGCGTAAGTGTAAATAAATTCATTGAAGCGAATCCGCAATTAAAAAATCCAAACAGTTTAAAAATAGGACAACTATTAAATCTTCCAATTCAGCAAAAGTCTAAAACGAGCAGCACACAACCTCTCTCTCCCTCGATTTCAGCCCAAACCGCAATGCAACCTCTACCTACCTCGAACTTACCTCAGAACGTAATGCAACCGATCCAATCAGCGCAAAGCGCCAACAATGATGAACGGCAAAAAATCATCAATGCGCTCGTCTCTACAGGAAAAAAACTGCTGGGCAAGCCCTATAAATATGGCGCCAAGTCGATGACCCCCACTGCCTTTGACTGTTCAAGCTTTACGCAGTACGTGTACGGGGTAAATCACATACAACTGAATCGTACGGCTGCGCAACAGTCCATCCAAGGTAAAAGTGTTGAAAAAGCGCAACTCCGAAGTGGAGACCTCGTGTTTTTCTGGAACAGTGACACGCAAAACAAAAAGGGCATTGATCGAATCGGGCATGTAGGCATTTATTTGAGCGAAGGAAAATTCCTGCACTGTTCTACCCTGGACAAGGGGGTTATCATCAGCGATATGAATGATAAATATTATTCGAAAACTTTTATTTGCGCTCGAAGAGTAATCATGTAGTACCAAACACAATCTTTGAATCTATTCGATACGGAGGGGCGCCTCCGCCGCAGCCAGGGGAGCGAAATATTCCGGTACACAATAAGAACCGACGGAAGCTAAGCGCTGACGTCGGTTCTTTCTTTGCCATAAGTTCTTTTGTGAGCCCTCTTTCCGATTGTCCAATATCGTTTTTGTCGTTAATCAATTATTATTCTTACATTCGAATCTATTATTTACATATTTTTCTTGACATTGAAAGATAATTCTAAATATAATTATAACATACCTATTTTGGGAATCTCATCTCATCTTTCCAAAGCCCCAGGAGGTGAGCCGCTAAAAGACTCCCGTTCTGTATCAAAGACGTCTGAATCAAGGAGATCGAATGTTATGGAAACCTTTTTTCAGGTATGTTTCGGCGTCGGCGCTGCCATGACCATCCTTTCATTTATCTTTGGCGAATTCTTTGCAGCCTTTGATCTAGACCTTGACCTTTTCGACGATTCGGCTGCTCATTTTTTGCCGCTAGGTCCACAATCGATTTTCGCCTTTGTCACCGTTTTTGGCGGTGTTGGCATGATGACAAAAGGATTATCCATGCCGGCGCGCTGGATCGCCGCGCTGGCCTGCGGCCTGATCGTCTCATTTTTGATCCAACGTTTTGTCATCGGTCCCCTCAAAGAAGGGGAAAGCACGACAACCATTGAAAGCGAAAAGATTACCGGCGTGCAAGGGACGGCATTGACCTCGATGAAGGGAGAAGAACTCGGCGAGGTCTCCTACCTGATCAAGGGCGTCCGGCACCGCGCCCCAGCCCGTTCCTTTGATCGGAAAGAGATCCTCGCCGGCGATGACGTGGTGATCATCAAAGTCGAAAAACATATCAACCTCGTCGCCAAACTCTAAGGAGGGAAAAACATATGTTTGACGTTATCGGTGAGCTTCTTCCCAGCGCCTCCATCGTCAGCGGCATTGTTTTTATTCTTCTGCTGATCGTCTTCGGCGTGCTTTCCATGTGGCGCAAAGTGCCGACCGGAAAAGCCCTGGTGATCAAAGGACCGAACAACAGCTTGCGCGTCATCGCCGGCGGCGGCGGCATCATCATTCCCATCCTCTATCAGGTCGACGTCATCTCACTGGAATCGATCAACCTGGAGGTAAGGGTTCGCAAGGCCTACACCACCCAGGGCGTCGATATCAATGTGAGCGGCGTCGCCGTCATCAAAGTGAAGAGCGACACGAACGAATCGATCCTGGCTGCCCTTGAGCGCTTCAACGCCGGAAATGCCAATGAAACGGTTTTGAAAATCCGCACGATCGCCCACGAAGTCCTAAGCGGCAAGTTGCGTGAGATCATCTCCCGCCTGACCGTAGAGGAGGTCTATCGCGACCGGGAGCGCTTCTCTCAAGAAATTTTGCTCGGCGCCAAAGAGAACTTTGCTGAAATGGGCCTGTTGATCGAGACTCTGACCATCCAGGAGATCTCTGATGACAACGGGTACCTGGAAGCCCTCGGCAAAGAGCGCGTGGCTGAAGTGAAGAAAGAAGCCGAAATCGCCGAAGCGCGGGCGCGCCGCGACGCCGAAATCGAAAAAGCCCGCGCGCGCAAGGAAACGGAAGTGCAAACGGCGGAAGCCGTCAAAGATGGTCAGGCGGCCCAACTACGCGCTGACGCCGATGTGGCGGAAGAGCGCAAAAATACGGACCTGAAAATCCAGGGCTACAAAAAGGAACAGGAAACGGCGCGCGCCAACGCCGATCTGGCCTATGAAATCGAAGGCCTGCGCATCAAACAGCAGGCCGAGCGCGAGAAGATGCAGATCGACATCATCCGCAAGGAAAAAGAGACGGAACTGGCTCAAAAAGAAGCTGAGCGGAAAGAAAAAGAACTGGAAGCGACCGTGAAGAAACAGGCGGAAGCCGAGCAGTTCCAGGTCGAACGCCAGGCCGACGCCGCACGGTATCAAAAAATCCAGGAATCCCAGGCGGAAGCGGCGGCCATTGAAGCCAAAGGCCGCGCAGCGGCGGAAGCCAGGCGCCTGGAAGGGATGGCCGAAGTCGAGATCATCCGGGAAAAAGGCATGGCCGAGGCGGCAGCTATCGAAGCGCTCGGGGAAGCCTATAAGAAGTACGAGCAGCCTGCCATGACCCTGGTGATCATGGAAAAACTGATCGAGAAGATGCCGGAGATCGCCCGCAATATCGCCGAACCGCTCAGCCGCATCGAACGCATCACCATCGTCGATTCCGGCAACGGCAACAACGCCGGCGCCTCGAAGGTGACCAATTATGTGACCGAACTGATGACCCGACTGCCCGATGTGCTGAAGACCACCACCGGCATCGATCTCCAACAATTTCTGTTGAAGCAGATCGATCAGTTGCCGGAAGGGAAGGACGAAGCTGCCGCTACCTACGAAGAGAGCCGGCAAATGGAACACCGGGGTGCCCAGGGATAAGGTAAACGAAACTACTCCGTCACCTAACCAACCGATAACACCGTTTTTCTCCCCCTGCTGATTAACTCCCTTGCTTTCCACTTCGCTATTGTTTACATTACTATCTATCCAGAATTCGCAACAGGGAGTTGGTATCATGATGAAAAACATCACTTCCGACACTGCCTACCAGTACGAAGTGGCCTTTCAGGTGCGTGACTATGAGTGTGATCTGCAAGGGGTCGTCAACAACGCTGTGTACCTGCACTACCTGGAACATGCCCGGCATGAGTTTCTATACGCCAAAGGGATTGACTTTGCCGGTCTCCATGCCAAAGGAAAAGACCTGGTTCTCATCCGGATCGAGGCGGACTACAAACTGCCGTTGCGCAGCCGAGACCGTTTCGTCGTCCGCATGAACATTATCCGAGAAGGCCGGTTGCGGCTTGTCTTCCTTCAGGACCTGTACCGTCTTCCCGATGAAAAACTGGTGCTGCGGGCGAAGGCAACCGGCGTCTGTGTCCAGAATGGCAAGCCGACCCTGTTCGAAGAAGTGAACCGAGCATTCTTTTCTTCAGCATCTTCCTAACTGGACGCCCATATCTACTTTCGGGTGTAACGCTTTTTTGGGCCAATCATTCTACAATCGTCAAAAACAAAATCGCCCTCCGCCTCATCTCATCGTTTGAAGAGGCAGAGGGCGATTTTCGTGAGGGTAAATTGGCTGCATTTGCAACAATCACTTCTCTTTTTTGACGGTAGCTTTTTATTGCTGTTTGTCCTTACAACCTAGCCAGGACTTCTTATCCTGAAACCGGAGTCGTTTTGGGGAAGATCAATAATTCACCGTCGAGAGGAACCGATATACGCTCAGACAGACCATGCTCATCGCGTTTTCTTTTTAGATCACTTCGCCTTTCTAGACAGTGGTTAAAGGCCTCCAGGTGGATAACGACCACCTTCATATCGGCGTTTTTACGGCAAACCTGAAGAACATCATCCCAGGCCATGGTGATCGGTCCGCCTTCGAGAAACTGTGCCGCGCCACCATAGAGGATGCTGATCGCAGGTCGATATTGATCCAGGGTAGCCTCGACTGGGGGACACCAGACCGTGTCACCGGCGATGTAGAGCGACGGTTCCCCCGTCGCTTGGATCACATAACCCGATACCGGTCCCATCCTCTCTGCCATTTCCCCCCTTCCGTGCTGTCCACCTGTTCGGATTAAGGTGATCTCGCCCCAATCCAACCGATCGTCAACGCGATGGACGGAAGCAAAGCCCAAATCGTTTACCTTCCCTTCATCGGACGGCTGGCAAAATACCGGAACGTCCTTGGGCAGTCTTTTCGCCGCTTCATCATCGAAGTGATCCCGGTGCGTATGGGTCAGCAGCACGGCATCGACATCCAACAGTGCTTCTGTTGAAAGGGGAAGCTCCACAAGAGGATTCCGTTGCCGATTCGGAGAATGAACAACAGGTTCCATGGCCCTCGCCGGGCTCAGCATGGGATCGACCAGTATCTTCTGGCCCCCGATATCGAGTAAGACGGTGGCGTGCCGGATCAGCCGTATTTTCACCCAAAACCCCTCCATCGTTTTTCGGATCTCTCCTCTCATTCTAGATCGGCGCCGATGACAAGACGATTGTCCGATGGAAGGATTTTGCCCCTATTCTTTTCATCTTGAAAGGATTCGAGTGGACATGCTGGATCAAACGGATCGCGAAATCCTGCGACTATTAGAACAGAACAGCCGTTTGCAATGGAAAGAAATCGGCGAGTTGGTCCACATGACCGGTCAGGCGGTGGCAAGCCGCATTCGCCGGTTAGAAGAGATCGGCGTGATCGAAGGCTTCACCATCAAAGTCAACCAGGAGAAGATCGGCCTCCCGATTGTGGCGATGATCACCGTTTCCATGAAGACCAATCACCATAAGGCCTTTCAGGACTTCATCACACAGGAAGCAGCTATCGTCGAATCCCACCGTATCAGCGGCGACGGTTGTTATTGGCTGAAAGCCTGCCTGGAGAACACAGAGAGCCTGGACCGGTTGTTGGATGACATTCTGCGTTACGGCAACTATCGTCTTCATTTGTCGATCTCGAAGGTGAAATGAAAGGTGAACAGGACAGGAATTGCTTTTTCTATGACGAAAAAGGCATTGTAAGGTCTGTCTCCATAGCATTTAGCGATACACTTAATAGGGTGATCCTCAAAAAAACGCCCTCGTTGCTTTATCCAAGCTAACGAAGGCTTTTTCGCTCTAATTAAATTTCCATGATAATCGGCAACACAATCGGCCGCCGCTTCGTCTTCTGGTAGAAGAACTCATTCAGCGTATCCCGGATCAGGTTCTTCAGCACCGACCACTCCGTCGTGCCCGTGTTGCGGCCGGTCAATGCATCCTTAACGCGGGACTTGGCTTCGCCGAGCATGTCGCCGGCCTCGCGGACGAAGACGAAGCCGCGGGAGACGAGGTCCGGTCCGGCAAGGACGTTGCCGTTTTCCTTGTCGATGGTGACGACAGCGATGACGACGCCGTCCTGGGCCAGGTGGTGACGGTCGCGCAGGACGATATTGCCCACGTCGCCGACGCCGATACCGTCGACCATGACGCTGCCGGCCTCGACAGTGCCGGTCATTTGGACCATTTCCTCGTTCATTTCGTAGCGTTCACCGATGTTAACGCGCAGGATATGCTCGTCAGGGATGCCCATCGTCTGCCCCAGCTTGGCGAAGGTGGCCTGGTGCCGGTACTCGCCGTGGAAGGGGATGACGTATTTGGGGCGCAGGAAGTTGAGCATGAGCTTAATCTCCTGCTGGGCGGCGTGGCCGGAGACGTGAACATTGGCCACTTCCTTGTAGACCACGTCGGCGCCGATGCGGAAGAGGTTGTCGATGGTCCGGGAGACGAGTTTTTCGTTGCCCGGGATCGGCGTGGCCGAGATGATCACCGTGTCGCCCTGGCGGATCGCCACCTGGCGGTGGTTGTTGGTGGCCATGCGGGTCAGCGCCGCCATCGGCTCACCCTGGGAGCCGGTGGTGATGATGGTGACCTGGTTGTCGGGGAGGCGGTCGATCTCCTCGGCCTCAATCAGCATGCCTTTCGGGATGTTCAGGTAGCCAAGCTGCTGGGACACGTCGACTACGGTCACCATGCTGCGGCCCACGACAGCCACCTTGCGGTTGAACTCGGCCGCCGTGTCGATCACCTGCTGGATGCGGTGAACGTTGGAGGCGAAGGTGGCGATGATGATGCGGCTGTCCGTCTTGGCGAAGACAGAGCGGAAGGTGTCGCCGACGGTCCGTTCCGACGGGGTGTAGCCCGGCCGCTCCACATTGGTGGAGTCGCAGATGAAGAGCATGACGCCCTCATCGCCGTAACGGGCAAGTTTGCTGAATTCGAGGACCTTATCGTCGACCGGCGTCTGGTCAAGCTTGAAGTCGCCCGAGTGGACGATCAACCCCGCCGGAGTGCGGACGGCGATGCCGATGCCGTCAGGGATGGAGTGGTTGACGCGGAAGAACTCCACCTGGAACGCGCCCACGTTGACCACATCGTCGGCGGTGATCTCATGGAGCTTGGCGTCGCGGATCAGGCCGTGTTCGGTCAGTTTGTTTTTGACGAGGCCCAGAGTCAGCCGGGTCCCGTAGACGGGCACCTGGATTTGCTTAAGCGTGAAGGGCAGACCGCCGATGTGGTCTTCGTGGCCATGGGTGAGGAAGATCCCCCGCACCTTGTCCGCGTTTTGGACGAGATAGGTGATATCGGGGATGACCAGGTCGATGCCCAGCAGTTCTTCGCCGGGAAACTTGACGCCCGAGTCAATGACGATGATGTCGTCGCCATACTCGATGACGAGCATGTTCTTGCCCACTTCGCCAACGCCGCCGAGGGGGATGACGCTCACTGTCGGCAGGGTCGACTTGGGCTTCGGTTTTGTCTTGCCGCGGCGGGGACGGTAGCCGTTCTTTTTCGGACGGCTCACGGGCGCCTTAGCGTTGCCGTTTGCAACTACTGCGGGGGCAGGCGTGGCGTCGCCGTTCGCTACGGCGATGGGAGTCGGCACGGCTTTGGCGCTGGCCTTCCCCTTGCCGTTACCGTCAGCGTGGGCATTCGCGCCGCCTCTCCCCTTGCCACCAGCGCCGGCATTGCCTTGACCGTTGCCAGCCGTGCTGGGATTGCCGTTGGCAATGGCGCTTGCCTTGCCGTTAGGTTCCTGTGCTATGCTCATGGTATCTCCTTTTTAACTGAATACGTTTTGGAGTCCCTTTTTTATTGTTTCAGGATCCAGTTCCTCTTCATTCGCCTCATCCAGTTCGGACAGCCCCACGAGTAGCGACTCGGCGTCCTCCTCCTCATTCTCCACGAACACGCCATTCTGGCTCCCCTTTATCGACGAGGTCAGCAGGGTGGACGGGGTCGCAGGCTGGGGCGTGAAAATGGCCGGGTACGGCTGAGCGACCCAAGGGGGAACGCCGTTGCCGAGCAGAACCTGCCGGATGACGGCAGCGGGGTCCTTCAACTGATCAAGCCACCAGATGAGTTGGGCCTCCCGGGGATTGCCTTCTTCCAATCGAAGGTCGATGCGGAAATGCCTCATTTCTTTTCTCCGTAGCGCATGACGGCCAGTTTTAAGAAGCCGAGCGCATTGGCGAACTGGATGACGTTCCAATCGCCAGCCACCGCTTCACCCTCAAACTCGTCCTGGACGAGGAGGATATCGGGGAAGGTCTCCTTTAGGAAGGGATGCATCACATAGCCGCCGCCGCCGACGAGGATCATGGCCCGGAATTCCATGTGGTTCGGCCATTTCGCCGCGATCTCCCGGACGATTTTTCTCGCCACACGGGAGGCCGACGCGTCGATCACCGAGGAGAGATCATAGACCTTCCCTTTGACCTCCACCTTCCGTTCCCGGAGCATCTGGTCGACTTCAGCGAGACGGGGATAGTAATGATCAAAGTTTTTCATCAAAAAGTCCCGAATATCCATAAGAATCTTGTGGGTGCCGCCATCATTGACTGAATAGCTGCGCTGGTCGACGAACTTCAGGTCTTCCATGTAGATGCAGTCGGTTGTCTTCGTTCCCCCGTCGATGATGCCGATCTTGCCTCGGGCGAGCCGGGGTGTGCGGACCTCGGAGCGGAAGTCGAGGATTTGGTTGAAGATGGCGCCCCCGGCCTGGGGGAAAATCTCGAAGTTGCGGATGCGGATCAGCCGCACGTCCTGTCCCAGGATTTTGACGAAGCGGGACATCTGGTGGGCGCGGAGCTTGTCCTCAAAGCGCGCTTTCTGGGTACGGTAAAAGTTGATCGGCAGACCAAGGTAGATGTTTACATCCTGATCAGGCTTGTCACTGACCAGGGCCAACGCCGTGTAGACGAGCACTTCAAAATCAATGTTGAAGATCTTGTCGGGGTCGATGTCGAGTTCCGCTTCCGTCTCGCGCAGGGCGAGATTGCCCACAAAATAGCGCCGTCCGTCCACGTCAACGACAAGGTTGTCCATGGGATCGTTGGAGCCAAAGCCGGACAGGATGTGCAGTTCCCGGCCTTCGCCGACGATGCTGGGAAAAAGCGCCCAGCGGCCGTTTCCGGCAACGACCTTGACATAGCCGAAACCGATGTCGAGCCCTACGGTCAGATTCTTTCCCTCGCCCGGTTCAAATCCCGGCAACTGTCGTACTCGGGCCGCATGCATATTCATTGCGCTTCAAATCCTCCGGTACATGTACTTTAGCGTTTCTTTCGACAAATCGATTGTCAAATCCTCTTAGAAAAGGCGAACAAAGGCACAAAGGACCGACAGGGACATTGGCGCATAAAGAACCATATATAGCTGATACGACTTGTTCATTACGCGTAAACAATCACGCGAACAAAAATAGATCATCCATTACCGAAAAAACTTAGGGGAAAAAGCGGTTCAAGGCCTCCAATACGCCCATAGAGTTGCGAGCGGAGGTGACATAATCGGCCTCGTGATGCAGTGCCTTGGGCGCGTTCGCCACAAAAACGCCCTGGCCGGCCCAACGGATCATGCTCAGATCGTTCTGGTTGTCGCCGATGGCAAGCACTTCACTCCGGTCGATTGAGAACGACGCAGCCAGTTGGGCCAGCGCCGCCCCTTTTGACGCCTCAGGATGAAGGATTTCGATGAAGTAGTCGTGGGAATTGGTGATGGTGACGGCGCCGTTGAGGTGCGCCAAGATTTCTTGCGTCAACGCCGGTGTGGTCGCCGGATCCGTCATCAGGACAAACATGGTCGGATGGCGTTCCGGCTCCTTGCCAAGGTGCGCGGTCAGGTCATCGACAAAAGTGAAAGAAAGGCCAAGTCCACGCTCATAGCTGGTTGTGTACTCATGCGGCGTGTCAGTATACACCTCGTCGCCGTGAAAGGAATAGCGCAGGGCGTCACTGTTTTTTTCTTTCAAAAATTGCAGCACCGCTAGGGCCTGTTTCGCCTCCACTGTCCGGTGGCAGATGATGAGGCCGTCTGCGGGGTGGCGGATCATGGCGCCGTTGCAGGTGATCACCGGCGCCTGCAATTCCAGTTGCTTGGCATAGGGCAACGCCGAAGGGTAGATCCGTCCCGTCGCCACGGTAAAGATGACGCCCTTGCTCCGAAGCTCGGCGATCCGCCGGGTAACCGGTTCGGGTATGCGTCGCTTCTCGTCAAGGAGTGTGCCGTCCAGGTCCATGGCCACCAGCCGGATAGGGCTCATCGAGGCCTCCATGACCAGGTGTAGCCTTGAAAATGCAGGTTCGTCTCCCGGGGGAAGACCTCCACCTCGACAAACTGATCGACGGGCAGGGTGACTTCCCAATTCGGATTACGCTGCGGTTTCCCTTCAGCATCCTTTATTACTTCTGCATCCCTTTCGGCTTCGGGTTCCGCTTTCACATCGCTTTTCAGCCCCGGTTCTTCCGTAAAGGTCCGGGGAATCAATTGGAAGGCCACTTGCTCCACAGTCAAGTGGCCTTCTTCGATCCGTTCTTCCCGCCGAATGACGCCGTCAATGGCGCAAGCGCTCCGCCAGATCGCGGTATGTTGGCCTGTCTTCAGGCTGAGGATCCCCTGCTGGCCGATCAGGGAAGCGAGGGCGACCCCCAGGATGGTTTCCCGGGGGTCGGAGGTGACGTATTCCGTGCCAGCCAAGTGGTAATTGCCCATGAGACACGCTCCTAGAGGCTGTAGTTTAGAGGCTGTAGTTGGGGGCTTCCTTCGTGATAGTCACGTCATGGGGATGGCTTTCCCGCAGACCGGCGGCGGTGATGCGGATAAAGCGGGTCTTCGTCATCAAGTCTTCGATATTGACGCAACCACAGTAGCCCATGCCGGAGCGCAGACCTCCGACGAGTTGGAAGACCGTGTCAGCCAAGGGGCCTTTATAAGGAACCCGGCCCTCGATGCCTTCGGGGACCAGTTTCTTGTCGTCTTCCTGGAAGTAGCGGTCTTTCGAGCCTTCCTTCATGGCGCCCAGAGAGCCCATGCCGCGGTAGACCTTAAAGCTCCGTCCCTGGTAGATCTCGATGTCCCCGGGGCTTTCCTCGGTGCCGGCCAGGAGGCTACCGATCATGACCACGTTGGCCCCTGCGGCGATGGCCTTGGTGACGTCGCCGGAGAATTTGATGCCGCCGTCGCCGATGATGGGAATGTTCCGTTCCCGGGCGGCGCGGGCGCATTCGGCGATGGCCGTGATCTGGGGCACGCCGATGCCGGCGACGACCCGGGTCGTGCAGATGGAGCCGGGGCCGATGCCCACCTTGACGCAGTCAGCGCCGGCGGCGATCAGGTCGGCTGTCGCTTCATAGGTGGCCACGTTGCCGGCGATTATGTCGATCTGGGGGAACTCGCCCTTGATTTTTTCCACTGTGTTCAAGACGCCCCGGGAATGACCGTGGGCCGTGTCGACGACGATGGCGTCGACGCCGACGGAGACGAGCGCCTTCGCCCGTTCCATCGTGTCGGCCGTCACGCCGACGGCGGCGCAGGCGCGCAGGCGTCCGCGCTCATCCTTCGTCGAGTTGGGGTACTGGCGGGCCTTTTGGATGTCCTTGATCGTAATCAGGCCTTTAAGATGACCTTCATTGTCGACAATGGAGAGCTTTTCCACCTTGTGGTTGCGCAGAATCTCCTTCGCTTCGGCGAGGGACGTGCCCACGGGGGCCGTGACCAGGTTGTCCTTGGTCATGACGGAGGCGATGGGCTTTTCGAAGTTGGTTTCAAAGCGCAGGTCCCGGTTGGTCAGGATGCCGACCAGTTTCCCTTCTTCATTAGCGATGGGCACGCCGGAGATGTGGTACCGCTCCATGATCGCCAGCGCGTCGGTCACTTTATGTTGCGGCGACAGGTAAATCGGGTCGGTAATGACGCCGTGCTCCGACCGTTTCACCCGATCAACCTCGTGCGCCTGTTGCTCAATGGTCATATTCTTGTGGATGACACCGATGCCGCCCTCCCGAGCCATGGCGATCGCCATGCGCGAATCGGTGACCGTGTCCATGCCGGCAGACATGAGCGGGATATTTAAACGGATGCGCCGGGTCAGCCAGGTGTGCGTGTCCACATCCCGGGGAAGCACCTCCGATTTGGCAGGTACGAGCAGTACGTCATCAAAAGTCAATCCTTCTACAATGTTTAGCAAGCCACTCACGTGACCATCTCCTTTCCAGGACCGGAGCCCCTGTCCCTCTCTTCTACTCTACTCCGATTTATTCGGATTATCCAAGGTTGCAGAAACCATCATCCGCCGGTGGAAACCGCCCCCAGACTCTTATCCTTCATTTTACCACAAAAAGACGGGGGTTTGAAAATTATTTCTGCCCCCGCAAGCCGGTGGCAGGGCTGGCAACAGTTCCTTGTTTCCCCCCGGTCTGCCCCATGGTATGGTGAAGAGTGAGAAAATGTCCTTTTATCACAGTGTTTATGAGGAGCACCGGATGCACCGGGGTGTGCAGGTTTGTTCCGGTATCTTTGGGATTGCGCCGGATTCTCAGGATTGCGCGGGTTCTCAGAATTGTGCGCTGGATGTGTCGGATTTAACTTGGATGTGTGATTGTACCGCGGTTTACGCGGATGCATGGGGGAGGTGCGGGCGATGAACGCCAAGGGTGGCCACATAGGGAACCAAAAATTCATTATCTGGCTGGTTGTCTTCGCCCTCACCTTCGCGGCCATGCCAAGCATTGCCATTGGCGGGTCCTTCAGTTATGGCAGTGCAGGAACCTTGTCTGCGCTTTTTATGCCCTCCCTCTCGCCGGCATCGGGCCAGCGTCTCGGCACAGTCGCTGTCCGTGTGCCTGCCGGCGCCGTGAAAGCCGGTGACAGCACCTTGATTACCCTTTCCCCCGGCGTCGTCTATTCATCCACACACCCCTTTCTCACCGGAACGCCCGACGATCCGGAGGTGGTCAACGGGGTCTATGTTCCGCCCAATAACGGCGGCAACGTAAACGGCCTGGCTGCCAGCGACATCACCCTTTCGTCTACCGGCCGGGCCAATGAGTTCAAAATGACGGCAAACAAGGGACAGTCTTTTGTGAATGAGTTTCTTTTCTATGTTTTTTTGGGTGACGTCGACATCGAGACGTCCGTCACCGAAGCGGTCATCGTCACCTTTTCCGGCTCCAGCTTCAGCGGATTCCCCAAAGGCGCTGTGACCGTAGCCACGGTGCTTTCCGAAGGATCGGTGCAAGTGACCGTCGGCGACATCGCCCCTTCGAACGATACCTTTCGCCTCAACCTGCGCATCAAGGAAGAGATCGCCGCCAGCCTGCGCCCTGGCGAAGGCGCGTTAAAAATCCGTTTGCCTAAAGGGTATGTCTGGTCAAGCCGGATGGCCGAGCAAAACGTGGTTATGGCCGCTTCAGAGGGCTATCGTGCCAGCGCCTATGGTTCTCTCCTCTGGGGGGACAATCTCCTCTTTGACATCGCCGTCAACCGGGAGGAACTCTCCCTCACCGTACACGGTCTGCCGGGCAGCCCTGGACGGCCCACCAGACAACCCTCTGCCTGGGACCTGTCAGGGCTGACCTATGAGGTTTCTGATCGAAGCCAAGCGCAAAGCGGCGATATCGTGGCCACCCTATCGGGCGCATCGAAGGTGGAGCCGGACCGGATCGTTGTCGGTCAATACCGCGATTTCGGCGCGTCAGCGTCGTCGCTGCGTGTTCCTACGATCATTGCCGGGCGGAGCAACCAATCCGCCGGCGATATACAATTGAAAGAAACCGTAGCTGGCAGCCTGGTGATGGGCCGGTCGCTCACCCTGACACTGCCGGAAGGCGCGCACTGGGAACCGGTGTTTCAGGCGCTTTGCGTCAACCCACCCCAAAGTCCACTGAACGGCAACTTCAGCCTGCCCGATTTTACGTCTGACGGGGGCCTGCGCGTCCGCTTCGTCTCCTTTTCCGGCGCTGACAACCGCACCGCCCGCTTTCAGGTGTTGCAGTCCTCGACACGAGCCGCCACCGTCCGCTTGTCCGACCTCGCCGTAGCGATCAAACCCGGTTTTTCCGGTCCCTTATCTGTGGCGGTGGGTGGAACAGCCGACGTGACCGGTTCGCTCGTCATCGCCGATGTCGTCCCGCAGGCCACGCTGGGGGCCGATGTCCCCAATGTTGCTGTGGGCAAAGGCGGTCAAAAGGGGGGCGCCATCACGATCAGCGAACCGGTTCCCGGCGCCTTGCAGAAGGGGACGCTCCGCTTCTCCCTCCCTGCCGGCGTCCGTTTCGATTCCTTTCCGACTGTCTCTGTCGACCGGGGCGATCTGCAGATCGGCCAGGTTTCCCTTGAACCATCCGATAGCGCCCTATCGGTGACCGTGACCGGGCAAAGCTCGGCTGTATCCGGGCGGATCCGCATTGATGGCTACACCCTATCGGTCGACCGCACCGTTCCCGATGGCGACGTGACGCTAACCGTCGACGGCGGCGGACTCATGGATGACCCGGTCAGCCGCCTCTGGCCCGGTCAGGCGCCTCGTCTCGCCATCGCCAAAGCCGCCCTGCTTCAGCCTGCTCCTTCATACGAGGCCCGTTTTGTTATCGGCAGCCGGACCTACCAAGTAAACGGAACCGCCAAGACGATGGACGTGGCCCCCTACATCCACAGCGACCGCACCTTCATGCCGGTCCGCTTTGCCGCTGAAGGCGTTGGCGTTGACGGCACGGACATGACTTGGGACGGCTACAGCCGGACAGCTACATTGTTTAAAGGAAACCGGGTCATCCAGTTTCGCGTCGGCAGCAACCAGTTGCTGGTGAACGGTGTCGCTGTGGAAATGGACACGGCGCCGGAAATCGTCAGCGATCGGGTGATGGTTCCGGTGGGCTGGTTGGCGAAGGCGCTGGCGGTCGAGGCTGTTTGGGTTGGTGAGACGCGGACGGCGATATTGCGCAGCACGACATGATGGTTCCTGTAAGGGTTTACTCCATCAAAATTCCCAACATCTTTTTTCTATTCATCAGAAACTCTCTTGTCACCCGGTAATGTTCCGTCTGTTCGTATTCAACCACTTCAATGCCATTTTCTGAAAAGTGAAAGATTATTGCATCCGGATAGGCCATGATAATCGGCGAGTGGGTAGCGATAATAAACTGGGAACTCTGTTGAACCAAATCATGGATTCGAGAAACCATTGCCATCTGGCGGGTAGGAGAAAGGGCTGCCTCCGGTTCATCCAGTATGTAAATTCCACGTCCGCCAAAACGATTCATAAAAGTAGAGAAAAAAGCCTCCCCGTGGGATTGACTATGGAGCGACTTCCCGCCAAATGAATCAATGACTTTTGAGCCTCCGAATGGTGCGCTATCAAGCTCTTCAATATTCGTAGACAGGTTATAAAAACTTTCTGCTCTTAAAAAGAACCCATCTTTCGGCTTTTTGTGATTACGAACGATTGTAAGGTAACGGTGCAATTCGGAATGAGAATCGCGGGTTGAAAAATTGAAGTTGATTGTGCCACCTTCGGGATTAAAACCGACAGCGACAGCAATAGCCTCCAGAAGTGTTGACTTACCTGTTCCGTTTTCACCTACGAAAAAAGTAACCTTGGGGTGGAGCTTCAATTCCTTTAATTCTCTTACAGCAGGCAGTGAAAACGGATATTCCGAAAATGTGGGTACTTCACTTTGACGGAGTCGGACACTCCGAATATATTGTCCTTGATTTTCCGCAATCATATCTGCACCATCCGAGCGTTAATAACCCGAAAAATGTGATGAAAAAGTAAAAACCTTCCGATCTTCAGTAAGAAAGATAGAAGGTTTGTTTTTTTAACGTAATAACGGTCAGCGCAGCAGGTTCCAACCTACTCAAACCGGTCCAAATACTCATACACCACATAATTCGGTGCAGAGGCGACGAACCGGTCGATCAAAAACAGGATGACCGTGATATCATCCAACTCCCCCAACAGGGGAACCAGGTCCGGAAGCAGGTCAAGGGGCCAGAGCAAGTACATCAGGCTCAGGCCGAGAAAAAGCGCTTTATTCACCAGCGGCACCCGGTTGTCCCGCAGCAGGGCGTAGAGAAGCCGGGTCGAGCGGGGCAGGTTGAGCAGCAGCCGCATCCGTTGCCAAAAACCGGGCGACTGAAGGGACGGCACATGAATCCCCCCATCCACATCATTTCCAGTACTATTCTACCCCGCTTTTGCCGCCGGGAAAAGCCCCCGGAATCAGGTGGGTCACGTCATTGATCCGCTCGATGATGCCCTTGCCGTCGTAAAACTCGATGATGTTCAGCGCCGTGTTTTCCTGACGGATCTGCCATGCCCGGTCCAGGTCCACTTCCAAGATGGCGCAGAGCAGGGTCCGGATTGTCCCCCCGTGGGCGACGATGGCGATCCCCTCCCCTTCGTGCTTTTTCACCAACTCCATCATCGCCTCATGGGCGCGGCACTGGACGATGGCAAAACTCTCGCCGCCCGGCAGTTGCAACCGACCCGGCGCCGTGTGCCAGGTTTTGATCTCCTCCGGGTAGGCCTTCTCGATCTCTGTAAAGGTCATCCCTTCCCAGGCGCCGAAGTTGCACTCCCGGAAGCGCGGTTCAAGGATCAACGCGGTGTTGTGCCCTTCCGCGATGGCGCGCGCCGTTTCAACGGCACGGCTCAGGTCGCTGGCGAAGACACGGTCGATTTTTTCTCCGGCCAGGCGCCGCACCAGCAAGCGGGCCTGCTCACGCCCCTTCTCGCTCAGTTGCACGTCGCTGTGTCCCTGGTAACGCCGGGCCAGGTTCCACTCCGTCTCGCCATGGCGGATCAAGTAGACACGGGTCAAAGCATTCCCTCCTCTGCGAGCACCGCCCGCATGGCTTCTATCAGCCGGTCGGTGGCCGCCTTGTCGCGGACGGCCAGTCTCAGATAGCGTTCTCCCAATGATAAAAAGGTATTGCAGTTTCGAACCAAAATGCCCCGGCCTCGTAACCGTTCCGTCCAACCTGTCGATGAGATCCCGCTTTCGGCGACATTAAGCAGGGAAAAATTGGAGTCCGACGATAGTGGCGACAATCCAGGCAGTTCTGACAGTTGCTGAAAGAGGTAATTCCGCTCCTGGGGCAGCCGTTCCCACGTTTTTCGGTGATAGTCGTGGTCCGCTAACGCGGCAACGCCCGCCGCCTGGGCCAGGTGGTTGACGACCCAGGGATCGCGCCGGCTGACGATCCCCTTGATGATGTCGCTGTCGGTGATCAAGGCGCCCAGGCGAAGTCCGGGGATGGCAAAAAACTTTGTCAGAGAATAGAGGACAGCCAACCGGTCGTTCCCGGCAGCTTGGGGACAACAACTCAAGGCGCGACCGTCAGGCAGAAAATCGAGAAAAGATTCGTCCACCAGCAGGCGGACCGGCGATGATTCGATATGGGCCAGGACGGCCTGTTTTTCCTTCTCTGTCCAAACCCAGCCTGCCGGGTTGTGGGGTGTACAGAGGATCGCCGTATCACAGCCCTCCGCATGGAGGGCTTTTTTCCATGCCTCCACATCGATGCGGAATTGGCGCTTTTCGTCGAGCGGCAAGCGCACCGCCACACCGCCCTGGGCGGCCACAGCCCGCTCATACTGGCCGAAGCCCGGTTCAGGGATGAGCACACGCCGGGCCTGCACGGCATGGAGCCAGTGATCGAGAAGGTCGACGGCGCCGTTGCCGGCGCAAATCGATTCCGGCGGAACCGCCAGGTGATCGGCCAATGCATCGATCAAGCGACGGCATTTGGGGTCGGGATAGTGGACGACCTGATCGATACCTTCCACTATCGCTTGTCTCACCTGCGGCGAGAGGCCCAAAAAGTTGATGTTGGCGCTCAGGTCCAGGATCTCCCCCATCGGAACGCTTCCATCCTGGGCGGCGCTCCACACATCGCCGCCGTGCCGGTAGGGCGTCGATTCTGCTTTTTTCGCTGTCATAACGCTGCATCCCTCCCCCACCGGCTTGTTTCGGTAAACCGGGGACCGCCGCCGACGAGACGGAAATGGCCCAGCGGGCTCCATTGGGGAAAACGCGCCTCCACCCATGCGGCGATGGCGCCGATGCGGTGGCGCCTGCTGTCCGGCACAAGCACCCCCAGGGCGGTTCCGCTATGGGCCACATTCACCCCGACGGCGCCGAGGGCGCTGATGCCGCCGATGATCTCGTCGAGGGCTTCTTTGGGCAGGATCGACTGGTTGGCCCGGGCGCTCACGGTGGCCCCTTCCCCGATCCGCCCCGGATCGCCGATCCTTAAGCCCTGGGTGATCAGGGCAAAGGCCCGGCGAACGGCAACCTCTTTTTGGCGGTTCGCTTCCAGCAGGTCAGTCCGGCTGTTGAACTCGATGGTGTCCACCTCGCCGCCGAGGTCGTAGGCCAGGATATGCAGCGGAGGGATAGGCGGCATCCCGACCGTCTTGCCCCAGGCGCCGCTGCGGTGATCGAAGACGGCAATCCCCGGGAAAAACAGGCCGTCCGAGGGTTCGACGGCGATGGCGATGCGGCCCATCTCCGCAGGGGCCAATTCTCTTCCCAGCGCCCGGGCGACGGCAAAGGCGGCGGCGCAGATGTCAGCGGTGCTCGTCGCCAGCCCTTTGCCGGAAGGCAGAGGATTGTCCACGTCGATCCGGACGTCGAATCGTCCTGCCAGATTCCAAAATTCCAGCAAGGTCGAAACGGCCCGGGCCGCCTTGGGCCGATCGGCCAGGCCCTCGATGCAGCCGCTTCCCTGCGTCAGGGAGGCACTGGCCATGACCCAGGCGTCAATGGGACAGGTGAGGTGCAGGAACCGGCCCCCGATCAATCCCTGGGCCAACTCGCCGCAAGTAGCTGGCAGTTGCGCCTGACCGAACACGCCAAATGCCTCCTTTCAGACATCTTCTTTGGGAACGACTATACTTCCTTTGGAACGACTAGAGAATCGTCACAAGTGAAACCGCTGCAGAACCTAAACCAAGCGATACAGATAGAGGCGCTTTACTTAAAGAGACCTCAACAAGAGCAACGCCGTCAAGAGAAGGAGCACCTCACCGATCTCACAACTAGCGCCGTAGATGTCGCCGGTCAGTCCGCCGAGAAAGCGGGTGAGTTTCCCGCCCCACCAGCGAAAGAAGAGCCAAAGGAGCGCCAGGGACACCCATCCGGCGAGACCGGCTACAAGACCGGCCACCGCTACGGCAAAAAGGGTCCCTGCCGCAAGCACCGATCCGTCGATATAGCGGTTGAACAGCGACGCCATCCCCTGGCTCCGAGCGTAGGGGAAGCCACTGACCATAAAGACGACGGCCCAGCGCCCCGCCATGGGCATCCACAGCAGTGTGATCCAGAGGGGGCTTAAGCCCTGACCATATAAACCGGAGATCACGTTCCAGGCCGGCCACCAATCGAGGATTTGATTGAGGCCGCTTAGCTGCCACTGGTCGGAAAGGTGGACGGAGCCACCCCACTCCCAGAGGGCATAGATGGCGGCGGCCTTGGTCATCAACAACACCGTCACTGCCAGCACGGAATGAGCGCCCACGCGGGAATCGCGCATGATTTCCAGCACCCGTTCCGGCTTGCGGGCCGAAAAAATCCCGTCAAAGGTGTCCATGAACCCGTCGAGATGAATCCCGCCGGTCAGGTAGAGATGCAGCGCCAGCAAGAGCGGCGGAAGGATGACCGGCGGAAAGAGAACGCCGATGATCACAGACGCCCCGCTCAGGAGCAGGCCAAGCAGCAACCCAACGAGGGGAAGGTAGACGAAGGAACGGCCGAAGTCTTCGTCGCCGCTCTCCCCCATCGCCCCCACCGGCAGGCGGGTGAAAAAGGAGAGGGCGAGGCGAAAACGCAGCCATGGCCGGACAAACATATCAGTCGATCGATTCGCTGACGCCGGCGCTGGAGAAGGTGGCCATTTCATTGGAGATCTTGACGGCCGCGTCGATCATGGTCATGCCCAAGGCCGCGCCGGTGCCCTCGCCGAGGCGGAAGTTCATCATCAGCATCGGTTTGAGGCCGAGGTAATCGAGCATAAACTTGTGGCCAGGCTCCTCGGAGAGGTGGGAACCGATCATATAGTCGCGGGCCTGCGGGCAGATGGTTCCGGCGATCACCGCCGCCGCGCCGGAGATGAAGCCGTCGATAACGACCGGGATCCCCTGGGCGGCTGCGCCGAGGCAGACACCGGCGAGGCCGGCGATCTCCAGACCGCCCACCTTGGCAAGCACATCCAGGCCGTCGGCGAGGTTGGGTTGGTTCACTTCCAGGGCGCGTTTAATGGCGTCGATCTTGATTTGCAATTGCTTGTCGTTGACACCGGTCCCCCGTCCGACCACATCCTCAACGGCGAAACCGCCCAGGGCGGCGATGATGGCGGCCGACGGCGTCGTGTTGCCGATGCCCATTTCCCCGGTGCCGACGATGCGCACCCCGCGCTGTACGGCGTCGTCGACCACCTCGGCCCCGATAAGGATGGCCTGGATCGCCTCTTCGCGGGTCATAGCCGGACCCTTTGTCATGTTTTTCGTCCCATAGGCTACTTTGCGCCGAATCAGGCCGGGAAGGTCGGGCATGTCGACGGCGATGCCCATATCGACACAGATCAGGTCCGCCCCGGCGTGGCGGGCCAGGACGTTGATGCCGGCGCCGCCGTTGGAGAAGTTGATGACCATCTGAGGCGTCACTTCCTGCGGGAAGGCGCTGACCCCCTCTTCCATGACGCCATGGTCGCCGGCCATCAGGATGATCGCTTTTTGCAGGGGCTCCTTCGGGATCTCGCCAAAGATGCCGGCCAAACGTTTGACCATGTCTTCGAGCACACCCAGGCTACCCCGGGGCTTGGTCAGGTCATCCAGGTGGTCTTGCGCTTTTTCCATCGCTTCGGCGTTCAAGGGTTTGATCTGTTCGATCAGAGCTTCCAGTGTCATCGTCGAATCCTCCCTTACATTCTCCATCAATAATGAAATCATTCTCCGTCGAATGTATGATGGCTAATACTCAATCCCCCGCCGGGAAGGGCTGACCCCGTCGGCAAGGGGGTGTTTTTGGGGAAACAATTCGGTAACCAGGTGGGCCTGTTCGATGATCTCCGGCGGCATGCGTCGACCGGTAAGAACCACTTCCATCCCCGCCGGGCGGCTGCGCAGCAGGGACAGCACCTCATCGACGGTCACATAGCCCCGGTTCATGATGTAGCTCACCTCATCGAGGACGACCAGTTCGGCCCGACCCTCCCGCAGCACCTCGCTAGCATAGGCAAGGCCGAGGCGCGGCCAGGGATTCTCCGGCGCCCGGTTGCGACGAAAACAATCACCGCAGTTGACACAATGGGCGAAGCCGGAACGGATCAGCGCCGACCGGGGACAGCCCCAGCCGAACTGGGTGATGGCGATCTCCGGCACGCGTTGGATCGCGTACAGTTCCCCCATATAGGCGCTGCCTTTTTGAAACTGGATGATCTCGCAGCGCTTGCCGTGGCCGGCGGCACGCAGGCAGAGCCCGAGAGCGGCTGTCGTCTTCCCTTTGCCGTCGCCCGTATAGACCTGAATTAGCCCCGGCGTCATGGTCCGCTTCCCCCTTCTGGAACGGAGCGGCCCTGCCGGCTCTCCGCAGGCCTCGTGGTGGGTTCGGCGGCGCTAAGGCGGTCACCGTTACGGCTGCCACCGTTTAAACTGCCGCCGTTATGACTGCCGCCGCAGAGTCGATCGACAAAATGATCCATGGTCGCCGGAAAGGCGGAAAAGTGAAAATGAAAGTACGAGGCCGTCAAGGCGCCCCGGCTGTAGCCGTCTGGGCGGCTCTCCGGGTTTTCCCCGGCCGTGCTCGTCTTGGTGAGGATAAAGGCGGGACTCGGCGCGGCTTCCGGCGCAAAGGCGGCGTCAGAGTAGTGAAACTCATGGCCGCGCAACCGATCTCCCCGGCGGCCGAGCAGGCTGTCTCCCGCGATTTCGGCGGTCACATAGCCCAGGGCGCGCCGTTTTTTGCCCATCACACAGGTGGCGGGCACAAGGCCGGCCAGCGGATACTCGCGGCCGTTGCTGTCGCGGATCGACCGGCAGAGGGTCATGAAACCGCCGCACTCGGCGTAGATGGGCATATCGTTCCGATGCAGGTAAGCCAGTTCCTGCAAAAAGGCGCTGTTGGCCACAATTTGCTCCAGGTAGAGTTCCGGATAACCCCCGCCCAGGTAGAGCCCGTCGATCCCCGCCGGAATCGGATCGCCTGCCACCGGCCGGAAGGGAACCCACTCGATGCCGCGCTCGGCCAGATCGCGCAGCCCGTCTTCATAGTAAAAATGAAAAGCCTCGTCACGGGCGATAGCAACGCGAGCCGCCGGGCTTTTGAGCTTACCCGCCGCATTTTTCTCGTTCCCCGTAGGTTCACCTTCCCGTGGCGAGCTTTTGGCGGCATACACCGTCATCCGCTCTAACAGTAAATCCACATCCAGGTGTTCCTCGATCACATCGGCCAGAGACCGCCAGTAGGTTTCCAGGGAAGCCGTCTTTTCCACAGCCGATACGAGCCCTAAGTGACGCTCCGGCATGGGCTGAACGGCATCGCGGGGGAGGCAGCCGAGAACAGGAATCCGGCAGGTCTGCTCCACCGCCTGGCGGACCATGCGGCCGTGGCGCGCCGAGCCGATCCGGTTGAGGACCACACCGGCTACCGGCAACGCCGGGTTCAGGCGGCAAAAGCCGTAGACGACAGCGGCGATGCTTTGGGCGGCGGAACGGGCGTCCACCACCAGGACGATGGGGGCCTGCAACAACGCAGCCAGGGCGGCTGTGCTCCCGGCCCCCCCCGGCGGTTCCCCGGCGGCGCCGTCGAAGAGACCCATGACCCCCTCAATCAAGGCGACCTGCGCCCCCTCGACGGCGCGCCGGAACAGGCGCTCGATCGTGCCCGCCTCCATCATCCACGTATCCAGGTTGGAACAGGTCCGTCCCGTGATCAGGCGATGGAAGGTGGGGTCGATGTAATCAGGTCCCGTCTTGAAACTCTGCACCGTCAACCCTCGCCGCCGCAATGCCGCCAGGAGGCCCATGGTGACGGTGGTTTTTCCTGCGCCGCTGTGGGCGCCGGCGATCACGACAGAAGGGATCATCACAACCACTTTCCTAATCCGATGAGAATTGCGGAACCGGCGAAGGCAAAAATTGCTGTCGTCAGCGCCATCACCTGCACGGCTTGGCCGATGTGGCGGGCCTCCAGGGTGACGAGCGGCTGGCCCATGGTGGCCCGGTGGGAAGGCCGTCCCTGGTAGGTATTGAGGCCGCCCAACTGCACCCCGAGCGCGCCGGCCATGACCGACTCGGGGATGCCGCTGTTCGGGCTGGGGTGGCGGCGGGCGTCTTCCCGCCAGGTGGCGATCATGCGTTTGAAGGGAAAGCCCATCAGTGTCGCCGCCAGGACCATGGAGAGGCCTGTCAGCCGGGCGGGGATGTAATTGGCCGCGTCATCAAGGCGGGCGGCGAAGCGGCCGAACCAGAGGTAACGGTCGTTCCGGTAGCCGATCATGGAATCGAGGGTGTTGACCGCCTTATAGGCATAGGCGCCAGGGACGCCCAGCAATAAGGCGTAAAAGAGCGGGCTCGTGATGCCGTCGACGGTGTTTTCCGCCACTGTTTCAACGGTCGCCCGAACAATTTCGCCTTCACCGAGGTTCATTGTGTCTCGACCCACGATCCAGGAAAGCTTCCGCCGCGCCTCCGCTAGGTCTCCCTGCTCCAATAGCCCTTTGATCTCCAGGGCGGCCTCGGCCAGGCAGCGCCCGGCGAAGGCGATCCCCAGCAGGATGGCGGCGGCCAATTTCCCCAGGAGGGCCGGCAAGGTCGGGGCGCTGCCCGCCAGCTCGCCGAAGCCGGTCAGATGGATAACCGACATCACGAGCGCGGCGATGGCGAAGGTAACGGCGACGGTTGCAACCGACAGGACCGTTCCTCTTAGGAAGGCGGAGCGATTCCCTGCGCCGGTCGTGACGTATGTGCTCCCGGCTGAGGCCGGGTAGAGCTTTTTTTCCAAAAAAGTGATCAACCTGCCGATGCCGATGACCGGATGGGGAAGCCAACGGGGGTCTCCCACCAGGCTGTCATAGAGGAGCGCCAAGAGCAAGGTGACGGCGCCGATGGAGAGTCCGAAATCGAGAAAAAGCGGCAGGTCCTTCACCAATAAGGGTGCAATTACGTTCATGTAAGAGTCACCCGACCTGTGGATCGGTAGGCCCCTGCTGACCGGTAGTTTCCTGAGAACCGGAAGACCCATTCACACCGGCCGATTCGCTTTCACGAACAGGTCTCGGAAGCCCGACGATCTCGTAGAGCAGATCCATGCGCAGGCTCTGGCGGACGATCTCGCCCAGGCGATCATAATCCTGCTCGCGCCGCTCCCGTATGGAGGGGATGCCGGCAAAATCGATCTCCGGAAGGCCCTTTTTTCGGCGCAGCGTGTTCAACAGGTGATGGCGGAGCGGTTCGTTGTCGAAGATGCCGTGCAGGTAGGAGCCGATGACCAGGCCGTCGCCGCCGACAAGGCCGTCGACGACATCCACCGTCTCATCGCCGCGTTGCCGGATCCGGCAGAAGAACGGCTGATCACCAGTGGGACAACTCTGGCCCATGTGGATCTCGTAGCCCTGGACGGTCAACCCCTGTAGGGGCGAAAGGAAGGGCCCCGGACCGCAGAGGGTGGCCGTGGCCAGGCGGGTCACCTTTTCCGCTTCCATCGTCGTCACCATGTCGAGCAGGCCCAATCCGGCGATGGAGGGCAGGGAGCTTTCGACCCCGGCCGGATCGGCGATCTCCCGGCCGAGCATCTGGTAGCCGCCGCAAATCCCCCAAACCGGCGCGCCGTTAGCGGCCAGCGCTTGAATCTCCATGTCGATCCCCATCTGACGAAGCCAGCGCATGTCTTCAATCGTGTTTTTCGTGCCGGGGATAATGACCAGATCCGGCTTGCCCAGTTCACCGGCCCCTTCTACATAGCGGACCCGAGCCACGCCTTCCGCCTCCAGCGCGTCCAGATCGGTAAAATTGGAGATGCGGGGCAAGCGGATGACGGCGATGTCCAGCATTTCGCCGGAGGGAACCTGCCGTTCCGCTTTTTCCAGGGCCACCAAGTCCTCCTCCTGGATGTTCAAACCCCGGAAGTAGGGGATGACGCCGAGCACAGGGATCTTCGTGTACTCCTCCAAAAAGTCAATGGCCGGCTGGAGAAGCGAGATGTCGCCGCGAAACTTGTTGATGACGATCCCTTTTACCCGTTCCCGCTCGTCCGGGTCGAGGAGCGCCAGGGTCCCGACGACGGAGGCCAGTGCGCCGCCCCGGTCGATGTCGGCCACGAGGAGCACCGGCGCGTCAGCCATCTTGGCCACCCGCATGTTGGCGATATCGCGGGCCTTTAAGTTGACCTCGGCGGGCGAACCGGCGCCTTCGATGACGATGACGTCATACTCCGCGTGAAACTTGTCGAGACAGGCCTGGATCGTGTCGAGGGCCGACGTAGCATATTCTAAATGGTACTCGCGGGCGCTGATGTTGCCGATGGGGCGGCCCAGGACGATCACCTGGGATGACGCCTGTCCCGTCGGCTTCAGCAGGATCGGGTTCATCTCCACCTGCGGTTCGAGCCCCGCCGCTTCCGCCTGGACAACCTGGGCGCGCCCCATCTCACCGCCGTCGCGGGTGACATAGGAGTTAAGGGCCATGTTCTGGGACTTAAAGGGCGCCACCTTGTGCCCGTCGCGATAAAAGATGCGACAAAGGGCCGCCGCCAGCACGCTCTTGCCGACGTTGGAACTGGTTCCTTGCATCATAATGGCTTTGGCCATGGGTTGCTCCGCTCCCTTCCCCTAAACGGGGCCTTGCTGTCAGGGATTAAACTCGTCAGCAGTCTGCCTTTGACTGGGGGCTTTTTCGGACGCTGCTTACCTTTGAAACGGGCACGTTCTTTAAGCGGGTCCTTTGACCTGCAGCGGGCAGCCGGCGACAGCCAGATACACCCGGTGGGCTTCGGCAGCAAAGGCTTGCTGCACCCGGCCTGCCGCGTCGCGGAAGGCGCGGCTGAGCGGATCAGGCGGGACGATCCCCCAACCGACCTCGTTGCCGACGGCGATCACCGTTGCCCGGGAGGCGCTGGCCTGCTTGGCCGTGCGCCGGGCCATGTCGACGAGATCCTGTTCTTTTTGGTTGTTCCAATCTTCTTCCCGGTATTGCGGCAGCAGCAGGTTGGTCGTCCACAAGGTCAGGCAATCGATCAGGATCACCCGTCCTTCCTCGTCCCACTCATCGATCACCCGCAACAAATCGAGTGGCTCTTCGACGGTCTGCCAGGCGGCGGGGCGGCGCTGCCGGTGCGTATCGACGCGGCGACGCATCTCTTCATCAAAAACGCCAGCCGTGGCCACATAGACCACCTGCTGCGGCGCTGTGCCCGCCGCTTCGGCAGCCAGTTGTTCCGCCCAGGCGCTTTTTCCGCTCCGGGCGCCGCCGGTGACCAGCACCAATTCTCCAGACTGAATGTGCATCTACGTCAACGCCTCTTCGTGATATACTGATTGCATGAAGACAGAGCTTTTTTCCAGAATCCTATACCGTTGCCGGCAAGTCCTGCAAGCCTGGCAACCGCGCTTTTCGAAGGAAGAACTGGTTTGGGCCGACGCGTTCCTCACTCCAGAGGAACGGGCGGTCTTCCTGGAGATGGCCCCCGCCGACCGTCGCCACGCCCTCGATGTGGCCCATCTCTGCCACAGGGCGTCTGGCGAACTATCGCCGGAGGCGCAGCAACTGCTGCTCAAAGCCGCCCTGCTTCATGACATGGGCAAGCGCAACGCCAGCATCGGCCTGGTTCACCGCATCCTCTATGTTCTTCTCGGCTCGCGGCCTGAGAAAAGTCAAGCCTTCTACGGCTGGCCCCTGCTGGGCAAACCGCTTTCCGTCCTTGCTGATCACGCGTCCCTGGGCGCGCAGGAAGCGGCGCGACGCCACTGGACGCCGGCGCTGGTGGAACTGATCCGGCGTCACCATGGCGGTTGCCAGGGTGAACGTAAGTTAACGGAACCGGAGCACCCGGAAATGGGCAAATTATTGTCGCTGCTGCAGGAGGCCGACAACCGCTGTTAGCCTCCGGTTGCCATCAGCCGACATCACATCAGCAGCTAGGGCATCTGCAACAACATGGCATTGACGATGGCGGCGGCAATATTGCTGCCGCCTTTGTTTCCCGTGACCGTAATGTAGGGCACATCAGCCTGGGTCAGCGCTTCCTTCGATTCGGCTGCGCCGACGAAGCCGACCGGTGTGCCGACGATCAAAGCTGGGCGGCAGCGGCCCGCCTCCACCAGCGACAGCAGGTGAAACAGCGCGGTGGGCGCGTTGCCGATAGCGATGACGGCGCCGTTCATCTCCGGGGCAAGCAGGTCGAAGGCGGTCATCGCCCGCGTCTTGCCGGTCCGCTCCGCCTCGGCGACAACGCGGGGCTCACTGATCGCGCAGACAGCATTGCCCCCCTTGACAGAGAGGAGACGGCTGTTGACGCCCACGCGGACCATGTTCACATCCGTGAAGACCGATGCCCCCCGGGCCAAGGCGGCGATGCCGATAGGGACAGCGCCGGGGCTCCAGCGGACCAGCTTGGCAAACTCCGGATCGCCTGTCGTGTGGACGACGCGCTTGATCACCTTGCGCTCCTCTTCCGATACAGGCAGCGGACCGATCAGCCCGTCGATGATCTCCATGCTTTTTGTCTCAATGGCGCGGGGATCGGTGATGTAGTCCATCAACTGACCTCCTGGATGCGCTCGAAAATCAACTGGGCGATGCGTTCATCGGCGCCGAGCGGTCGTCCCACGGTGATCTGAATGTTCGGATAGCTCTTTTGCAGTTCCTCCAGTTCTTCCGGGATATCCTTTTGAATATGAACGCCATTGTACAAAAAGAGCGGGATCACCTTGACATCGTCGACGCCGGCGGCGACCAGTTGGGCAAGCCCTTCGGCCATGCTCGGCTTAGCCAGTTCCATAAAAGAGACGACGAGGGGCTCCACCCCGTGTTTTTCCTGGACCATGCGGCCGATGGCCACGGCATGGTTGTTCGCCTCTTGCAGGCGGCTGCCGTGGGCGATCATCAAAATCCCCGTTTTCATGATTACCTCTCCTTTTCCCTATCCGGCGACCTTTACAGACCACTTGTTCAGATTTCACTGGTGCTGGTTTCATGTTCCAATTTCATATTCTGATTCGGGAAAAGACGCTCCTTATCCGACCATTGCAGCCTCTCCCCGGCCCAGGCGACTGCTTCGTCAAAGTCAGTCGTTGCACAGGGATAAGGCAAAGCGGGCCGGCAGAGCAGGATCGTCTTCAGTCCCATTCCGGCGGCGGCGCGGAGCTTGGCGTCGGCGCCGCCGACAGCGCCGCTCTCCTTGGTGACCAGCCAGCGCGCCTTTGTTTGCGCGAACATGGCCCGGTTCATTTCCTCACTGAAGGGACCCTGCATGGCGATGATCTGATCGGCCTGGAGGCCCAAATCAAGGCATTGCCGCAGCGAATCCAGGTCGGGCAGGACACGTGCGATGGGGCGGAGCTTCTTTTGCAGCAGAGGCGGCACGACCTGTGGCAGCGCCCGGCTGCCGGTGGCGAGAAAGACCGTCTCCCCTTCCTCAGCCTCTCCCAGCGCATCCAGCGCCTCTTCCCAATTCCTCACGGCGATCAAGTTCGGGAAATCTGTCGTATCTACGGAAGGCCGCTCATACCGGAGATAGGCGACACCCTCTCCGGCAGCCAGTTTCAGCAGATTTTCCGACACCACGCGGGCGAAGGGATGGGTGGCGTCGATCACGGCAATGATCCCTTTTTCCCGGACAAAGGACCGCATCGCCGGAGGGTCCATCGCCCCCTGATGGACAGGCACCTTCCCGGAAAAAGCCTCCTGGAGGAGTTGGGCGCCGTATTCGCTGACGACACTGGCGATGACCGGCAGTCCGGCCCGCCATATCCCTTCGATCAACCGGCGGGCGTCCCGCGTTCCGGCGACGACCCAAATCACCAGCGGTATCCCCGCGGGGTGATCATCCAGCCGTCACGGACATAGGTCTGCGAGTTGCCGATGACCAGGATGGTGAACATGTCGATGGGGTGCTCTAAAAACTCTCCCAGGGTGGTCAATACCCTCTCCTCGCCCTCACGCCGGGCGTTGCGGACGATGCCCACCGGCGTGGAAGGCGGACGGTGCTGGAGCAGCAGTTCCCGCACCTCTTCGATCTGGTGCACCCGCTTGGTGCTTTTCGGGTTATAGAGAGTGATGATGAAGTCGCCGGCAGCGGCGTTCTCGACGCGCCGCCGGATCAGATCCCAGGGGGTGAGCAGGTCGCTAAGGGAGATGACGGCAAAGTCGTGCATCAGCGGCGCGCCCAAGACGGCGGCGGCGGCGGTGGCGGACGTGACGCCGGGGATCACCTCCACGGTGACCTGTCCTTGCGCCTCCCGCTGCTGCACCGCTTCCAGGACCACGCCGGCCATGCCGTAGACACCGGGGTCGCCGCTGGAGACGACGACAACCGCTTTTCCTTCCAGTGCCAGATCGACGGCCAGGCAGGCCCGGTCAATCTCCTTGCGCATGCCCGAGGCCTGCACATCTTTTCCCTCGATCAGGTCCTCGATTAACCTCACATAGGTGCTGTAGCCGACGATCACATCGGCTTGGGCGATGGCTTGTAACGCCCGCCCCGTCATCTGGTCCCGGTTGCCTGGTCCCAATCCGATGACGGCCAGGGAACCTCGGCCAAGGCCACGGTCACCGGGCCGGCAGCCCGTTTCTTCAACAGGAGCCGCGCTTGAGGATGTGTCAACAGCGCAGTCGGTTCGCATACAGCTTTCACTCCAATCGTATCAGCCACAAAAGAGGAACCGCCGATCTCCCGGTGGCTGTCACAGCAGGCTTGTATTTCATCGGCGGAAAAGGTGCGGAAGGGAACATCATAGGTTTTCGCCAGGGCGATGAGGGCCGGTTCTTCGGCCTTCACCCAGGCGCTGGCGATAGCAGTCAGGCACCGGGGATGAACATCAGCGATCCGGCAGGCTTCCTGGAAGGCTACATGCACCTGTTCCAGCGACACGCCCCGGCGGCAGCCGATCCCGGCGACGAGACAGCAGGGAAAGAGCCGGAGGTCGACCGGCGGCTCCACCCAGCGTGATGAGAACAGCACCCGGCTTATCGTTGGTTCCCCTATGGGTTCCCGCAAGGGCTGCCAGGGAAAGTCTGCTTCCAGTTCCTTCAAAACAGGCAGGAACCGTTCGTCGGCCAGCCACTTGATCGCGTCCCCCCGCAGTTGGGCTGAGGCGATTTTTTTTACAGCCGCCCATGGTTCGATGCGGGCGCCCCAGCGGCGGGCGAAGGTGTCGACAGCCGGCAACCCGGCCACATCGGTGGCAGTCGTGATCACCGGGATGGCCCCGATGCGCCGGCCCACCTCTTCGGCCAGTTCGTTGGCGCCGCCCCAGTGACCGGCCAGAACGCTGATGACAAAACGTCCGCCTTCATCTAGGGCGATCACCGGTGGGTCGGTGCGCTTGTCGGCGATCCGAGGCGCTAGCAGGCGAACGAGGATCCCGAGCGCGCCGATAAAGAGAATCGGCTTACCCGATGAAAAAATCGGTCCGAAGGTGTCCCGCAGAGGGGGGCGCCAGTGGGAAATCGCAGTTTTAACAGCGCCATTGACGATAGCCGCGTCTATTCTACCAGCGCTGTTGGGATGATCGGTCACGTCTGAACGGCCACCCTCAGGGACACCACCGTCTCCATCCGCAGGCAGCCACAGCCGCGCCTCCGGAAAAACATTGCCGATGCGCCGGGCCAGGGCGCTCCCGCCCGGCGTCAGCGCCAGCACGTTCACTCGCCGCTCCCCCGTTCAGCCTCCCGGTATCCGTGGGCAAACTCAGGGTGATAGAGGAGGGAACGTTGGTAAGGGCCTTCAAGAAACTGGCCCACCATGATCATGGCAGTGCGGGAAATCCCGGCCTCTGCCACCTTGCCGGCGATGTCGCGCAAGGTTCCCTGGACCGCCTTTTCGTCGGGCCAGGAGGCCTTGTAGACGACAGCAGCCGGTGTATCCTCAGGATAGCCGCCGGCGATCAAATCGGCCGTCACCTGATCCAGCAGGTGGGTGCTGAGGAAAATGCACAGCGACGCCTTATGCTGCGCCAGGCCGGCCAGGGATTCCTTTTCCGGCACCGGCGTCCGTCCGGCCAATCGGGTGATGATCACCGTCTGGGAGACGTCGGGGAGTGTAAACTCCTTGCGCAGGCTCGCGGCGGCGGCCAGGAAGGAACTGACGCCGGGAATGACCTCATAGGGGATGCCCATATCGTCGAGGGCGTCCATCTGTTCCCGGATCGCGCCGTAGATGCTGGGATCGCCCGTATGCACGCGGGCCACTTTTTTACCCTCTCCCACCGCCCGCTCCATGACGTCCAGCACCGCCTCCAGGGTCATTGAGGCGCTGTTGTGGATCTCGGCCTCAGGCCGGCAGACGTGAAGGACAGCTGGGTTAACGAGCGATCCGGCGTAGATGACCACATCGGCCTCTGCGAGGCGCTTCTGCCCCTTGACGGTGATCAAATCGGGATCACCCGGTCCCGCTCCAATAAAACTGATCAAATCGACACCCCCTTTGGTTTGACAATCAACAGGCTGAGATAATCGAGCTTTTGTCCGACCAGAGAAGCCAGGTCACAGACGATCCGCTCCTCCGGCGTCCCGCAGCGGGCCACAAAGGCGGCTGATTCGGCCCGTCCCTCCTCTTGCAACACCCGGTAAATCTCGTCAAAGCGAGAAGCCACCTTCATCAGGACCAGATTGGGAAACTGCCGCAGCAGCGGGCGCAGTTCCTCCGGGTCGCGCAGCGCCGGGACGACGAGCAGCGGCTCCTCGCCCTCGGCGAGGGGAAGGTTGAGCCGCGATGCGCTGGCCGAAAAAGAGGTGACACCCGGCACACTCTCGACGGATAGGTCAGGGTCGATCTCCCGGAGCGCTTTTAACAGGTATCCATAGGTGGAAAAGAGCAGGCAGTCGCCGATGGTGACGAAAGCCGCATCCTTCCCGGCGGCCAACCTGTCGTAAATCTGCCGCGCCGCTTCCTCCCAGGCATCCCGGAGGAGGCGGTCATCCTGGATCATGGGTAGGTGCAGCGGAACAATCTCTGCTGATTCAGGCAGGATGTCGCGAATGATAGTCAGCGCCACACCCTCGCCGCCCCCTTTGCCACGGGGCGTAAAGATCACCGGCGTCGTCTCCAACAGGGCGACGGCCCGCCGCGTCAGCAGCGCCGGATCGCCCGGTCCGACACCGATGCCGTAAAAACGTCCCAGCATTCAGCCACTCTCCTTTCGGGTCCAGATGATGACGACGGGATTCTGGCTTTTCCACAGGTGAACCGTTCCGGCAGGCTCCAGCCGGTTCACCTGGATCTGACTGGCCTGAAAAGAGATTCCCCGTTCCCGCAGCCATTGGGTAGCAACGGCCACCGTCTCGACGGTGACGGCGTTGAGGACCAACCGGCCGCCCGCCTTCAAGCAACCCCACACATTCTGCAAGATCTCCGGAAGTTTTCCGCCGGAACCGCCGATGATCACCGCATCCGGCGCCGGCAGGTGGACGAGCGCTTCCGGCGCTTCACCCAGCACTGGAACCAGATTGTCTACGCCCTGCTTTCGCGCATTGGCTTCGATTAGATCGCAGCCAGCCTGGCCGCGTTCCACGGCGAAGACTCGTCCGCCCCTTGACAAGAGGGCCGCTTCCACGCTGATCGAACCGGTGCCTGCGCCAATGTCCCAGACGATGTCCCCCGGACCGACCTGCGCCCGGACCAGGGTGAGCGCCCGGATATCCGACTTGGTCATGGGGACCTGGCCGCGGATGAAGGCATCATCCGGCAAGCCGACATTTGTCATTAAAAGTGGACCCTTCGCCGGCTGGACGCCCAGAATCGTCTCTGTCTGGCTGTTCGATCCGGCATTCTCTTTGCCGTGCGATTCGACGTCAAAGCCCCCCTCGACGATCAACAGGGACGGCTGATACGCTCCTGTTTTCACAAGTGCAAATGTATGTACAGTGCCAGCCTCGACCGACTCATCGTCATAACCAAGGTTGCGCGTCACATAGGCGCGCCGTTCCCCCTCCCCCTGTGCATCCAGGTAGGCGGCCACCGCTTCCGGCGTGTGGTCGGGATCGGTCAGGAAGGCTACCCACCCCGGATGCCGGAGAGCTTCGAGGGCATCCTCCATAGGACGGCCATGCATGCTCTTCCAGGCAGCCTCCTGCCAAGGGAGCTTGAGGCGGGCAAAGGCCATCTGCAGGGAACTCAAACCGGGGATGACCTTGATCGGTTCGTCGCCGAGAGAACGGATCAGACGGGGCAACAGGCTGTAATAGCCGGGGTCTCCGGAGACGAGAACGGCAAGACGCCGCGATAGCCGTTCGGAGGCGATATAGTCGATAAGGTTATCGAGACGACGGTCGATGATCCGTCCCGGCTTGTTGTAACCGGCGAAGAGCGCCAGCGCGCGAGGCCCCCCGACGAGAACATCGGCCTCCTCCACCGCCCGCAGCGCCGCTGGTGTCAAATATTCTTCTGTGCCGGGACCGATGCCGATGACAGTGACCGGAAATCCCGGTCGAATCCCGGAAGCGTTGCATGGCGACTCCACCCTAGCGGTTCTCCCTTCAAATCTGTGAATATGACCGAAACAGTTCCGCGAAAACGTTGGGCTGCTTTTTCGGCGGCCACCTCGGCCAGGTGGTCGAACAAGTCAAGACGGCCAGCTCGATGCAGCAGTTCCACCGCCGCTTCCGCTGTGTTGGCCTCCAGCACCGCTTGGACGAGTTCCAAGGGCAAGCCGCAGACGGCTGCGTGGGCGGCGATGATCTCCCTGCGCCCGTCGGCAACCTTGCTGTGGGTGTGGAAGATGCCGCCGGCGACTTTGACCAGCTTCCCCACATGGCCCCAGAGCAGGATCTCCTGGACACCTTTTTTGGCGCAGGCGTCGAGCATATGGCCGATGAAGTTGCTCGTCAGCACGATGGCGTCAGCGGGCGCTCCCCGCTGCTCCAACCCTCGCCGGCCCATGTGACCTGGTGTCAGCAGGAGGGTCCGGTGTCCGGCAGCCAGCGCGATATCGATCTGCGGCTCAAGGCTATGTTTGAACGCCTCTTCTGACATGGGATTGACGATGCCTGTTGTTCCAAGAATGGAGATGCCGCCGACGACGCCCAGGTGAGGGTTCAATGTCGAAGGTCCGACCCGCTCTCCTTCCGGCGCCCAGACGGTGAGGCGAACCCCCTTGCCGGGCGGCAGCGCTTCCTTGACGGCGGCTGTGATCATGGCGCGGGGCGTCGGATTGATGGCCGCTTCCCCCACCGGCACGGCCAAGCCAGGCTTGGTCACCCGGCCGACGCCCAGCCCCCCGTCGATGTGGATCCCTTCCGGCGCAGGCAGGGCAGTGACGCGGATCGCCATGCCGTGGGTCGCATCGGGGTCATCGCCCCCATCCTTGATTACCTGGTAGGTAACTCCCCCGTTTCCATTGACAGAGGGCTCGTGCTCATCGATGCGTTCCGCCTTGACGATCAGCCGTCCGTCATAGGGCAGCGGGATATCCACCGGCAGTGATTCTTGCAACGTTGAAGCAGCGGGAATCTCTGTTGCTTCGTTTGGTGTCTCGGCGAGTGTTCCAAGTGTTCCATAGAGGAAACCTGTCGCCGCCTTGGCCGCAGCGGCGGCGCAGGATCCCGTCGTATAGCCTTTTCGCAGTTGTTCCCACTCTCCCCGCACATAAAAAATCCCACCCCCTCAGCAAGGTGTGGGATTTGACACAAATGCAAACCTGGGGAATCAAAAGACCATTCCCCGGTCCGGTCACCTCCCCCGTAGCGCGCGGGTTCTCGCGGTGGGGGCAGTCAGGTCTCCTGGCTCAGGCTCATCGGAACGCTTCGCCTTCCCGGTTCCCCGGTGGCCTTAGAAGCGCCCTCCCCGTCACAGTGGCGGCACCGCGTCGGATTCGCACCGACTTCCCTGCGTCATACGTGACGCCTGCCCCGAATATGCGTAATGTGATACATAAAATTATTCGCCGTCTTTTGAATCATTCCTGCAAATCCAAAGAACTTTTCTGTCGTCACTGCGGATCAGGGACAGTTTTTCGACATCACTTCGCCGAGATCGCCGCAGGCGGCGGTTTTCCGCCTCGAGGCGTGCGATCGCATCCCGCCGTTCACTGTCCACCGTCTCCAGCAATGCCATCAACACACGGCGACTGAGTCTCAACTGATTCAGCCGTGAGCGCAGGTAATCCACTTCGTCCTTCAGCGCTTCCAGCGATTCGCGATTTCCTTCTCCCATGGGTCCCGCCCTCCTGCCTGTGTCTTATCACCATTTTATGTCAAAGGCAGGCGAACTATCCCACAAGAGAGACGTCGATCGATCGTAAAGATAGACTTGGCTCAACCGCCGAAACGATATCGCTTGGCGATCCGTTCGACGGCCTTTTCCAATCGCGCTTCAGGGACAACCAGGGCGATGCGCACATACCCCTCGCCGCGCTCCCCAAAGGCGTTGCCTGGGACGACGAGCACACCCGTTTCACGCAAGAGTTCCTCGGCAAAGGCGAAGGAGGAGGCAAACCCTTCGGGCACAGGCGCCCAGACGAACATGGAGGCCTTCGGCTTATCCATCTGCCAGCCGATGCGGGCCAAGCCGTCGACGAGAACATCGCGCCGGCGCTGGTAGGCCCCGGCGTTTTCCTCGACGATCGCCTGGGGTCCCCGCAAGGCCGCCACGGCCGCCCATTGGACCGCCTTGAAGACGCCATAGTCAATATTGGACTTCAGATTGGCCAAAACGGCCAGAACCTCCCGGTTGCCGACCGCCATACCCAGACGACACCCAGCCAGGTTATAGGACTTGGATACAGAATGGAACTCGATACCCACCTCTTTGGCGCCAGGCGCCTGCAGGAAGCTGACTGGTCGGTAGCCATCATAGGCCAATTCCGAATAGGCGATGTCGTGGAGCACAATGATGTTGTTGCGGCGGGCGAAATTGACAACACGGGTAAAAAAGTCTAGCTCCGCCGTCGCTGCGACGGGGTTGCTCGGGTAATTCAGGATCATCAGTTTGGCCCGGCGGAGGATGTCTTCCGGAACGGCGTCCAGATCGGGCAGATAGTCACGCTCCCGTTCCAACGGAAGCGGATAGGGGACACCTTCGGCGAGAAGGACGCCCGCCGTATAGATCGGGTATCCCGGATCAGGGACAAGGGCGATATCACCGGGATCGAGCAGCGCGAGACCAAGATGGCCGAGGCCGTCCTGGGAGCCCATCAGGGAGAGGACCTCTGTCTTCGGATCGAGGTTGACGCTGAACCGTTCCCGGTACCAATCGGCGACGGCGCTTTTGAACTCGATCAGCCCGTCCGTTAAAGCATAGCCGTAGGCGTCGTCTCGGGCCAGCGCATCCATGAGCGCTTGCCGGACATGGGGAGCCGGGGGGCGATCAGGGCTGCCGATACCGAGGTTGATGACATCAACGCCGCCTGACTCTACCTCTTGCCGGAGCGCATCCATGCGCGAAAACATGGCAGATGATAGGCTAGCCATCCGGCGAGCCGGTTTCCATTCAAACATGCTATGTATCTCCCCCGTATTCACATATTGCCAACTCTCATTCTAGTCCTATCACGGGGGATGTTTCAAGGTTTCCTTACTTTCTCCCTCAGTCCATTTCCTTTTCTATCGACGACTCGTATTCGCTTCCGTCGGTGCATTCATTGCAGGGAAGACAATCCCCGACACGATCGGCATACAAGCAAGTTTCACAATGGAGGTCTCGACGCTCCATGCGGCCTCCCCCTTTGTCCCGTTCCTTGTCCCTATTCTTTGCTTCCGCCTCCGTTACCCATACACGAAATCTTCATATTTTACCATTTTCTTAAATCATTCCGGTATTTCACCCGGTCGCTCCGGCAGGGATTGGGCGAGCAGTCGTATGAGATTGCCGCCAGCAACGGCACGGATCTGGTCGTCTAAAAAACCCCTTCTCCCCAATGCTTCCCACAACCGCGGCAGGCAACAGGCCCCTTCCAAACCGTGAGCGAAGCGGTCAGCGCCATCAAAATCACTGCCGATACCGACGTGTTCAACACCGCCGCCCGCCTGGCACGCCTGCTCGATATGATCCGCCACACCCTCTACATCCCCCCGTGACTCACCGAGAAATTCGGGGTAGAAGGTGATCCCCATGATGCCGCCCTTCTCTGCCAACGCCGCGATCTGGCGATCATCGATGTTGCGGGGATGATCCTGCAAACTGCGGCAGCAGGTGTGGGAGACGAGCCAGGGCCGGCGGCAGAGGGCGACGAGATCCCAGAAGCCGGCTGGCGCGATATGGGCTGCGTCTACAACCATGCCGAGAGCCTCCATTCGGTCGACCACCTGTCGTCCAAATCGAGTCAAACCGCCCCTGCTCCCTTCCTCCCAACTTCCGTCTGCCAAGAGGTTGCGCTGGTTCCAGGTCAAACCGATGGAGCGGACGCCGAGACGAAAGAATATGTCCAACAAGGCGAGGGATCCGGCAAGCGCCTCGCCTCCCTCAATCGCCAGCAGGGCGCCGCAGCGATTTCCGACTTGAGTCATTTCCTCCTTCCACCGAAGCGGAAAAAGGAACCGGCGATGCCCATTGACCATCCGGTGGTACGCTTCGATCAACTCCAGTGTACGCCGGAGGCTGCCGTAAGGTTTATAAGCCTCGCCGATATAGGCGGCTAAAAACTGCAGGACTACTCCTCCCCGCCGTAAGGAACCGGCGCTTACGGCGGCAGCACCATCGTCGGAAAATGAGAAACCGTCATCACGGACTTTTAGCAAGGTGTCACAATGGGCGTCTACAGCCTGGAACAAGGGGATTCCCCCTTTCACTGACATACAAGGGTTAACATCGGAAGATAAGGGATACCGAACAGATAAACAAGCCCCCAGAAAGTAAGAGACCTGCCCACGAGAGGCAGGTATCCGATTGCTTATGTACGTGGCGCTTCGCGTTCGCGTCAGCGCGGTTCCACGATCAGTTTGATCGCTGTCCGCTCTTCCCCATCGATTTGGATATCTGTGAAGGCGGGGATGCAGATGAGGTCTACCCCCCGGGGAGCTTCAAAGCCGCGTGCGATTGCGACCGCTTTAACTGCCTGGTTCAGGGCGCCCGCCCCGATGGCTTGAATCTCGGCGCCGCCTCTCTCTCTTAACACGCCGGCCAAGGCGCCTGCCACTCGGTTCGGGCTGGATTTGGCTGATACTTTGAGCACTTCCATGTCAACGGCCTCCCTGTTGTTATTTTCTTGTAATTTCCACTAATGTGTGTTTCTAGAGTACACCGAAAATTGTTTTTTTTCAATCTATTTTTTCTCCATTTTTATCCTGTTAATATCGATCCAGAATGGACAAGGGCGCCCGCTGCTTGCCGGGCGCCCCTCGTTCTCCTTTGCCTATATCGTCTGCTTGTATCCCACTGCCATTACGATTTCTCTTAACCGTCAAACCTCTCGAAAACACGCTCAATCTTCGTTGCTTTCCCCTTATCGCCCAGGGTGATGATGACGGCGCAAAACTGCAAGGGTCCTGTGGCCGTCTCGAAGCGGACCGGCAAGCCGGTGATAAACTTCCGCAGGATCGCTTCTTTTTTCACGCCCAACACGGAGTCGTGGGGGCCCGTCATCCCTACATCGCTGATATAGGCAGTCCCGCCGGGCAGGATACGCTCATCGGCTGTCTGCACATGCGTATGGGTGCCCACCACCGCTGCAGCGCGCCCATCCAGGTGCCAGCCAAAGGCGACCTTTTCCGACGTAGCCTCGGCGTGAAAGTCAACGAACACATAATCGGTCTGACCGTGCAGCGATTCAAGCATTCGGCCCACACCGTAAAAGGGGCAGTCCAGGTTATCGAGGAAGACACGGCCGCAAAAGTTGCCCACGGCGATCCGTTTTCCATTCGGCAACGTGAACAAGCCCCACCCCCGCCCTGGCGCACCCATGGGGTAGTTGGCCGGACGGATGAGGCGCGGCTCGCTGTCGATGAAGTCCATGATCTCCCGTTTGTCCCAGACGTGGTTGCCCATTGTCAGCACATGGATCCCCCGGTCGAGCAGTTCATGGGTGATCTCCCGGGTGATGCCGTTGCCACCGGCGGCGTTTTCACCGTTGGCGATGACGAAATCAATCGCTCGCTCCCGCACCAACTTGGGCACCATCAATTCCACGGCCCGCCGTCCCGGCTTGCCGACGATATCGCCGATAAACAGAATGCGCAAATCCCTTCGGCCTCCAACGTAGTCTTTTTTCTCTCTGCTGTATTTTCCCACTATGCAGGAAACTGTGGCTGATGTCAACCACAGTTTCCCTTGATCCCGATTGGGCTATGTCCGAAGCGATCACTTTACTCACTTATTGTAGACCATGACCCGGCCCTCTTCCCGGAAAGCATAGACCTGTTGGTCATAGCCGCCGCTCTTCAAGCTGTCCAGCATATGAGAAATGAGTTCTTCCTGCCACAATCGCTCCTCTTCCTGCAATGCTTCCCCCTCATCTTCCGAGAGGATCACCTGGCCGGCCTGCTGGTTCAGCAGGTCGATCAGAAGGGCAATCTCGTTCAATGAGAGGCTTTCCACATCGCGGTAGACCTCCAGGCTGGCCAGGCCATCGCCGAGGCGCGGTTCGACCGATGTAACCGACGGAGAGAGACCCTCCAGTTCGTGAAAGACCTCCAGGGCTGTTTTGACACCCTGGGCGATGGCAGGCAGTTTGTCCTTGCTGCTCTCGCGCTGCAGGAGAAAGGTGAACTTTAAAACCCGGCGCGCCGGGTCGTAATTGACGGTGCCTACTTCCGGATAACGGACCAGGATCGAGATGAGCAGTCCCATGCTGCCGTTTACTTCCGGTCCCTGCTTAAAACGTAAGCTCAAAAGGGTCACTCCTCGCGGCTATCGAATGTGAACTGTTTCTACATAGGATGGCAAAATCCTTCCCTATTCGTCCGCGAACCTGGGGAAAGCTGCTGGCAAAACAGGAAGGCCGACCCGCAGCGGATCGGCCTTCGCTCGACAACGGTTTACTTGGCGTAGTCAACCGCTCTGGTTTCGCGGATGACGACGACTTTGATTTGACCGGGATATTCCAGTTCAGATTCAATCCTTTTGACAATTTCCCGGGCGACACGGAGCGACTCGGCATCATCCACCTTGTCCGGTTTGACCATGATGCGGATCTCACGTCCGGCCTGGATAGCGAAGGCTTTTTCAACGCCTTCGAAGGAGTCGGCGATCTCCTCAAGCTTTTGCAAACGCTTGATGTAAGATTCGAGGGTCTCTCTGCGGGCGCCCGGCCGGGCAGCCGATACGGCGTCCGCCGCCGCCACAAGGACGGCCTCGATGGTGCGCGCCTCTTCGTCGCCATGGTGAGCGGCGATACAGTGAATGACCTCCCGCGATTCGCGGTACTTCTTGGCCAGGTCGATGCCGATGCTGACGTGGTTGCCTTCCATCTCATGGTCGACGGCCTTGCCGATGTCATGCAACAGACCGGCTCGGCGAGCCAGGACAGGATCGACGCCCAATTCGGCAGCCATCAGGCCAGCCAGGTGAGCCACCTCGATGGAGTGTTTGAGCACGTTCTGCCCATAGGAGGTGCGCCAGCGCAACCTGCCCAGGAGCTTGATGAGTTCGGGATGGAGACCGTGAATGCCCGTCTCAAAAGTGGCCTGTTCGCCTTCCTCGCGGATGCGTGTTTCCACCTCTTTTTGAGCCTTCTCGACCATCTCTTCGATCCGAGCCGGGTGAATCCGCCCGTCCAGGATCAGCTTCTCCAGGGCGATCCGCGCCACCTCGCGGCGGATGGGATCGAAACCGGAGAGAATGACCGCTTCCGGCGTATCATCGATGATCAGATCGATGCCCGTCAGCGTCTCCAGGGTCCGGATGTTCCGTCCTTCACGGCCGATGATGCGGCCCTTCATCTCGTCATTGGGCAAAGCCACAACGGAGACGGTCGATTCAGCCACATGGTCGGCGGCGCAACGCTGAATGGCCAGCGAGATGATCTCGCGAGCGCGCTTTTCCGCCTCTTCCTTGGCCTGGTTCTCAATCGTCTTGATCATCATGGCCGCTTCATGCTTGACTTCGTCTTCAATGTTGGACAGGAGCAGCGTCCGCGCCTCTTCCGAGGTCAAGCCGGACAGCCGTTCCAGTTCCGCCACCTGCTTTTGCAGCGTTTCCGCCAGCCCGGCCCGGAGTTTTTCGATTTCATCTTCACGGCGCTGCAGGTTGTCTTCCTTGCGCTCCATCGATTCCATCTTCCGATCCAGGGACTCTTCCTTTTGCAGCAGGCGACGTTCCAGACGCTGCAACTCGTTGCGCCGTTCCCGGTTTTCCCGTTCGGCCTCGGTGCGCATCTGGTGAACCTCGTCCTTGGCCGCCAGGACCGCTTCGCGGCGTTTCGCTTCCGCCTCTTTCACGGCGTCATCCACGATCTGGCGCGCCCGGTCTTCAGCAGAGCCGATTTTCCCCTCAGCGATGGACTTGCGGTAAAAAATCCCGCCCACAAAAGCGATGACGGCCAATAAGCCGGCAATAATCCATTCCACTTATATTTTCACCTCCTCGCTTTTCCACTTAACGATAAATAAAGTAGTTGGCAAAATAGAAAAAACCGAGAAGAAACTCGGTTTTGGGAGGATTCATTCCACCTGTATCTATGGCGAATGACTCACAGCCTGCCAAAAGGAGGCTGTGACGCCTATTTTCTTATATGCCCATCACAGCACCCGGAGAGGGTCGAGATGCTCCTATATCCTCACACGTAGGGAACGCTGTTGAATGTAATATATAAGAAACGCCCGTCACAAGCGGCGTGAAAAACTCCACGAAAACCTTTACTTCCCTTTGACTATTTTAATATTTTTCAGATATTGTGTCAAGTTGTCCACGTCCTCACCAGCATCAACGGCACGTTGCCTAAACATCAAAAGTGAACCGCCCTTCGGCCTCCAGGCTGTCAAGAAGCCGGTAGATCAGCGAAAGAGGGAATCCCTTCTGCTGCAGGTGACGTCCCAGGCGGGCGGCCAGTTCCCGCCGCAGGCCCGGCTCAACAGCGCCGGCGTCAGCATGAGAAAATCGTCTTGAGCGCGCCCACTCGGCCAGCTTTTTTTCGGCGAGCCTGCGCGCCCGCGCCTCCTCTTCCGCTTCCGGGAGGAACTCGTCGATGACGGTTTTCGCCGCCTCTTCCTCGATGCCCCGGACGGCAAGGTCCCGTATCAACCGCTGGGAGCCTGTGGAGGAGGTTTCGACACGGTAACGGGCAAAGGAGCGGGCGAAGCGGCTATCATCGAGGTATCCCCGCTCCAGAAGCCGCTCAATGATATCTTCGATAACCTCCTCGGCGCTCTCTTCGGCAAGGCCGAGGCGGCGCAACCGGGTCTCCACCTCACGACGACTCAGGGAACGACGAGAAAGCCAGAGGAGGGCCTTTGTCCAGGCCTCCTCCGGCGTTACCGGCTCTGTAGGCGTTTTCCCTTTTCCACGCATGCCGCCGAATCCCGAAGGACCCATGGCTGCGCTCATTCAGCGTCTCCTGCGGCAGGGGCGGCGACAGCGGCCAAGCGTGCGCTTTCGGTGCGTCCCCGGATCATGCTTTCAATCTCCGCCGCCAGCGCAGGATGGTTGCGCAGGAATTCCTTGACGTTCTCCCGGCCCTGACCGAGCCGGTCGCCTTTGTAGGAGTACCAAGCGCCGCTCTTCTCGACGATGCCCATGTCGACAGCCAGGTCAACAAGACTGCCTTCGCGGGAGATGCCTTCGCCGTACATGATATCGAAATCGGCCACCTTGAAGGGCGGGGCCACCTTATTCTTGACAACCTTCACCCGCGTGCGGGATCCGATCATGTCAGAACCCTGCTTGAGGGTGTCCACCTTGCGGACCTCCAGCCGGACGGAACTGTAAAACTTGAGCGCCCGTCCGCCCGGTGTCGTCTCGGGGTTGCCGAACATGACGCCAACCTTTTCGCGGATCTGGTTGATGAAGAGGCAGCAGGTCTTCGATTTGGAGACAACGCCGGTCAGTTTGCGCAGCGCCTGGGACATAAGGCGCGCTTGCAAGCCCACATGGGCGTCGCCCATCTCGCCGTCAATCTCCGCCTTGGGAACGAGGGCAGCGACGGAGTCGATGACGACCACGTCGATGGCGCCGGAGCGGACCAGGGCCTCGCAGATCTCCAGGGCCTGTTCGCCCGTATCGGGTTGGGAGACGAGCAGGTTGTCGATATCGACGCCGAGATTGCGGGCATAGGCCGGATCGAGGGCGTGTTCAGCGTCGATGAAGGCCGCCATGCCGCCCAACTTCTGGGCCTCGGCGATGATATGTAGCGCCACTGTCGTCTTACCGGATGATTCGGGACCGTAGACCTCGACGATCCGTCCGCGCGGGACGCCGCCGATGCCCAGGGCCATGTCCAGGGCGATGGAACCGGTGGGGATGACCTCCACCGAGAGCTTTGCCGTCGCTTCGCCGAGCCGCATGATGGAGCCCTTGCCAAAGGCCTTTTCGATCGAGTTCAAGGCTTGTTGCAGCGCCTGCAGTTTGTTGTCTCCAGCAGCCATCTGTCCGTGTCCCCCTTTTTCGATTAGGAACCCTTTCCAACCCTGTCGATTTGATATGAATATACCGTTATTTGGCACAGATTGTCAATATGGACATTTTTTTCAATCAAAAAGGATTTCCCGGTATGTGCTGTATTGCGGACCCCGGGATGTCAAGCGACTTTCCGTGTTCTGCTGCACCAAGGTCTGCAATTGCCCCAACTGTCCGTCGGGATCTTTGACGCCCAACCAGAGCACACGGGGCGCGTTCCAGCGGGGAAAAGCGCCGAAGCCGCCAAAACCGATCGGGAAGGGCTTGAATCCGGCCAGCCGCCCAGCTGCGTCGTCAGCAAGGACCTTAGCAAGAGAAGGCGCAACATCACCGAGAAACTTGATGGTGATGTGCATCAGCAGCGGCTTCACCCAATTCGCCTTGACGCCGGCCTGCAGCAGTGCACTCTGGGCCTCGCGGCAGGCTTGCCGGACCGGCTCCGCTAGGTCGACGGCAAAAAATGCGCGCACAATGTTTCCCCCTTACGCGAGGCCGCTGGCGCCTCCCAGCGCTCAATGAGCTTATCCGCCGTTCCCGCCGGTGTTGCCACTGGCGCCACTCGGCTGATTGGACCGCTGGCCGGTTGCGCCGTTGGCCGCGCCGCCCGTGGTGGTTCTCGATGAGCCGGCGATTCCGGATCCCGCGGCGTTCGCACCTGCTGCTCCCGCGCCGGCGCCGGAAACCCCGGTCGCTTTGGCGTTGCCAGTCGCACCCCCGGTCCGGCCCGTTGCTCCCTGGGCCGCCGGTTGGATGGCCGGTGGGTTCGTCCCCGGTTGGATCGCCCTTGCCGCCCCGGAATCGCTGCCTACGTTTCCGCCGGCGCCTACACCCGCCGGGGGCGTTTTTTCAAGCACAGGTTTGGCATAGCGGAACTTCAGCGTATCTGAGTAGGCTGGGATTTCCACCTCAGATTGCTTGAGGATCTTCACATCGATCTTGTTTTCTTTCAGGCTGGCGATTTTTCCGTCTGTGACCTGGAGGTAACGGGACAACTCATCAGCGTTGCCGATCGCGTCGATGACAAAAACATGATTGCGGCCGCTGCTGATCGGCGTTTTGTTCACCAGGATGTTGTTGCCGGAAACGTAGATTTCCGAGTTGGCCACAATGCGCTGGCCATTGATGGCGATGGCTTCGGCCCCGCCGTAGCGGAGGATGTTAACAAGGTCCATCAGATCAAAGATATCCAGCGACAGGTTGGGGACGAGGTGATCATCCAAGGTCAGGCGAATGCCGGGACCTTTGACAGGATAGTAGCCGGTGAGGATGCGCAGCCGGTCGATCTCATCGGACAAGCCGGCGCCGACAACCCCTTTGGCCACTTCTTCGTACTTAGCGATCTCCGCCTTGGTCCGGGCCACCTCTTTTTCCAAACTGGCGTTGTCGTTATCCATTTTTTCCAGGATCCCCATCAGGGAGTTGCGCCGCTCCTGGATCTCGGAACGCCCCTTGGCGATCAGGGTGGCCGTGTTAAACTGGGTCACCAGCAGGATACCGAGGGCCAGGGCCACAATGGTGGCCGCCACCTGCCATTTTTTCCACTGCATCTTCACGTTTATCACATTCATGGCTGTGTCCCCGCCGCCTGGTCGTCCTGCACCGCTTTGGCGTATTGAAACTTTACCTCTCCCCGGTAAGGGGGGAGGTCGATGCGGTCGCTGGGAACAACGTCAAAAACGATACCGTACTGTTGGCGCAGGTTTTTCAAGAAGAGCGTCGTCATCGCCATATTGACGGAGGCTGTCAGCGTTTTCGGGTCGCCGACAGCGCTGATGACAAAGGGCGGCGTGATGTACTCGCCGTTGACGAAGATGGTCGTTCCGCCGCAGAAGATCTCCGAGGTGCTGATCAGCCGCTGGTCGTTGATGCTGATTGCCTCGGCGCCACCCGTCCAGAGGGTGTTGACCAGTTCGCGCAGGTAGGCGTCGTGGATGTAGTAGTTATTCGGGTCGTCCTTGCGGATCGTCTCCAGTTGCTGCGCCCTGGGGCTGTCGTTGAGGGTGATAACGATTCCCGGGCCCTCGACGCGCGTCAATCCGGCGGTGATCCGCGTCTTTTCCAGGGACTGCTGGAGCGCCTGCTTGGAATTCTCCCCTTCGCGGTATTTTGCCAACTGGCCTTTCAGTTCCATAAGCTGCGCCGCTAGCGCCTCTTTGGAGCGTTCCGTTTGAATCAGCGTCGCTGTCAGTTCATCGACCGAAGCGGCCGAGGACTGGCGGACGATCTCCGTCTGGGTCCGCCACTGGACCGTCGTGGAGAGGCCGATGAAAAAGCAGACAAGGGTCACCACGGCGATGGCCTGGTTGCGCCGATTCCATTGCATGCTTTGCTCCCCCTCTCCCCCTAAACCAGGAAAGGCCGGACAAGCCGACCTATATTCCGGTTCTAGCGGGCTTTGGCCGGTTCGACGCTGATCTTGCGGCCTTTGATCATGTTCTGGTGCATGACGCCCATGACGCGGCCGGCCACGTCCTCGGGCACCTCCACAAAGGTAAACTTGTCGTAGATGTTGATGACGCCGATCACGTTGCCAGGGATGCCGGCCTCTTCGGCGACGGCGCGGACGATGTCCTGGGGACGGATGCCCTGGGCGCGACCGATGTTCATGAACAGGCGGACCATACCCGGTTCAGCGCCGGTGTTGCCGAATTCGGGGGCTTCATCCTTCTCCACTTCCGCCTCAGGGCCTTCGACGAGCAATTTGAGGGTGGCTGCGGCGATTTCCATCGGATCGTAGTCCTCGGCCAGTTCGCTGATGATGCTCTTGTACTCGCCAAAGTGGCCGCCGTCGAGGAGCTTGACGATCTTCATCTTGTGAGCTTCCTTCTGCCGCTCGACAATGTCGGCCATGGAGGGCAGATCACGCCGCTGGATGCGGGCTTTGGTCACCCGCTCGATGAGCTTCAACTGGCGGTATTCGCGGTAGTTGATCAGGGTGATGGCGATACCCTTGCGACCAGCCCGGCCGGTCCGGCCGATGCGGTGAACATAGGACTCGGGATCCTGCGGGATGTCGTAGTTGATGACGTGGGTCACGTTCTCCACGTCGAGGCCGCGGGCGACCACATCGGTGGCGATGAGCAGTTCGGCCTTGCCGTCACGGAACTTCTTCATCACCCGGTCCCGCTGGGCCTGGGTCAGGTCACCGTGGAGACCTTCGGCGAAATAGCCCCGCGTCTCCAGGGCGGCCACCAGTTCGTCGACGCCCCGCTTGGTGCGGCAGAAGATGATCGACGAGCCGATCTCCTCCATATCGAGGATGCGGCAGAGGGCGTCCACCTTCTGGGACTCCTTGCACTCGTAGTAAACCTGTTCGATCAGAGGAACCGTCAGCTTATCCCGGGAGATGGTGACAAACTCGGGCTCTTTCATGTACTGGCGGGCCAGTTGCTGGATCGGCCCCGGCATGGTGGCCGAGAAGAGCAGCGTCTGCCGTTCCTCCGGCGTTTCCTTGAGGATGGCTTCGATGTCTTCGACGAAGCCCATGTCGAGCATCTCATCGGCCTCATCGAGGACGACCATGCGCACATTGTTCAGGCGCAGCGTCTTGCGGCTCAGGTGATCGAGGATCCGGCCCGGCGTGCCGATGACGACCTGGACGCCGTAGCGGAGCGCCCGGATCTGGCGGTCGATGGACTGACCGCCGTAGACAGGGAGGGCCTTCAGATCGCTTTGGCGGCCGATTTTGCTGATCTCCTGGGCGACCTGGATGGCCAATTCCCGGGTGGGGCACAGCACGAGGGCCTGGACGCGCCCGTCGCGGGGGTTGAGCGTTTCGGCCATGGGGATGCCGAAGGTAGCCGTCTTGCCGGTGCCGGTCTGAGCTTGGCCGATCAGGTCCTTGCCCTGCATGATAACGGGAATCGCCTTGGCCTGGATGGGAGAGGGCTCTTCAAAGCCCATGTCGAAGATGGCCTTGGCTACCTTCGGGCTCAACTCGATCTCGCCGAATTTCACCTTATCCTTGGCCTTGTCCTGATCGTTTACTATGTTCTTGTTTTCTACCATTTTTGCTCTCCTTCATTTTTTTCTCACAACAGTTATTAAAAGAGGTGTACTCTTCTTGTAGGGTGCGCCTTTACCCTCTTATCCGGAGGGGCAGATTGTGTGTTGCCCTTACGGTTCCCCTGGCCGGTCGGCATTCCCTCCCTCCCCGGTCAGGTACAACCGCAACCGGTTGAGGACGGTGAAGGCTGTCTTTTCCTTGATCGTCACCCGGTCACCAAAGAACTGCAGCTTCTCCACCTCTTCTTTGTCCTGGGAAGCCAGTGCCATATAGACGAGGCCGACTGGCTTTTCCTCGCTCCCTCCGCCCGGTCCGGCGATGCCGGTGACGGCCAAGGCGACATCGGCGCCGGCAAGGCGGCGCGCGCCGCGCGCCATGGCCAGCGCTGTCTCAGGGCTGACGGCGCCATGACGGCGGAGGATCGCCTCATCGACACCGAGCACCTGCGCTTTGGCCTCATTCGAATAAGAGGTGACGCCGAGGAGAAAGTAGGCCGACGATCCCGCCACATTGGTGAGCAGGTGGCTGATCAAGCCGCCAGTGCAAGACTCTGCCGCCGCCAATGTCCGTTTTTGCTCGGCTAGCAGACGCCCCGCCACAGAGGCGATGCTCTCCTCATCAGCCCCATAGACGAAGGGATGGAGGCGGCGGCGGATTTCAGCCTCCTCGCCGGCGATCATCGCCTCGGCTTCCTTCACTGAGGTTGCCCGCGCCGTCAGGCGCACATGAACCTCCGCCGTCTTCGCCAGGAGCGCAATGGTTGGGTTCGAAGCCTGCAGCAGGTCGCGCAGGTGGTCCTCCACCACCGATTCGCCAGGTCCGATCACCTTCAACGTCTTCGAGTGCAGGACACCGGGGCTGACCTGCGTCCGATCGGCCAAATAGGGGGCCACTGTCTCCTCAAACATGGGCTTCATCTCAAAGGGCGGTCCCGGCAGCAGGATGACCGTCTTGCCCTCGGCTTCGACGATGATCCCCGGCGCCGTTCCCAGGTGGTTCGGGATAATCCGGGCGCCCGCCGGGATCAGCGCCTGCTTGATGTTGTTCTCCGGCATGGGGCGTCCCCGGCGCCGGAAAAAAGCCTCGATGCGCGCCAGCACCTCGGGGTCCCTTTCCATGGGCAAGCCGAAAATCTCGGCGACCACTTCCTTGGTCAGGTCATCCAGGGTTGGGCCCAGACCCCCCGTGGTGATGACCAGATCAGCCCGTTCGAGGGCCTTTTCGATGACACTCCGGATCCGCACGGGGTTATCTCCCACCGTCGTCTGGAAAAAGCAATAAACGCCCAGCCCGGCCAGACGCTCGGCCAAGTACTGGGCATTGGTGTTTAACGATTGACCCAGCAGCAGTTCCGTTCCAGTGGACACGATTTCGGCGCTTATCATGATAACACCCCCATCAAGCTTTTTCAACGGAGGGGCGCGAAAAAGGAACGTTTAAGGAGGCGTTCCGAGCCTTTTTCTGCTGGAATAAGGCGATCCTGAACGCTTCCTTTATTATTTACCCGTTCCTTTTCCAATTATATCTTTTTCACACGCTTTGGGGAAGAGTGCCTGGGATGAGCCTGCGGCCCTTGTCAATTCCACGCCCCATACGTAATCCCTCCCGAAAAACAAATATGTTGACATGGACAGGCGCTATGCTACGGGTGTATCGGCGGTGGCGCAGGACTGGGTTTCGGCAACACCTATACCCGGTTTCCCGGCGGCATCGAAAATTTTTTATCTGTGGGAAACCCGTCGTTTTGCAACACCGAGTTGGCAAAAAACATGGTGAAAAATATGCCTGCCCTCCTTCATGGCGAAGCCTATAAGCAAAGCCCGGAATTCGCGAAATCTTTTGCCGACAATCTCCCCTATTACGACACACCTACGGAATATATTACATTAAGCCCTTAGAAAACCTCAAAGCCGGCGAGACGCCAGCGGTGGTCGTCTTTCTGATCACGCCGGATCAACTCACCGCCTTGGTCGTGTTGGCCAATTACTCGGTCTTTTAGACGTTTCGGCCAGAAAACAGGTGGACAAGGATATTCTCTCGTTCAGCGTCCCCTACAAGATGTTTCTGGAGATGGAGGGTCATGTGGAAGAAAGCTTCCTGACCCGGGATATCTGGAATATAGTTCGAGCGAGAAACGACTAGCCCTAGTCCCCCATGCTGTGAGCGCAGAAAAAAGCCCGATCCGTCAGCCGGATCGGGCTTATCTTGGTTTCTACGCCGTCTTCGCCAGTTCGCTCATCTGATTCCGGAACTCCTCTCCGGAGAAGGTCTCCTTCTCGCGCAAGCGGCGGGCAATGCCCTCCAGGAGGTCCCGGTGCAGACGCAGCGCCTCGGCGACGAACTCCTGCTCCTGCTTCATGATCCGGCCGAGTTCGCGGAAACGGACCGTCTCCGGGATCTCGTTGCCGTCGACCGGCCCCAAGTCAGAGAGGCCGGACAGGATGATCCGGAGGGCCAACTGGGAAGCGTTGTGCAGGTCCTGGCGGGCGCCGGAGGAGCCTTCGCCGAAGACCAACTGCTCCGCCGCCAGACCGGCCAGGGCGACACGGATGCCGCCGATCATGTCGCTGTAGGTGTCCAGCACCTTCTCTTCCGGCGGCACCTGGCGCAGATAGCCAAGGGCGCGTCCCCGCGGCGAGATGGTCAGGCGGGCGACAGAACCGGGCCGTTCCCACTCGCTCAAGAGGGCATGGGCCGTCTCGTGAACGGAGACGCGCCACAGTTCTTCCTCAATGGCCTTGCGGTCGCCCGCTTCGCCGATGAGCACCTTTTCGATGGAATTCTTCAACTGGTCGCCGTTGATCTCCTTGTCCCCGGCCCGCAGGGCGAGGATGGCCGCTTCGTTGGCCACGCTCTCCAACTGGGCGCCGGAAAAGCCGATCGTCTCCCGGGCGACAGCTTCCAGATCGACATCAGTCGCCATCGGCTTGTTGCGCATGTGAATCTGCAGGATATGCTTGCGCCCCTCCCGGTCAGGCAGGTCCACCTGGATCTGGCGGTCAAAACGGCCCGGCCGCATCAGGGCAGCGTCAAGCAGGTCGGGCCGGTTGGTGGCGCCCATCAGAAGCACCCGGATCGGGTCGTCCGCTTTCAGCCCGTCCATTTCGACGAGCAGGGCGTTCAAGGTCTGTTCATACTCCAGGTGGCCCCGGTCGCCGCCGCGCTTGGCCCCGAGAACATCGATCTCATCGATGAAGATGATGGCGCCGCTTTTTCCCAGCTTTTTCGCCTGTTCCCGCGCCCGCTTGAAGAGGCTGCGGACACGGCCGGCGCCGACACCCGCGTAGACTTCGATGAAGTCGCTGCCGGAGCAGGTGAGGTACACACTATCGGTATAGGCGGCGGCCGCCTTCGCCAGCAGGGTTTTCCCCGTGCCTGGCGGTCCGCAGAGCAGGATGCCTTTCAAGGGACGGATGCCCAACTCTGCCGTGGCGGCGCTGTGAACCATAAAATCGAGGGCCTCGATCAATTCACGCTTGGCCACGGCTTGTCCGCCGATGTCATCAAAAGAGAAGGCCGATGGCGCAACGTAATCGCCTAGCCCGCCGCCCTGCCCCATCCCCTGTCGTTCCAGGAGAAAGTAAGCCAAAAACCCGCTCGACAAAGCGATGAACAGCGGCAACGGGTTCATCAAACGATAGGAAAGGAAGACGGCCAGGGCGACGCCGAAACCGAGGAGCGCTTCTTTCCAGTACTGCAGGATGTCGGATCGGTTCATCGCCGGTCACCTCCCTTTTCCCGCGGCACGATCCGGTAGAGGTAATGATCGCCGTTGACGATCCGTAGGTACACATTCTCGTCGTCAATCGTAATGTCTGCCTGAACCGGGGCAGCTCCAGCTCCGATCGCGTCGACCTGTTTTTTCATCTCCGTATAGTTGCCCGTGTCAATCCCCTGAAAGAGAGGGAACTGCAACTGTTCCCAGAGTTTCCGGCTCGCCTCGTCAGGGTTGTCAGTCAACCGAACCTGCGCCTGCGGCCCCAGGTGCTGCCGGACGACCTTGTTCAACTGGCGATGAGCCTCTCCCAGGTCGCTGACCAGCACCGGAGAGACCTCGACGACCCTTTTTCCAGTGTCTTCGCTGTGGTTTTCTACGACAGCGCCTGGCGCCACAGCGGCGATCGCTTGTTTCAACGGCTGTTCCACGCCAAAACGGCTGTACGCCGATTCGGCGCCCCAGAGCAGCGCCAGGGCGACGGCAGCAAAAACCGCCACCCACAGCGGTTTAATCCCTTTCATCCTCGCATCCTCCCCTTCCCCCAGAAAAAACAAGGGACCCTTTTCAGGCCCCTATTTGCACCATTCGTATGATGATTATACGCTTTTTGTTTGGCCTTTTCATTAGGGAACGGGTGGGAACGCGAAGCGGACGGGCAGATACACGAAAACCGCTGGAAACTTACGCTTCCATGCGGTTTTTCAGATACTTCTTCGCTTTTACGAAATAATCGACGCCCGACCAGAGGGTAAAGAAGACGGTCAAATAGAGGATGATATCTGTAATGGGCAACGGTACGACGAAGCTGAGCACCTCATCGATCAACATGGCCACGATGGTGATGATCTGAAAGACGGTCTTTAGCTTGCCCAGCTTGCTGGCCGCGACGGTATGGCCTTCCGCCGCCACGATGGCCCGCAGCCCAGTGACAGCGAATTCCCGGCCAATGATGATCACGGCCACCCAGGCCGACAGCTTTCCCAACTGCACAAGGGAGATCAACGCCGCTGTGACCAGCAGCTTGTCGGCCAAGGGATCGAGAAAAGTGCCGAGACGGGTGATCTGTTTTCTCGACCGGGCGATATAGCCGTCTAAACCGTCGGTGACAGCGGCCAGGATGAATACGGCAGCAGCCACAAACTCCCGGTAGGGCACCTCTGGGATGAATAGGATGACCATGAAGAGGGGGACAAAGAGGATCCTTGTCAAGGTAACCTTATTCGCCAGGTTCATCGATCGCTTCCCCCATCAGGTCGTAGTGGCTGGCGGCAGTGATTCGGACGTTCGCCCACTCACCTATCATCCGGTAGCGCCCTTTGAACTCGATGTGACCGTCGACCTCCGGCGCCTCCCGCTCGCTGCGTCCCCGGTAGAGCCCGGGAGCGACCTCTTCCTCGACGAGAACCTCCAGCGTTTTACCTACCCACTCCTGTTGAATCGACAAGGAAATCTCCTGTTGCAAGGCCATGGCCCGGTGATAGCGTTCCTCTTTGACCTCTTCGGGCACCTGATCGGCGAGCTTCCCTGCCGGCGTATTCTCTTCCCGGGAGTATGTAAATACACCGACCCGGTCGAAGCGCATCTCGGCCAGGAAATCGAGGAGGTGCTGAAACTTCTCCTCCGTCTCCCCAGGCAGGCCGACGATAAAGGAGGAGCGGATGGCCAGCCCTGGGAGGCGCTCCCGCAGGGTCAGAATCAGCCGGCGGATCTCGCCGACGCTGGCGTGACGGTTCATGGACCGCAGAAGTTCGTCGTCAGCATGCTGCAGCGGCAAATCCACATAGCGGCAGACCTTGGGCTCGGCAGCCATCGCCTCGATCAGTTCGGGCGTAAAGTGCGAGGGATAGCAGTACATCAGCCGGATCCAGCGCAAGCCTTCGATAGGCGCCAATTTGCCGATCAGTTGCGGCAGGCGGAACTCGCCATAGCGGTCGACGCCGTAGCGAGTCGTATCCTGGGCGATCAGCAATGCCTCCTGGATACCCCGATCGGCGAGGGATCGCGTTTCCTCGATGATCGATTCCTCGCTGCGCGAACGAAAGCGGCCGCGCAAGTCCGGTATGGCGCAATAGCCGCAGCGGTTGTCGCAGCCGTCGGCGATCTTCACATAGGCGTAATGAAAAGGGGTCGAGAGCACCCGAGGCATCGTATGGTCATAGAGAAACTCTGGTTTTCCCACTTCAAGAGAGCGCTTGCCCTGTAACGCATCGGCGACGATGGACGTCACGCGCGGCACGTCGCCGGGGCCGAAAAAGGCGTCCACCTCAGGCAGTTCTGCCGCCAGTTCGCCCGCATAACCCTGGGGCAGGCAGCCCGCCACCAGCAACGCCCGGCACCGGCCCGTCTCTTTGTACCGGGCCAGTTCAAGGATGGTCTGGATCGACTCTTCCTTGGCGGGGAGGATGAAGCCGCAGGTGTTGACCAGCAGGACGTGGGCGTCTTCTTCCCGTTGTGTCAATTCATAGCCGGCCTCACGCAGCAACCCCATCATCACTTCCGTGTCGACACGGTTTTTTGCGCAGCCCAAGCTGGTGATGTGTACCTTCATCATCAAAATCGCTTCCGTCCTTCCCCGCAAAAGAAATAGCGCGCCATCCATCCCCGCGCTGAAGATGATGCTCGCTCGCTAATTTATTAGTATAACGGAAGGCAGCAGCGATGTCAAAACGAGCGCCCTTTCGCCTGCCGCCTATCCGCTACCCATTCCTGCGCATTTTACTGGCGCCCTTGCCGGCGGCTTTTTCCGGACACGCCGCCAGTCGCTTTTCCAGTCCTCTTGCCGGCTGGTTTACCGGCGGTCTTGCCCACCGCTCTGCCGGTCCCTTGAACAGCGCCGGCCGGCCCCTTTTTCCCTGCCGGTTCACGCCTCCCTTTGCGCGCCGGGCCCCTGTCGTCTTCCCGCCCATCGCTCATACCAGGGCGGGGCGGCCGGATCAGGGCGCCCGGGCCGTGTCCGACCAGGTCCATCCTCCCGGCGGCGCGCAGCGCCTGGTAAATCTGGGGATAGTTCTCGGGACGGCGGTACTGCAGGAGCGCCCGCTGGCGGGCTTTTTCCTTCGGCGAACGGGGCACATAGACCGGTTCCATCGTCCGCGGGTCGATGCCCGTGTAGTAGATGCAGGTGGACAGGCTGCCCGGCGTGGGAATGAAGTCCTGCACCTGCTCGGGATGGCAGCCCCAGTCGCGAAGCCGCTCGGCCAGTTCGATGGCCTCATGGATATCGGAACCGGGATGGCTCGACACCAGATAGGGGACCAGGTATTGCTCCTTGCCCAGTTCCTTGTTGGCCTGTTCATATTCCTTTTTAAAAGCCTCATAGACATCGATGCCGGGCTTTCCCATCTGTCGGAGCACTTTTGGAGAGGCGTGCTCCGGCGCCACCTTCAGTTGGCCGCTCACATGGTGCTCACAGAGCTCTTTTAAAAACTCGCGCCGGCGGGCCGGCTTGTCGGCCATCAGGTAGTCAAAACGCAAACCCGAACGGATGAATACCTTCTTGACCCCTTCCAGTGCGCGCAACTTGCGCAACAGGTCGAGCAGGTCGCTGTGATCGACCTCCAGATTGGGGCAGGGTTTAGGATGGAGGCACTGGCGGTCGCGACAGGCGCCGGCCTTCCCCTGCTTCTTGCAGGCAGGGCGGCGGAAGTTGGCTGTCGGACCGCCCACATCGTGGATATAGCCCTTGAAGCGGGGGGATCGGAGCAACTGCCGGGCCTCGCGAACGAGGGATTCGTGGCTGCGCCCCTGGATGATCCGCCCCTGGTGGAAGGTGAGGGCGCAGAAGGAGCAGCCGCCAAAACAGCCCCGCTGGGCGGTGAGGCTGAATTCCACCTCTTCCAGCGCAGGTACGCCTCCCATACCTTTATATGTCGGATGGGGCTGCCGCGCGAAGGGAAGATCGTAGGTGGCGTCCATCTCTTGGGTCGTCAGCGGGCGGGCGGGGCGGTTCTGTACCAGGAACAGTTCCCCATGGGGCTGCGCGAGCGTCTTCCCGTCGACAGGGTTTTGCTCCCGCTCCTGGACCTGAAAAGCCTTTGCATAGGCCCATTTATCGCCGGCCACCTCGTCGAAGCTGGGGAGCACGATCGGCTCTTCGCCCGGGATAGCGGCAAGATCAGATGTAAGGTAGCAGACGCCCGTCGTCTTGGCGCCCAGAGGGTGCGCGAATTCCTCCCCTGAGCGCCGCCGGGACAGTTCTTCCGCTAAGGCTGTGATCGGCTCCTCACCCATGCCGAAGACGAGCAGGTCGGCTTTGGCGTCAACCAGCACGGAACGGCGGACCTTGTCTTCCCAGTAGTCGTAGTGGGCAAAGCGGCGCAGGCTGGCCTCAATCCCGCCGAGGATGATCGGCGGTTCTTTGTAAGCCTCCCGGCAACGGTGGGCGTAGACCAGGCTAGCCCGGTCAGGCCGCAAACCGGCGCGGCCGCCCGGCGAGTAGGCGTCTTCAGAGCGGCGCTTCTTTGCCGCTGTGTAGTGATTGACCATGGAATCGAGGTTGCCAGCCGTCACCAGCCAGGCCAGCCGCGGGCGTCCCAAGACCTTGAAGGACCGGGCGTCCCGCCAGTCAGGCTGGCTGATGATGCCGATCCGGTATCCCCGGTTCTCGAGGACTCGACCGATGATGGCTGCCCCGAAGCTGGGGTGATCGACATAGGCGTCACCGGTAACCAGGATGAAGTCGCAGGCGTCCCAACCGAGTTCGTTCATCTCTGCTTTGGAAAGCGGTAAAAAAGGCGCTGCCATAGGAACCAACAACCTCCCTTCCCTGGTAGTCTACCCAAAGGGTATTATCGCCTGTCTGAAAAGGCGAGCAAAAACTATGAAACCCTTTTCAATGCAAGGGGTCTCACGGCACGTTATGCGCGCGGATCAGATCCACGGCGTCCCGCATCGCCCGCTGCAAAGTGACCCGATTTTTGTCCTCAATGATCGCCCGACGCGGGATAGGCGGATACTCGCCCGGCTCATCGCGCATCCGAGACGGCAAGGATACGGGGCTTTGCGACTGCCAGCGCATCTGCCAGTCCTTGGGGATCTCTTCTGCCGGCGAACATTCGTTCATCTCGGCCCAAAGCAACGACCAAGCCCGGGGAACGACCCGCCAGTGGTCGTAGCCGCCGCCGCCCAGCGCCAGCCAGCGTCCCTGACAGTAGGTATGGGCGAGGCGGTGGGCCAGCCGGGGCACGGCTTCAAAACTGCGCGTCGTCAGCGCCAGATGGGTCAGGGGATCGAGGTAATGGGCGTCACAGCCGTTCTGGGTGATCAGCAGGTCCGGCTGAAACGCCTCGATCAGCGGCGCTACGGCGCGCTCGTAGAGATCGATGAAGGAATCGTCCTCCGTGTATGCCTCCAGGGGAAGGTTGATGGAAAAACCGTAGCCGTCAAAACGTCCCCGCTCCTCCACGTGGCCTGTTCCCGGGAAAAGGTAGCGGCCCGTCTCATGGATCGAGATGGTCAGCACCGTCGGATCATCGTAAAAGATCGACTGGACACCGTCACCGTGGTGGGCATCGGTATCGATGTAAGCCACTTTTATGCCATAGCGCCGCTGCAAAAAGGAGATGGCAACGGCGGCGTCATTGACGACACAAAACCCGGAGGCCCGGTTGCGGTGACCGTGATGCAGTCCCCCGGCGATCTGGAAGACATGGTCCGCTTTCCCTTCCATGATCAGCCTCGCCCCTTGCAGGGTCGCACCGGCCACAAGGCGGGTGGCCTCTCCCATGCCGGGAAAGGCAGGTGTATCGTCATCGCCTAAGCCGAAGGGACGCAGTTGCTCCGGAAGAAGCCTGCCTTCCCCGGCGCCTTCGATGGCGTCCAGCAAGGCTTCCGAATGGACCGGACGCAATTCCTCACGGGTGCAAGCTTCCGGCGGCACGATCTGCGTAGGCGTGATCAGCCCGCAACGGCGGATCAGATCGACGGTCACCTCGATCCGTAAGGGGTTGAAAGGGTGTTCGGGCCCAAACCGGTAGGTGTGGAAATCCGGCGAGTAAATCAAAAGAGGCGGTCTTCCCATGCCTATTCCCCCTTTAACGCCATCGGGAATACCACGGCATAACCGGCCTCTCCAATCTCCTGAATGATTTGCCGGGGATCAAAGGTGGCGATGCGCAGGGCGATGACCCGGCTGCTCCGCTGCCGAGCAGGGTTCACAAAAGTACTGATGATGTTCACGCCGTGGGCTTTCATGATCCTGGCGATATCGAGCAGCGCGCCGGGGCGATCGGGCACCTCGACCTCCAGATACGATCCAGGTTGCCCCATGCCCATCATATCGACGATGGCATGCAGCAGATCGGTGGTGGTGATGATCCCCACCAGTTTCCCGGCCTGCACAACAGGCAGACAACCGATCCGGTGGTCATAGAGCATTTTCGCTGCGTCTTCAATGGCATCGAGAGGGTGGACGGTGATGATGGATGTATGTACGATATCCTTGACCCGGGTGGTAGAGAGAATCTCCAGATTATCCGCTTCCAAAATTGAGGGCTTCACATCCCGCAGGTCCCGATCGGAAATGATCCCGAGCAACCGGCCCTCGTCCACAACCGGCAGATGGCGCACACGCTTTCGCTCCGCCAGAGTCAGCGCCTCCAGGACCGTCGTTTCCGGCCCGACCACATGGACCTGACGGATCATGATATCCTCAACGAGCATCTGAACAACGCCTCCCGTCAAAACATCCACCGGTTTTGATAGAGCGATTCCTCGAACAGCAGCACCGTATCCTGGGGAACCAACGGGCCGACGCGGGCCATCAGCATGTTGGCCGGATGGGCGAGGATATCCGGTTCATCGGTGCCCACCCGGCGCAGACCAACCCGGTTGAAGAGACTTTCAAGAAACTTCTGATATTCCCACACCGAAAGACCGGTGCCTTTCAAGTCCCAGTGCCAGTAATACTCCGTAGCAATGATCACATAGGCATCCAGGGCGCCTCCGCCGAAGGCGACCTCCAGCAGGTGGCTGCTGATATGCAGGCCCCGCCACTGCTTGCTCGTCTCAATGGCGCCCAATTCGAGCATGCCGGGAACCTGATTATGGGCCCATCGCTCGAACTCTTCCGGACGGTGAAAGGTCACATAGCCAATGATCCGTTCATCATGAATGGCGACGATCACCTGTCCCTCCGGCAACACCGCGATCTCCGCCAACGCTTTCTGCTGTTCCTTTGGCGGACGAAAGGCGCTCAGCCCCTCATCCAAGGCATAACGTAGAACCTCCTCGGCGGTGACGGGACCAAATATGGTCACATTCCCCCGCTCCGTCTGGATGATGCGCGGCGTACGCAGCACATTGACTGCCGTAATCATAACCCCCACCTTCCACATTCATCGTCTCCCGCTGTCATAGACTCACGAAGCAGGAGTTTTTATCAGGGTAGCGAAGGAATAACAAGACAATTGTCGATAATCCAAATCGTTACGGGGGTGAATTCGACTGCATCGTCGAACTCGGTCATCGGGGACTCGAAATCGTACCCGGCGACGGGTAAAGGTAAAAGATCCTTTGCGTTTGCTCCTGGGGCTGCTTTCCGGCGGGTGGCTCCTTGCCGCCGCTGTCGCCCTTTGCTTCTACGGCTATATCCACTGGGAGCTATCCACTCCTCCCACCTACTGGGAAACCATCGCCGGACGCTACTACCGGGATTTAACCTGGGCCTTTTTCCTGGCCTTCAGCGCCTCTGTCACCGTGCTGGCCTTTCGCGTCACCTATCAGTTGGCGGCTGAGCGTCCTCCCATGAACGACAGCGGGTACTGGCGGTTAAAAGCGATCCTGCTCAGCCTCGTCGTCCTCTTCCTGGCGGAGACTGCAGGGGTCACCGTCAAGTCGTTGGACGCCTATTACGCCTACTACGACGCCGCTTACCCCGCCTTCGGGGAGGGAAAATACCTGAAAGGCATGGAATCAGGCGATTCTGTCGAAATCCGGCTGGAAATCAACGATCAGATCGTCGCATTCTCTTCGCCTGCGGGCGGAGAATGGAAGTCCTTTCAGTGGAAAGATCCCGTCGTCTTCCAGTATGGCGAGAAAACGCGGACCCTGGGCCACATTGAAGCCCTCGCCGCGCCGGCAGCCAACCTATCTCCTGCTCCCCCATCGGCGACACCTTCGGGAAACGGCGCATCGGCGCCTGCGACCGCCAGCCCTGCTGCCGGCGGCAGTAAAGGAACAGGATCGACTTCCAAGGCTGCCCCGGCTGCCAAAGGACAGGCTCAGGGCGTTTCCAGTCAAAGTCCAGGAGGAACGAGCCGGTAGAACCCTTATGTTATCACCAATCGACAGGCCTGACAGGAAAGTGGCATACCCGCCAGCAAAGGGTTTGCCACTTTTTACTGTGTAAAAAAAGGTCAAAAAAAAGCAGTCCTGTACGAATCAACTGTACTACATACAATCCTGTCCGGTTCAACCCGACCGGCCTTATCGTCCATCACCTCAAATGTTCAATGACCACGAGGCAGATGTCGTCCGGTTGGGGCATCTGCTGGGCGAAAGCGCTGATACGGGCCATGATCGCTTCAGCCATTTTTTTAGCCGGCAAATAACGGAGTTCTTTCACGAGGGCCACAAAGCGACTGAACCCGAAACACTCTTTGCGCTCGTTGACCACGTCATAGATGCCGTCTGTATACAAGACCAGTTTGTCGCCCGGCAGGATGTCAACCTCTCTCGACTCATACTCGGCCGTATCAAAAAGGCCTAAAGGAAAACCGTCCGTGTCGAGTTTTTCCACTTCGTCACTGTCACCGCGCAACAAGAGCGGGCTAGGATGGCCGGCGTTGGCGTAATGAACCCTGCCGGTCGCTTCATTGACCAGCAGCGAGAAGGCCGTGACAAAGGTGCCTGTCAGTTCGCCCTCCACCATTTTCCCGAACTGCAGGTTCAACCGGTCAAGCACCTGTCCCGGCGCCAGGGTTTCTTGGGTGATGGACCGCATCATCGTGCTGATCACCATGGTCAACATGGCCGCCGAAACACCGTGACCGGAAACATCAGAAACAAAAACGCCAACCTCGTCTTTGTTGACGGTGATAAAGTCGTAGAAATCGCCGCCGATCTCGATGGTGGGTCGATAGGTCACCTCAAAGGCCAACCGTTCCATGGAGGGATATCCCGTCGGCAGGAGGTGCTGTTGAACGTGGCGAGCCATTCTCAACTCTTCTGTGAGAATCGCGTTCTTCGATTCGATCTCCCGGTAGCTCTTCTCCAATTGGCGGTATAACTTGCGAATGCGCAGCAGCGATTTGACGCGCGTCAGCAGTTCCACTCGGTTAAAGGGTTTGCTGATAAAATCGTCGGCGCCGGCTTCGATCCCTTTAATCCGGTCTTCCACTTCATGAAGGGCGGTGACCAAAACCACGGGAATCAGTTGCGTATGGGGATCCTCTTTCAGCTTCGCGCAAACCTCAAAGCCATTCATCCCCGGCATCATCACGTCCAGCAGGATCAGGTCGGGCAATGTCCTTTTTATGGATTCAAGCGCTTGCTCCCCGTTAAAGGCGGTAAGCACCTGGTAACCGGCCCGGGTCAACTGCAACCGCATCAGTTCCACGTTGGTCACAACATCATCCACGACCAGAATCTGGGCGCTCGATTCCCAGGTTTCTTCAAACACCAATATGCCCTCCTTGAAAGGCAATTCCTTCTAGCATTATATCACATTCTACGGGAGGTTCGCCATGAGAACACGCGCTTGGCTCATCGGCTTCCTCTGTTTCTCCCTGACGCTCCTCGCTTTTTTATCTCCCCTGCTGCCGTTTGTCGGACCCGATCGTCTTTTGGCAAACGAATCGTGGGCGCCGAAGGGGGCCAAAGAAGCATATGTCTACCTCTATGCCGGCAATCGCTCCGCCTACCAGCAACAGTTGACCAAGAGCCGGGGGAATATCAACGGCGTCTTTTTACCGTGGCTGGAGGTGGACAAGGAGGGCCGCTTAACCACAAAAGCAGATCCGGAACTGCTGCAGTGGCTCCACGACCGCGGCTTAAAGGGCGCTCCTTTTTTGACCAACAACTTTGATTGGGTTGCCGGAGATGCGGCGCTGTCACCGGAACGGATGACCTCTCTGGTCAATGAACTAGTTGCCTTCGTCAATCAGACGGGCGCCGACGGTCTCAATATCGACCTTGAAAATTTCAGTGTCGGAAAGCGAAGCGCCTATGTGTCTTTTTTACAGGCCCTGGCCGGTCCTCTCCACGCAAAAGGCAAAACGCTCTCCGTGGCCGTAGCCCCTGCCACCCGGGCCAATACGGGCGACTGGGCGGACGCCTATGACTACAGGGCCATCGGATCGATCGTCGACAAGGTAATCGTCATGGCCTACGACGAACACTGGTCCACGTCCCAACCGGGTCCGGTGGCGTCCATCGGCTGGGTGGATAATGTAGCCCGCTACATGGTGTCGACGATCCCGCCGGAAAAACTGATCCTTGGTATCCCTTTCTATGGCCGCCATTGGGTGAATGGGAAAAATGGCAACGGTGTCGGCTATGATCGCGCCCTTCGCCTTTCGGCAGAAAATCGGGCGCCCATTGAATGGATTGCGGCGCAAGGCGCTTTTCGGCTGCGTTATACGGGAACGAACGGTCAAAACGAGCTCTGGCTGGATAACACAGCGTCGTTGCAGGCCAAGATGCGGCTTGTCCATGTCTATGACCTGGCTGGTGTAGCCGCCTGGCGCCTCGGCCTGGAAGACACTCAACTCTGGGACAGCTTTCAACCATGGCTACAGGAATTGAAATTCTCGGACACGCGGAATCATTGGGCCGCCAAGGAAATCAGTGAACTGGTCAAGCAAGGCCTGCTCTCCGGCTCTCCCGACGGTACTTTTGACCCGGAACGGAAGATCACCCGGGCGGAAGCAGTGCAACTGATCGCCCGCCACCTGAAATTGCCAGCCGGATCATCCGTCTCTTTCCGCGATATACCCAACGATTACTGGGCCAAGGACGCCATCGCCCGCGCTGTGAAAGCCGGCCTGATCAAGGGACGCGGAGATGGTCTCTTTGCCCCCAATGAAACGATGACACGTGCCGAACTGGCGCTCCTGCTGCAACGAGCTTATTCGATTCAAAACGTCTCCTCGTCCTCCCGCTTTTGGGATGTGCCGTCACAACACTATGCAGCGCAGGCCATCGCCGCCCTGACCTCCCGCGGCTGGTTGACCGGTTTCAATGATGGATCGTTCCAACCGGATCAATCGATGACACGGGCTCAACTGGCTGTCTTAATCCAGCGAACCCAGCCGGTGATCAGTTTATACTAAGAAACAAGCTGGAAGCGTCATTTTCCTCTCGACGCTTCCAGCTTGTTCTTAGTGGTCTCCTGTTTTTCTGTCCGGATGAAGGCGCTTGGGGCTACCCGTGTTGGTTCCCTGCACAAAAGGCGCGACATCTGTCGAGGGACCGTTCTCCGCCACCTCGCGCCAGTAGGCTTCCGCTTTTCGATCATCCTTAGCTGACAGCTCATGGCTCACTTCGTTCCAGACGTCAGATTCCCTTTTTCCAAACCTTTTACCGACAGGTTCCTTTTCCAACATCACAGCCCCCTCTGCTTCTTTTGTCTATTATCCCTCGCAAAGGTCCCTGCATTCCTTACCTATCAGTGTTGATACATGACGACCGGTCTTGCAATATGTTCCAGCGATTTGAAGGCAAAGCCTTGCTTCTTCAGTTCTTCAATAATAGCGGGGAGAGCCACCGGCAACGTGATTTTTCCGGGGCCGTCGTGGAAGAGGATGACGGCGTTTTCCTTGTCGACCACTTGCCGCATAACCTGCCCATGGATGGACTCTGCGCTGACCACAGGCGCCGCTGTATCCCTGGAGTCGACATTCCAATCATGAAGCACATAGCCTTGCTCCGTCAACCGTTTGATCAATTCGGCAGACATGTTGCCTCTTGTGCCACCGGGGGCTCGAACATGTTTTGGGCGTTCGTCAAGCAACCGGTTAAGAACCTCTTCCGCTTGCTGCAAGTCCTGGATAAAGGCCGTTGGACTGGAATAGATCTGGCGATACCGATGGGAGTAGGTGTGATTCCCGATCAGATGCCCTTCCGATCGAATCCTACGGATGAGATCAGGGCGGGCATCCGCTTGGCCGCCGATGACAAAGAAGGTGGCTTGTACCTTATATTTGTCCAAAATATCGAGGACCTGCGGTGTAATGTCACTCGGGCCATCATCGAAAGTCAAGTACGCTACCTTGCCTGATTGCTTGGCCCCCGCCACAGAAGCAGAAATGGGAGTCACCGGCGCAATAGTAGACAAAAGCCTTTCGCCGCCGGGTTTCTGCTCCCCTTTTTCAGTTACATCCTCCGACTGTGTGGTCATAGGCGCTCCGGAAGGGGGAGCGACAGATTGGTAACTTTCAGGGGGGTGCTGTTGCTCCGCAAAGATGATGCCCTGTGTCAAACCCACATCATCAATGGGGTAATTCACTTCACCAGCCATGGCTACAACCTCATCGGCAAAGAGCCAGGGAAATATGTTCATCGCCAGTTGACTTCTTTTCTCGGGGGACAATTGACTAATATACATCCCTGTTTGAATGAGGAAGAAAAAGGCAAAAGACAACATGAATAATTTCATGAGCGGAATCCCTAAATCCCGCATTTTATGCTCCACAAATTCGACCCCTTTCCCCATCACTGATTATAGTTTATTCTGCTCGATAATTCCACTCAACCTTACGGTATGATATTGCCATAAAAAACAAAAACAGGTGTCTCTTTCAACACCTGTTCATCTAC